>JACZSK010000001.1 GCA_022574255.1 Pseudomonadota bacterium
TACGGCACCAATGCGCCGACCCTGAGGATCGACGGCATGATGGTGGCCGGATCGTGAGCAGTGCGGAATCGCAGTCACAGGAAATCGAGGAAGATTTCAGGCTCATCTGCAATGTGGTCAGGGCGGCGGGCAACATCGCCATGGAATATTTCGGCAAGGATCCGCGGTCCTGGGAAAAAGCCAAGGGCGACCCGGTCTCCGTGGCCGATCTGGCGGTTAATCAGTTTTTGTCAGAGCAATTGCGCGATGCGCGGCCCGAATATGGCTGGCTGTCGGAAGAGAGTGAAGACGAACCCGATCGGTTGGAGAAAAAGCGCGTCTGGGTCGTCGACCCCATAGACGGAACCCGTGCTTTCCTGCGCGGAGATACCGATTTCGCGGTTGCTGTTGCCCTTCTGGAAGCGAACAAGCCCGTGGCCGGGGTCGTCTATGCGCCTGCCACCGGGGATTTCTTCGCCGCAGTAAAAGGAAATGGCGCCCAGTTGAATGGCCTGCCGCTGTCGATAGACAGCGCCCCCGACCAGGAGGGCATGCGCATGCTGGGCGAGGAGAGTTTTTTCTGCTCGAAGCGGCTGTGGCCGATTCCCTGGCCCCGAATGAGCTTTCGACGGATCAACTCCTTTGCGCTGAGGCTCGCCTTCATTGCCGACAATCGTTGCGATGCGGCCATTACCATTCGCCCCAAGGCCGATTGGGATCTGGCCGCGGCGGACTTGATTCTGAGCGAAGCCGGTGGGCGCTGTGTGGACAGCAAGGGCGCCGGGTTGAAATACAATCGTGCTGTGCCAATGCATCCGATCATCGTTGCCGGCGCGGCAACGCTGATAGAGCCAATGCTGGAACGCCTGCAGCCCGCCATGGAGCGCTGGGAGGAAATGCGCGGAAACCGGGCCAAGGAATAATCAGAAATATTTCCGAATTGAAAAAATGACGCGGGCGTCCGCACCACGGAAATTATTCAGATTTGTATCGTAATATCCCAAGCCCACCTCGAAATCGACGACCTCGGCAAAAACAGCGGCGCTCCAATCCCATTTAGCGAAACCTCCTTCGAAGTTCTCATGGCCCAGATGGAAAGCGACTGAGACCGGCGGCAGATTGGGCAGCGGCAACGGCATGTCCGCCTCGCCGAAAAAGTAAACAGAGCGCCCGTCGCCGAATTCGCGATCATCCGGTGTGAAAGACAATCCGCCCGTTATATAGGCCAGCCCGAAATCGCGGCTGACCGAGCCCTGGAACTCCAGATATCCGCTGGAATCGCCGTTACCGTGGAAGCTGTCCCAGTTCAGACGAAAATCCAGATCATACGCCCCGCTCGATGTGCCATAGCCAATATGGCTTTCGAACTCAACGTCATGGCCAAAGGGATCGTCAATTGTAGATGCGAATACACCCAGATACAGTCCTGAATTGTGCACCAGGTCTACCCCGCCCTGCAGCGCAATATTCTTGTCGGACCGCGAAATTCCCCGGAAATCGTAATCACTCTTGAGCGTGACGTCGCCCTCAAGGGTGAAAACCGCATCCTGTGCGAATGCCGGTGTCCCGGTGGCCATGAGACCGGACCACAGCAATGTCGCCCCCGCAATTATTGAAAACCTGATCAGCATAATTTTTCCTTGTTCTGGCACTTGTCCTGGCTCTTGTCCTGGCTCTTGCCTTGTCATTGGTCGGGCAGACCATCGACCAGCAAAAGCGGATCGAGGCGTACATTATTCCAGTTTACGCGCCAGTCCACATGCGGGCCACTGGCCCGGCCCTTGGCGCCTACACCGCCGATATGGGCGCCCTTGTCAACCAGATCGCCGACAGCAACATCTACGGATTGCAGATGAAACAGCGTCGAAAAAATACCGAAGCCATGATCGATGATGATGATCCCGCCTTCCAGTAGAAAATCAGGCTGGGCCAGAACAATGCGTCCGGCCTGCGGCGCGCGCACTGGCGTATTCACCGGTGCCGCCACATCCAGCCCATAATGCGGGGTGCGCGGCTTGCCGTTCAGAACGCGCTGCGATCCGTAAACGCCCGACACGCGGCCCTTGGCGGGCCAGGCGAACATCCCCTGCCAATCCAGCCGGCCACTCATGCTGCCCCGGGCCTTACCCACCATGCCGCGCTCGCGCGCACGGCGGGCTTTCTCTTCCGGCGGAATAGTAACCGTGCGTGGCGGCAGGCCGTCGACCCGCTCTATATCGTAAGTCTGGGGGGCAATGCTGAGCTTGCGGGTCTCTTCGTTTCCCTCGGGGTCGATGGTGCGAATGATAGTCGAAACCGGCGCATCCCTGCCCAGACCAAAGACGAATTCTCCGCCCGGGCCGACCATAATTTCTTTGCCGTCAACTTCAACCCGGGTGCCCGGCGCCACATGTCCGCGCACCATGCCGCCTTGGATCAGCGAGCCTTCCAGGTCCATGGACCAGGCAGAACCAGTGGCCGCAAATGCCAGCAGCATCAGCGCCATGGAGAGAATTTTTCCGGGAATACTGGGCAAATGTTTCATCCGGCTCCGGGCAACTATTCAGCCGGCGCAGATTGGTCAGGGATTGCGGCGACAGTGGGGCAATTCCGCCCTATCCCGCCTGGGATTCGTCATCATTTCGCGGCGCAGTATTCCGCTCAGAGGCGATTTTCGCCGAAGCATAAGGCTCCTGGCGCTCAACAGACCAGTATCGCAGCTGGCTCAGGTGAATATGATCGCCGGAAACAGCGCAAATCACATGATCCCCCTCGCTGAGTATATCAATGCTCGCGTCCAGATAACGAAGCTTCGCTTCCCTGCCACTGCCACTGCCACTGCCAATCAAAATAATTGTCCCTGTTTTCCGCCGGAATCCGCTTGTTTCTTCGGCTTCGATCTGGCCTTTGTCTTCCGCCGCATCTTAGCCTCTGCGGAACCGCCCGTCACCCTCGCGCCCATATGGCCGTCGCCAAAGGTAATGTCAATGTCGTCGCCGGGCGAAGCCCCCGCGGCGGAAGTGATCGCCTCACCCGCGGCGGCGTATACCAGCGCGAATCCCCGCTCAAGAACACGCTGGTGGCTCATGCTCTCTAATATCCGGGAAAGCGCCTCCAGCTTGCGCCCTACCGCGATCATGCCGGTATCGAAGGCGCGATGCAGCCGGCTGGCGAGCCCGCCCATTTGCTCACCCTTCAGAGCCACGCTCTGTCTCAGCAGACCGGGCGACAGACCACCCGCGACCCGTTCCAGCCGCACGCTGCCGAGCTGAGCGACAGCTTGCAGACCGCGCGGCAACCGGTCGGCCAGATCATCCAGCCGTTGCTGCGCCATCCCCAGTATATCGCGCGGGTTGGGCAATCCCCGCGCCAGGCCGCTGATCCGTTCAGCCAGCCGCTCAAACAGCCGCGCCCGGCCCCTGACCATCCGGTTTTCCAGGTCACCAAGCGTGTATTTGAGGTCGGCCAGTACCGGGACCGCCATTTCAGCCGCCGCCGTGGGCGTCGGCGCACGCCGGTCACTGGCATAATCGATCAGGGTCGTATCGGTCTCATGCCCTACCGCCGAGATCAGTGGAATTTCGCTGGCCGCCGCGGCGCGAACCACAATCTCTTCATTGAAAACCCATAGATCCTCAAGGCTGCCGCCGCCGCGGGCCACGATCAACAGGTCGGGGCGCGGAATGTCACCATCCGGTGCCAGGGCGTTAAATCCGGCAATCGCCGCCGCCACGCCCTCTGCCGCCCCCTCTCCCTGAACCCTGACCGGCCACAGGATGACCCGGCGCGGAAAACGATCGGCCAAGCGGTGCAGGATATCGCGGATCACCGCGCCGGTGGGCGAGGTGATAACGCCGATCACCGTGGGCAGATAGGGGATGAGCTTTTTGCCGGCCTCGTCGAACAGCCCCTCGGCGGCGAGCTTTTTCTTGCGCTCTTCCAGCAACGCCATCAGCGCGCCAGCGCCAGCCGGCTCCATATGCTCGATCACCAGTTGATATTTGGAGCGCGCGGGATAGGTGGTGAGCTTGCCGCTGCAAACGACCTCCAGGCCATCCTCGGGGTTGAACCCCAACCGCCCGGCGTTGCCACGCCAGCAGACGCCATCGATCACCGCCTTGTCATCCTTCAAGGACATATAAAGATGCCCGGACGCGGCCCGCTTGAACCCGGAAATCTCCGCCCGCAGCCGCACATAGGAAAAGCTTTCCTCAACCGTGCGTTTGAGCACGGCGGACAGCTCGCTGACCGTATATTCGTGAATATTCTGTACGGTTTCCGGCAATTTTTGGTCTCGCTCTCGCTGGGCATGGACGGGCGCGCTTGCCCCTGCACGCGCCTATGATACAAGAGAGCGCGGCCAAGGCCAGAGCGGAATATCAAAGGCCAGAGCGGATTATCAAAGGGAAGGACCGCAACAGGTGAATATCCTGGTGATCGGATCGGGAGGCCGCGAACATGCGCTGTGCTGGGCCATTGCCGCCTCGCCCCTGACTGACCGGCTTTTTTGCGCGCCGGGCAACGGCGGCATCACTCAGGTGGCGGAATGCCTGGAGCTGGACAGCGGCGACGCCGACGCCGTCATTGCCTTTTGCCGGGACCGGGATATCGGCCTGGTGGTTGTCGGGCCTGAAGGGCCGCTGGTGGCGGGACTGGTCGACCGGCTGGACGATGCGGGAATAAAGGCGTTCGGCCCTTCCGCATATGCGGCGCAGCTTGAGGGCTCGAAAGGTTTCACCAAGGACCTCTGCGCCAGCAACAATATTCCCACCGCCGCCTATGGGCGCTTCACCGACGCGGTCAGCGCCAAGGCTTTTGCCAGTGATATGGGCGCGCCAATTGTTATCAAGGCCGACGGTCTGGCCGCGGGCAAGGGCGTGATAATAGCCGAAAGCATCGAGGAGGCAGAAAAGGCCATCGACGAGATGTTTGCCGGGCGTTTTGGCGAGGCCGGCGCCGAGGTGGTGGTAGAGGAGTTTCTGGAGGGCGAAGAAGCCAGCTTTTTCGCGCTGGTCGATGGCGCAAATGCCTTGGCCATGGCCACCGCTCAGGATCACAAGCGCGTCGGCGACGGTGATGTGGGGCCCAACACCGGTGGCATGGGCGCCTATTCCCCGGCGCCGGTCATGACCGAGGCCCTCTGCCAGCGGGTCATGGACGAAATCATATTGCCCACGGTTCAAGCCATGGCCGCAGCGGGGCATCCCTTCAAGGGCGTGCTCTATGCCGGGCTGATGATCACCGAAAAGGGCCCGGAGCTGATCGAATATAACTGCCGCTTTGGCGACCCGGAATGTCAGGTGCTGATGATGCGCCTGATGTCGGATATTGTGCCGGCCATGCTGGCCTCGGTGGATGGTGTGCTGGATAATTTCGACCTGCGCTGGCGCGAGGAGGCCGCTGTCAGTGTGGTGATGGCGGCCAGGGGCTATCCCGGTTCCTACGGGAAAGGCAGCCGCATAGGCGATCTGGCGGAAGCCTCGGCGGATGAAGACATCGAGATTTTCCACGCCGGCACCAGGCGTGAAGGCGATGATATTCTCGCCAGCGGCGGCCGCGTGCTCAACGTAACTGCCCTGGGCGCCAACGTCACCAAGGCCCAACAGCGCGCCTATGAAGCGGTCGACAAGATCGACTGGGCGGAGGGATTTTGCCGGCGCGACATTGGTTGGCGGGCTATAGAGCGCGAAGCAGGAAAGACATGAGCGAGCGGCAGGAGAGATTTTCCGGCGTCATGCCGGTGCGCGAGGCCCTAGCCTTCGAGGCAGGGCCATTGGAAGCCTATATGGCAGAGCATGTGGAAGGCTTTCGCGCGCCCATAGAAATTGAACAATTCCGCGGCGGACAGTCCAACCCCACTTACCGGATCACCGACGCCAACGGGCGGCGCACTGTGCTGCGCCGCAAGCCGCCGGGCAAGTTATTCAAATCCGCCCACGCCGTGGACCGCGAATACCGGGTCATGACCGCATTGGGTGATACCGATGTGCCGGTGCCGCGCACCTATGCCCTGTGCGACGACGAGAGCATTACGGGCAGCGTCTTCTTCCTGATGGATTTCGTCGAAGGGCGTATTTTTTGGGATCCCGAGCTAAGCAGCGCCGAGAAAGGTGAGCGCGCCGACCTGATGGATGGCATGAACGAAGCCATAGCGCGGCTGCACGGGGTCGATTACCAGGCGATCGGGCTGGGGGATTACGGCAGACCGGGAAATTATTTCGCCCGCCAGATTTCCCGCTGGTCCCGGCAATATCTGGAGGACGAGGCAGCGGGGCGTATTGACGCCATGGACCGGCTGATCGAATGGCTGCCCGAGAACATTCCGCCGGGCGACGAATGTGGCATCGTCCATGGCGACTTCCGCATCGACAATATGATCTTCCACCCCACCGAGCCCCACGTTATCGCCATTCTCGACTGGGAGCTTTCGACGCTGGGCCATCCGTTGGCGGATTTCTCTTACAACTGCCTGCAGTACCGACTGGCCCCACATATGTTTTCCGGCATGGCGGGTCTTGATCTGCAGGCGCTGGGAATTCCGTCGGAGAAAGAATATGTCGCCGCCTATTGCCGGCGCACAGGCCGCGACGGCATTCCCGACATGGATTATTACATCGCCTTCAACCTGTTCCGGCTGGCGGGGATCCTGCACGGTATTCTCGGCCGGGTGAAGCGCGGCACCGCCACCAGCAAATACGCGGAAATGCAGGGCGCGCTGACCGAACCCATGGCTGCGGCCGCCTGGGCGGAAGCGGAAAAGATAATCGGAAAAACATGAGGATCGCGGGTCCGGCGTTCCGGCCCGGGATCATGCCCAGGGACATGGATGCGTCTATTTGTCGGGCTGGGCTTTCTTTCCATCCGCATAATGAATGACCCGCTGCGGGAAGGGGAACTCGATCCCCTCTTCATGGAACTTGTCCCAAATCTCCAGCATCACGTCGCTTGAGACATTGGACACACCATTCTGCGGATCGGAAATCCACATCCTGAGTTCCAGATCGACGCCGTTGTCGCCAAACCCCTTGAGCAGCGATCTTGGCTCGGGATATTTCAGCACGCGCGTCTGCTTTTGCGCCGCCTCATTCATGATATCCATGGCGCGCCGCAGATCAGAACCGTAGCTGACACTTATTGGGATGCGGCGGCGAATGTTGGAGTGGGAATGAGTCCAGTTGATCACCTGCTGGGTAATCATGTCCTCATTGGGAATCAGGTATTCCGTTCCGTCGCGCGTGATGACCGACGTGTATCGCGCAGCCAGTGCGTTGATGGATCCGTAGGTATCGCCAATCTCAATGACGTCACCGGGCTTGATGGAGCGGTCGAGCAACAGGATCATGCCGCTGATGAAATTCGATACCACCTTCTGCAGGCCAAACCCCAGACCGACACCCAGCGCGCCGCTGAACACCGCCAGGGCGGTTAAATCAATTCCGGTCGAATTCAGCGCTATCAGAAAGGCGATGGTTATGAGGAATATCTTGATGACTTTGCCGATCAGCACTTGCGCCGAAGGCGTAACAATTTTGGATTTCTGCAGCCGCGAATCCACCAGACCGGAGGCCAGGATTGCCAGCCAGATGAGGATAACAAACGAGGCGACACCCCAGATAAAATCGTAGGCCGTGACCTCGCCGTCGCCCACCTGGATTGAAGCATTGTCCAGGGCTTCAATGACCGGATCAAGCAGCGTAAATATTTCCAGGGCCGCGATCGACCAGACGATCAGGGCAACAATACGCGCAACGGGCCGGTTGCGGATCAGGTTGGCGGCCAGCCGGATAACGATCCATGCGGTCAGCAGGCTTGAAGCGATATCAAAAACCTGGGCCGGAAACCCGAGAGCGCGACCCATGATCGTGGTCGCCAGCAGCAGGACCAGAGCCAGCAGCGGCATGTAGAGCGGGCGCATATAGGTCTCTGCCCGCTCGAATGCGGGGGACTGCCCCGATAGGGAGCCCGCCGCCTTCTTGAGCCGCCCGGAAAACACGAAGGCGGTGGCAACCAGCAGGGCCACGACGCCAAGCTGGCCAAGAGTTTCGTATGTCAGGACTTTTTCATCGACCCATTGCCAGCCCTCAAGAAGGAGGCTGGACAAATAGTCGATCGGGGAAAGATCATCCATGGCCTTATCTTAGCGCCGGTCCTTGAAAAAATCTCGCAATATATTGCCTGCTTCGCGGGCCGATATATCGTCCAGAATCTCGGGCCGGTGATGGCAGGTAGGTTGGGAAAAAATGCGCGGCCCATGGGCCACGCCGCCGCCCTTGGGATCTGCAGCGCCGTAATAGAGGCGCCGCAGCCGGGCGAAGGAAATTGCCTGCGCACACATCGGGCAGGGCTCCAGCGTCACGTAAATATCGCAGCCATCCAGCCGCTCGTTGGCAATTTTCCCGGCGGCCTGGCGAATGACAAGCATTTCCGCATGGGCGCTGGGGTCTTTATGCTCCAGCACACGATTCCCCTGAGCCGCCAGAACGGCTCCCGTCGCGCCATCGACGATAACCGCGCCCACCGGCACTTCGCCGCGGCCAGCGGCGGCGCGCGCCTGATCCAGCGCCTGGTCCATTGCTGATGCTTTTTGCTTTCTCACCGCAGCAAGATGAGAAAGTCAGCGCGTAATATCAAGGGGGCATTTCTCGCTGCCGGCAATTTCAATGGATTGCCTGCGCCCTGCCCCGCCCTTATGGTGCGCCCATGACAGCGGAAAAAAACAATCAGGACAGCGACCGGAAGGGCGAACGCATCGCCAAGGTTCTGGCGCGGGCCGGCGTGGCGTCGCGCCGCGAAGTCGAACGCATGATTGGCGACGGGCGCATCACGCTGAACGGCGAGCTGGTGGATACGCCGGTCACGCTGGTCACAGACACCACGGGTATTGCCGTGGACGGTAAACCGGTAGGGGCGCGCGAGCCATCGCGGCTGTGGCGCTACAACAAACCGCGCGGACTGGTCACCACGAACAGCGACCCCGAGGGGCGGAAGACAGTATTCGGCGCTTTACCGGACAGCCTGCCGCGGGTGCTCTCGGTCGGGCGGCTGGACATCAACAGCGAAGGCCTGCTGATCCTGACCAACGACGGCGCCCTGGCGCGCTGGATGGAACTGCCCAAGACCGGCTGGAAGCGCCGCTACCGTGTACGCGTTCATGGCACCGTCGACGAAGCGCGGCTCAAGGCTCTGTCAAAGGGCATCACCGTTGAAGGGATTAAATATGGCCCTATCGAGGCCAGGTTTGAGCGGCAGCAGGGCAGTAATGCCTGGCTGGAAATGGGCCTGAGAGAGGGTAAGAACCGCGAGGTGCGACGCGTTCTGGAGGCTCTGGGCCTGAAGGTAACGCGGTTGATTCGCACCGCATACGGCCCGCTGGAATTGGGTAACCTGGCCGGGGGGGAAGTCGATGAAGTGCCGGCGGCGGCATTGCGGTCCTTTTTTCCCGAAAGCCTGGTCGGATCAGCCAAAGCATGGGCGAAGGCGAAGCCAAAGCCCAGAACGAGTTTCAAGGCGAACGCGAAACGCTCTCAAGGCCCGAAAGGCCCCCGAAGCACGAGGGGTTCGCGAAACCCGCAACGCCAATCAGCGCATCCACGCAAAACACTGCGCGTCAAACCCGCTGGATCCGCCGGGTCCAGGGGCAGAAAAAGGAGTTAGCCGGTGCGCGTCATTGCCGGCACCCACAAGGGCAGGCGCCTTCACACGCCAAAGGGCAAGGAGACGCGCCCCACCAGCGATCGCCTGCGCGAAAGCATTTTCAATATCCTGGCCCATAGATGGCCGGACCATCTGGTGGGGGCCAGGGTCGCTGATATATTTGCCGGCAGCGGCGCCATGGGGATTGAGGCCCTGTCGCGCGGCGCGGCGCATGTTGTCTTTGTTGAAAAGCACACCGCCGGGCGTGACCTAGTATCCCGCAACCTGCAGACATTGGGAATTGCCGACAAAGCGCAGGTCATAGAGGGCGATGCGAGGAAATTGCCTCCGCTCGAGGCGGCGCTGGACCTGGTCCTGATGGACCCCCCTTACGGTCGCGGTCTTGGTGAAGCCGCCCTGGAAGCGCTGCAGCAGGCAGGCTGGCTACGCCATGGTACGCTTGTTGTGCTGGAGGCCGGCGCAGATGAACTGCTGGAAATCCCTGCGGGGTACAAGGTCGGCGACCGCCGTGTTCAGGGTGACAGCCAGGTCATTTTCCTGCTCGCGGAAGTGGCCTGACAGGCGTTAATCAACGATACCCGCATTGGTAGTATTTAGGAAAGAATCTCAGCCAGTTATTGTATTTCCCGCAGGACGCGTATAGATTTGCTTTAATGTCAACAGGTTGTGCAGTACCGGATACAAATTAGCGGAGCGCGGCGTCATGGATGGAAGCACCACTTGCGAAGCAAATGTTGCCAAGGCGGCGGCACTGAAAAACTGCCTGGTTTATCTGTTGCAGGATACGAAAGACGCGGACATGGGATGGTGCGCCCTGCATCTGAAAATCGCTATTTCAGAACTGAACAACATTCTGGAGAAAGAGCCTCTTGGAGGCCCCGGCGGGGCCGCACTCACCCTCTGCGGACATCCGGCGACCAGCTACGAAATCGCAGAATAGCTCTACCACCGACCGTTAATTGGGGGCGGCATCTCGTTGGCCGGCGGTGCGGCTAACAGATCTTCCGAAAAATACTGTCCTCACTAGCGCCGGCCAAACAGCTTTTCAATATCGGCGAGTTTAAGCTCCACATAAGTCGGGCGGCCGTGGTTGCATTGTCCCGAATGGGGCGTCGCCTCCATCTCACGCAGCAGGGCGTTCATCTCGTCCGCGGTCAGCCGCCGACCGGCCCGCACGCTGCCGTGACAAGCCATTGTCGCGCTGACCTCGTTCAACCGCTCTTCCAGGCTTTGGGTCTGGTCCATTTCCGCCAGATCGTCAGCCAGGTCGCGGATCAGCGCCTTGATATCGCAATGGCCAAGAATTGCCGGAACTTCGCGAACAATAACCGCGCCGGGCCCGAAGGCGCCGATCACCAGACCCAGGCGCCGAAGCTCGTCCTTGCGCTCCACCAGCCGGTCGGTCGCGGCTTCGTCCATATCAACCACTTCAGGCAGCAACAGAGTCTGGCGCGGCACGCCGTCTCCTGCCACGGCGCGTTTCATTTTCTCATAGACCAGGCGTTCATGGGCCGCATGCTGGTCGACAATAATCAGCCCGTCACGGGTCTGCGAGATCACATATGTCTCATGCAATTGCGCCCGGGCGGCGCCCAGTGGAAAGTCCTGCAGCGCGGGATTCGTAATTTCGCCCTGCGTGTCGCGGGCACCGGGCGGCAGCATTTCTCCACCCTGAGCAAGGTTGAATTGGCGGGAATCGCTGCTGGCCTCATAGCCCCCAGCGACCGGCTCACCCAGACCAGCACCCCGCAACGACGCTGATGTGCCACTGGCGGCATAGGGCATCGCAGAGCCCACGAAGCCCGGCCGTGCGGCGCCCAGTGCCGCCTGTGCGATGGTGGTTGAAGAGCGGTGCCCGGCCTCGGCCAGCGCATGCCGCAGCGACGCGACAATCAGGCCGCGCACCAGCCCGGCATCGGCAAAGCGAACTTCGGCCTTGGCGGGATGAACATTAATGTCCAGCGAGCCCGGCGGCACCTCCAGAAACAACGCCAGCACCGGGTGCCGGGCGCGAGCCAGAAAATCGGCATAGGCCCCGCGCACGGCGCCCCAAAAAAGCCGGTCGCTGACCGGGCGGCCATTGACGAAGAGATACTGGTGCCGGGCGCTACCCCGGTTATAAGTGGGCAGGCTGGCCATGCCGGTCAGCCGCAGGCCCTCGCGCTCGGCATCTATTACCAGCGCGTTCTCGACAAAATCCCGGCCCAAAATGGCCTGCAGGCGCGCCGCGCGCGCCGCTACGGGCTCGCCGGCCTCTGGGGCCAGCTTGATTATGCTGCGCGCCCCGCTTCGCAGAGTAAAGCCGATACCCGGATGCGCCATGGCCAGACGCCGCACCACGTCAACCGCATGACTTTGCTCGGTTCGTTCCGCCTTGAGAAATTTCAGCCGCGCCGGCGTTGCGTGGAAAAGGTCGCGCACCTCTACCCGCGTACCTGCACCCAGCGCCGCCGGTGCGAGGGGCGACTTCCGCCCGGCATCAACCTCTATGGACCAGGCTTCGCCCGACCCTTTTGCGTGGCTGATTATGCGAAAGCGGCTGACCGATGCGATCGAAGGCAGCGCTTCTCCACGAAAACCAAGCGTCGCAATATTTTGCAAGTCGTCATTGGGCAACTTGGAGGTCGCATGACGTTCCAGGCACAGGTCCATATCCTCGCGGGTCATGCCGCTGCCGTCGTCGGTAACCGAAATCAGCCGGCACCCGCCCTCTTCCAGCACCACGTCTATCCGGCGCGCGCCGGCGTCAATGGCGTTTTCCACCAATTCCTTGACGGCGCTGGCCGGCCGCTCGACGACTTCGCCGGCGGCAATGCGGTTTCGTGTTTCTTCTGGCAGCAGCCGAATGGTCACAGGGCACCTCGCAATATCAACAGCGGGCAGGATACCAGACGCGGGCGCGCCTATAAATAGTCAGAACAGATTGAAGTGATTTTGAGGTCAGGTACCGTCTTAATCAAGCGGCTCGGAACTGATGCGCTCGACGCTGGAGCCATCCGGTGAACCCTCTCGCTCTTCCGCGGTCAGCAAATCCCGCAACAGGGCGCCTTTTTCCACGATCAGCGTCGTATCATCGCCGACGTTAGAGCGAATATTGGCAGACGCCCCTCCCGCGCCAAGCGTCTTCAGCAGCGCATTTTCCCCCGCTGAAGCGGGTGGCGGCAAAGTGGTGCGGCCAGGGAAAAGAGCACTGATCGCCTGCACGGTGGGTGACAGATTCTGTGGCTCGGGCGCGCCGGGGCGGGGCGGACGCAAATTGAAGTCCGGCGGCATTACCAACGGCGGCTTATTGACGATCTTGAACTCGTCTGGTGGATTCTTGCTGTTCCCGGCAAGCTTGGACAGCGAACTGCAGGCGCCCAGAGAAAGCGCCGCAAGAACGGCAACCGCGACCATTTGTGGCCTGATTTTCAAGTTGGTTGTACTCATTTTCAAGTGCCGAAAGCTCCCCTGCCTCGTTTTCACCAGAGCTTGTTTCTTCGTCTGCCTTGGTGCGGACGACCCTATGTATTCGTTTTTTGTGTCGAGAGCAAGGCGTCCCATAGCAGCATTGCAACGCCGATGCTGATCGCGCTATCCGCCAGATTAAATACAAAAAAGGAATATCCCAGCGCGTGGAGATGGATAAAATCCGCCACCGCGCCATATGCGAATCTGTCCCAGATATTTCCCGCAGCGCCACCAACCACCAAGCCAAGGGCGAGAACCAGAAATTTCTCTTTTGCGCGCCATATCCAGATTGCCAGGCCAATGGCGACGGCCCCGGTCACCGCAATCAGCGCATAGCGCGCCGCATCGCTGTCCGCCCGGAAAAGCCCCATGGACATGCCCTGGTTCCAAACCATGCTGAGGTCCAGGAATGGCAATACGGGTACGCTGCCCCGCGCCGGCAGGTCATAGACTTCAACAATCCACCATTTGCTCAGCCGGTCAGCGAGAAAAACGCCCAGTACCAGCAGAAAGCCAAGGCGCCTTAGCTCCGTCACGCCGAATCCTCAACCCGGAAATCGGCGCAGGCTTCAACGGCCTCAGCGCAGCGCCCGCATAAATCGCCATGGCCCTGCAGCGTACCCACTTCAGGCAGCACCATCCAGCAGCGTCCGCATTTTTCGCCCTGGGCCAGGGCGCTGGCAACGCCAACGCCTGGCACATCATCCAATGTAAAGACCGTTTCGCCCGGCGCGCCCTCTACAATTTCAGCGCCAGAGGTAATAAATATCTCCGCCGGATCGAGCCCCCGCAGGGCATCTATATAAGCCTGATCCGCAACATAGACCGTGGGCAGGGCCTGAAGCGACGAGCCAATGCGCTTTTCGCGGCGATCGACCTCCAGCGCCCCGGTAACCACGCGCCTGAGGGCACGCACATTCTGCCATTTTTCAGCCAGCGCATCGTCCCGCCAGTGGTCGGGGGCTTCGGGAAACTGCTGGAGATGGACGCTGCTCCGCGTGTCGCCAAAACGGGCCTGCCATGCTTCCTCGGCGGTAAAGACCAGAATTGGCGCCAGCCATGCGCTGAGATGGTGGAAAACCCGATCCAGCACGGTGCGGGCGGCGCGGCGGCGCGGCGACATTTTCGGGTCGCAGTAGAGGCAATCCTTGCGAATGTCGAAATAAAGCGCCGACAGGTCGACGATGCAAAAATTGTAAAGCGCCTGGTAAATCGGCTTGTAATCAAAGTCGGCAACCTTGGCGCGGATCAACTTGTCCAGCGCATGCAGGCGATGCAGCACCCAGCGCTCCAGTTCCGGTAACTGGTCGTAATCCAGTATCTCGGCGTCTTCGAAATCAGCCAGGTTGCCCAGCAGGTAGCGCATGGTGTTGCGCATTTTCCGGTAGGCGTCGATCTGTCCGCTGAGAATCTCGTCGCCGATCCGCACATCCTCGAAATAATCGGTGGAGACCACCCACAGCCGCAGAATATCGGCCCCGTGCTGATCCAGAATTTTTGCCGGCGCGAAGGCATTGCCCTGGGATTTCGACATTTTCTTCCCCGAACTATCGAGAAAGAACCCGTGGGTCAGCACCGCTTTGTAGGGTGCGCGACCGCGCGTTGCGCAGCTTTCCAGCAGGCTTGACTGGAACCAGCCGCGATGCTGGTCGCTGCCCTCCAGGTAAAGGTCGGCAGGCGCGGTCAGATCCTCCCGGTCTTCCAGCACAAAAGCATGAGTCGAACCGGAATCAAACCACACATCCAGGATATCCGTGGCTTGCTCGTAGTCTTCTGCGCTGTAGTCGCTGCCCAGAAATTCGGCGGGATCAGCGGAATACCAGGCATCGGCACCACCGGCGCTGACCGCTTCGACAATTCTTCTGTTGACCGCCTCGTCGCGAAGTATTTCGCCGCTTTCCTTATGGGTGAAAACCGTGATCGGAACGCCCCAGGCGCGCTGGCGCGATATTACCCAGTCAGGGCGGGTTTCAACCATGACGCGGATGCGGTTCTTGCTGCGCTCCGGCACCCAGCGAACAGTATCGATTGCCTCCAGCGCCTTGTCGCGCAGCCCGCAAGTGGTCATGGAAATGAACCACTGGGGCGTATTACGGTAGATAAGCGGCGCCTTCGAGCGCCAGGAATGGGGATAGGAATGGGTCAGCTTGCCGCTGGACAAAAGCGCGCCCGCCTCCTCCAGCAATTCGCAAACCCGGGCATCGGCCTTGTAAACATGCTGGCCGGCGACCAGCGGCACATGGTCATAAAAGAGCCCGCCATCGTCGACGGTGAAGGGCACTTCCAGGCCAACTTTCCGGCCCGCCTCGTAATCCTCCACGCCATGGCCGGGCGCCGTATGCACCAGGCCGGTGCCTGCTTCCACCGTCACATGGTCGGCGGAAATCAGCGGCACATCGAAATCGTATCCCTGGCCGCGCCAGGGATGCGCGCAAACGGTCCGGGACAAATCCTCACCCTTAAGACGGGCGGCAATCTTGCTGGCGACAATACCGGCGCGCTCGGACAATTCCCCCACCAGGGCTTCGGCCATAACCAGCTTTTGCCCCGGTTGAAGCGACGCGCCCTCGGCCACTTCGGTCACCTCTATCAGGACATAATCAATGTCGTCGCCGTAAGCCACGGCGCGGTTGCCGGGAATGGTCCATGGCGTCGTGGTCCATATCACGACCCTGGCCCCTTCCATGTCCGGCAGGTCGGTCTTAACCACCGGGAAGGCAACATCGATAATGGTTGAAGTCTTGTCGTGATATTCGACCTCGGCTTCGGCCAGGGCGGTTTTTTCGACCACCGACCACATGACTGGCTTGGAACCACGGTACAGCGAGCCATCCATGGCAAATTTCAGCAGTTCCGATACGATCCGCGCCTCGGCGGCATAAGCCATTGTGGTGTAGGGATTTTCCCAATCAGCGGCGATGCCCAGCCGCTTGAATTGCGCACGCTGGATGTCTATCCACCTGGCAGCGAAATCCCGGCATTCCTGGCGAAATTCCATAACCGGGATCTCGTCCTTGTTTTTCCCGGCTTTGCGGTATTTTTCCTCGATTTTCCATTCAATGGGCAGACCATGGCAATCCCAACCCGGCACGAAGGGCGCGTCCTTGCCGGTCATCTGCTGTGACCGGACAATCACGTCCTTCAGTATCTTGTTCATCGCGTGGCCCAGATGGATATCGCCATTGGCGTAGGGCGGACCATCGTGAAAAATGAAGGTCTCGCGGCCCTTGGCGTCGGCACGCAACAAGCTATACAGGTCCATTTCCTCCCAGCGGGCGAGCATTTCGGGCTCCCGCTTGGGCAGGCTGGCTTTCATGGGAAAGTCGGTCCGGGGCAAAAATAAAGTTGATCGGTAATCGCTAGACATCGGCTAGGCGCTCTCGAATATGGAGCTAGGCGCTCGCAAAAATGGCAATCGTTTGGGGAACAGCTTGCAGTCCGGCGCTCAGCAGAGAGCCGGGGTGATAATTCGGACTGTGGCGATTACCATCATGGAAGCGCTTGTATCAAGCACGATCCGACCTGTCGAGACTGAAATCAGGCCGGAGCGCGAGGTTCGGGCCGTTCCGCCTCAGCCCACCCCCTGGGGATCGGGGAACATTTCCAGATAGCGGTTCAGGGTCGGCGGATCAAAGCGCGAGCGCGCATTTTCGGGGTCGGCAAGAATACGCTCTGCCACCTTGCAGTCCTTGGCGATCTGCTCTTTCAGGGCGTCTATGCCGTCGAATTTGCGCTCGCGGCGAATGAACCCAACCAGTTCTACGGCCTGGTGCTGGCCATAAATATCTTCGTCGAAATCAAAGAGATGCACTTCCAGCAATATGCCGGCGTCACCAAAGGTAGGTCTGCGCCCTACGTTGGCCACACCTTCCAGCGGTTCGCCCGCGAATTGCCCCTCCAGGGTGACGCGAACGGCATACACACCGTGCGCCGGCACTAAGGATTCCCCCAGCGTCATGTTGGCAGTGGGGAAACCAATGGTCCGACCGCGCTTGTCGCCCTCGATTATGCGGCCATTCACGGTCCACCAATGGCCAAGAAGAGCGGCGGCGCGGCGTGCTCCGCCGGCCCGTAAGGCGTCGCGGACCAGGGTTGACGAATATATTTCTCCCGCCGAGCCTTCAACACCTACCGAGACGGGCTCGACAACGCTGACCCCTATCCCGCAGTCCTTGCCCACAGCGCGAAGCAGCGCAGCATCGCCGCCCCGGCCCTGGCCAAAGCGGTAATCATAGCCAATGACAGCGTGGGAAATTCCGAGGTCGCGGGCTAAAATATTGGTGATGAAAGTTTCGGCGCCAGTTTCCGACAGGGCTTGGTCGAATGGCAGTACAAACATCAGGTCGACGCCAAATTCTTCAAGCAGATGAGCGCGCTCCCGAAACGGCGTCAGCCGGAACCGATCACCGCCGCTGGAGAAAAAGCTGCGAGGGTGCGGCTCTGTCGTAAAGACCGCAAGCTGGCGCGAGCTGCTGCGCGCAATGCGCCCGGCCTCGCCAACGATAGCCTGATGACCACGATGGAAGCCGTCAAAATTGCCCAGCGCGGCAACGCTGTTGCGGCAGTCTTTGGAAAGGCGGGTCGCGTGTCGAAAAATCTGCATTGCCGGTCAATCCCGATTAGCGCGAAACTTGCTCTGCAGCCGTGCCGAGCCTTCGCAGGGAACTATATGGTGGGAGCGCCACGCCGGGCAAGAAAAGGACGCAATATAATTGTCCGGCAAGACAGGAAAGCTGACCTCAACGTTAACCATTTTTTCACCGCATACAGCTTAGTTTCTAACAATTGCCTCATGGGCAATGTGCAATTATGTACCGCGACGGGGGTTGTGCGTATCAGATTCAGGTGGAAGAAAAAAGATGGCTGTAAATCTCTCGATGAATGTCCTCATCGTCGATGACTATAAGACGATGCTACGGATAATCCGCAACCTCTTGAAACAGCTTGGTTTTGACAATGTGGATGAGGCCGCCGACGGGGCCGAAGCTTTGGGAAAAATGCGCGGTAAGAACTATGGGCTGGTGATATCGGACTGGAATATGGAGCCGATGACCGGATACGAGCTTCTGAAGGAAGTCCGGTCCGATGCCCAACTGAAAGCAACTCCCTTCATCATGGTTACCGCCGAATCGAAAACAGATAACGTCATTGCCGCCAAGAAGGCGGGGGTTAATAATTACATCGTGAAGCCGTTCAATGCGGCTACGCTTAAATCAAAGATGGCTGCCGTTCTCGGAGATTTCTGATGGAGCAGCAACAGCTTCTGGGCAGGCTCAGCGGGCTTGTCGATCATCTTCGCGAAGGCGAGGGCGAGAAGCTGTCCCTGGCCGATGTGGCCTCGGTTACCGAGGTGCTGATCGCCACAATGGACAGCTATTTTCGCTCGATCGACACGTCGATCTATCGTGAATGTCGCTCGTTGTCCGATTATATTAGCAATGCACGGCTGGAAATCGCCGCGCTGAGCCCACATGACCTGGAAAACGCGCGCATTCCACGCGCCGGGCTGGAACTGGACGCTATCGTCCAGCAGACCGAGGAAGCCACGAATACGATCATGACCGCCGCCGAGGACATACTAAGCAAGCTGGAGGGTGACCTTAGCGAGGGCAAGGAGCCGATCAAGGCCGCAGTGATGCAGATATTCGAGGCCTGCTCATTTCAGGATATTACCGGACAGCGCATCAGCAAGGTTGTCTCGACCCTGTCGCATATTGAACAGCGCGTTAAGGACCTTCGGGACTTGATGGGTGTGACCGACGAACATATAGAAGCCGCCCATGTTGACGGCATCGATCCCAACGCCCATTCCAGCGATGATTTGGCCCAGGGACCATCACTGGCAGGCGAGGGCATCGATCAGGACGAAGTGGACTCACTGCTTGAAGGGGGAAAAGAGTCCGATCAGGACGACATTGATGCACCCGTGGCACCCGTGGCCAATGTTGGTGGAACCTCCAGCCAGAGTGATATAGATGCCTTGTTGGCCGATGAAGACACGCCCGATAGCCATCAGGCAGATGAAATCCCGGCGGCAGATGAAGACCCGGTCGAAAAAAGTGCTGACGAGCAGGAAGCAGCCAGCGCGGCAGAGGATGCGCCGGAAGCCGCTGAAGCACCTGCGAACGGCACCGACACCGAGGCAAAAACCGAGACTGAAACCGACAAGTCTGGCGGCGAAGAAGATGCCGCGCTGCAGGTTAAGGGGCGCACCACCAGCCAGGAAGAAATTGATTCCCTGTTCAGCTAGGGTCCGGACCCTGTTACCGGCGAAACGAGCATTGTGCCCGCCCCGTTCAACAGACCGGGGCGATTTTTTTGGAATGTGGCAGTGGGGTCAGTTAGGCCGGCCGGCGCCCCCATCGCCCGCGGTATATCGCTGGCGGCTGGGCTTGGGTTCGCCGAACAGATAGCCCTGGCCATAGTCGATATTGTTGTCCAGGACATCCAGAACAGAGGGTTCGTTTTCTATTTTGACTGCGATCAGTTCAATATCGAACCGGGACATGGCTTCTTTAAGATCCCCGGTCAGGATTTCACCATGTTGTCCAAGCAGGACGTCTGTATCGATTTTGACATATTTGAAAAAATGTTGTGCCAGACGCGGAATATCGAAAGATAAATCCGTCACATGATCCATTGAGAAGCGATACCCGTTTTCGCCAAGCCTCAACAAACTGCGCTCCACATTGCCATCCATGTTCTGCACATCGGTCTGGGCGAATTCGAAGACCATGCGGTCGGCGAGCTTGTAGTTGGAAAGCATGAAGTCAATGAATTGTGGAAAAAATTCCTCGTCATTGAGCGAGGCGGAGGAGATGTTGCAGAAGAAGCGCACATTCGGACGCCTTGGACCCAACCGCCGCGCCACCTGCATACAGCGGAAAAGAAGCAGGTTATCAAGGGTTCCGGTGAGCCCGGATTCTACAGCAACAGGCAGGTAGTCCCGCGGGAAGATAACCCGCCCTTTTTTATCGCGGACCCGGGAATAGCATTCATAATGGATCGTCTTGCGGCTGGGCAGCGTTACGATCGGCTGCAAATAAAGATCTACCCTGTTGTCCTGCAACGCATTGTGGATAATTTCGTAAATCTCGGCTTCGTCGCGCGGCGCCATGGCGCGCAGTTCGATTTCGCTTTTCGCCGCCATAATGCCGCCGTTACCAGCCTTAGTGATATGCGCGTCATCCCGCTTGGGCATCTCTCCCAGAGATTTCGCGGCGAGAGAAACCGCCGGCTTCTTGGCAACACTTTTAGCCTTGTTGCCGGCAAGCTGAGAAAGCAGCGTCTGCAATACCTTGACCTCGGCGACTAATTCGCGGCTTTTGCCCCGCCCTTCATCAAGATTCAGGGTCAGGTCGTCCATCTCGCTCAAGGATTTATTGACCGTGCTGGTGATTTCAACCAGGTCATGCGAGATATCCGCAAGACGATCATCGGTGTCATTGCGATAATTGCGCGCCTGAACCAGGCCGTAGAGATTTAACCCCAGCAGGAAGACGCCGCCGCCAATCAGGTAGCTTGCCGTCTGATCCATGCCGGTCATATCGGGCAACACCAGAGCCACAGCCCAGCCGATGACCGAAAAAGAAATTGCAAACAAAATCAGACTCATGCCTCGCCCCTACATCCCCTGGCCGCACGAACGCGCTATAAATGCGATCCACAAGACAAAGCGCCGTCACTTTCGTACGGTCAATTGTTTTCTGTTATCAACGTAGCGCAATTCGTGTCGAAAATCGAGGGTCAGGCGGAATTTCAGCTGCCAGGGACCATAGTTAGCCAACCCGGTGAGCCGGGAATATTGCAGATATGGCAATACCATCCACGCCATGTTGGCCAACCTCAAGCCGACCGCCGTGCCGCTCGATCACCTTCTTGGCCACGTAAAGGCCCATCATGTTGCGCTTCTGGGCATTACTGTAGACGTTCTTTTCCGGCACTTCCATTTCCAGGGCAGAAGAAATTTCGTCCAGGCTCACAGCCTGTCCCCGACATTCAGTAGCCAGGATCATCTCACCCCGGGAATTGAGCCCCATCCAGACCTTCATCGCCGCCCCGTTCGGCGACGCGCAGACAGCGTCTGTCATTATCGCATGGGCTACTTTTCTGAAGGCATTCTTGTCAGCCGTCAGCAACGGCAGGTAGGGATCAATCTCCGTGCAGATTTCAAGACCGCTAACCTCCGCGCGCGCGACAATGTCTTGAACTACATTGGAGACAACAATCCCGGCATTAAAGCATTCGTCATTTGGCGCCCAGTCATCGTCTTCGATGCTCTTCAGTTCCAACAACTCTTCAATGCGCCACAATAATTCCGTGCCGGCGGTGTGAATTCCGCTGGCGTAATCCTTGCGCTGCCGGTCATCCATATTGCCCATGACCTCGCCCTTGAGAATCTCGGAATAGCCAAGAATGCCGTTCAGCGGCGTGCGCAAATCGTGGCTGACACGAGCAAGAAGCTGCTCCTTCGCTTTAAGGGCTTCGTCGCGCTCCCTGTTTGCCATTGCCAACGCGTGGCTGGCCAAGGCTTCGCTGCGCCGCAACACAACTGTGTAACGGGTGCGACCATCAGACCCGGTAACCGGGCGCATGGTAAAGTGCACAGGCAATAACGTACCGTCGCGAGAGACCACGTTTGCGTCAATTTCCACCACGCGGCGTGAAGATATTCCGCTTTCCATCAACGCTTTCGCGCCCACATCCGAGATATCGAGCAGCGAATACAGATCAAAACCGCATACGCTCTCGCGGCTGTAACCGGTCCAATCTTCAAATGTATGATTCACATCGGCGATGATCAACGTGCCGACACCGTCTTCCAGGTCGGCAATCAAAATCGCTTCATCGACTTCCTGAAAAACTGCGTCGAAGAGACCGCTGATTTTCTCTCCCGGCAGCTCCGGGAATTGAATGGGCGTCCATGGGCGGTCGCCTGCCAGCAGTTTCTTGTACATTCAACCCACCGAAAATGGCCACGGCCAGCGAAAAATTTTCTCTTAGCCTGTTGGATTCGCGCGTGAATCCCATTTTCACAAAGAACAACCCAGTGATTCGCGAATCATGAATCATTCTGAATCCCAGATCAATGCTTTAGTTAACCTTTTGTTAACTTTTTATCGCCCTGCCGGGCGAAATCCTCTGCTATTATTGGCGGCGCAGCAAAAAACGCGCCCCGGGACGCCCTGAAAATGAGGAGCCCATATGAACAAGCCCCTGAAGTTCCTGTTGCTTGCCATTGTTGTTCTGATCCTGGCCGTTCCGGTGGTCATCATGTCGCGGGCGTCAGCACTTATACGCGACGCCGTGGAAACTTACGGCCCTGAGCTGGTCGGTGCGCCGGTAAGCTTGGGCGGCGTGACTTTCTCGCTGATCAATGGCGAAGCCGGACTGGAGAATCTGGTCATCGGCAACCCGCCCGGGTTCAAATCAGATTACGCGTTCAGTCTCGGGAAATTGCATATCAAGCTGAACCCCATGTCGCTTTTCTCTGGGCGGATAGAGATCAGCGAGTTGATGATCGATCAGCCCGACCTGATCTGGGAAATCCGGAAAGGAGGCAGCAATTTTCAGGTGCTGCAGAAAAACCTGCCAGCCATCGACAGTTCCGATGCCGCCGAGGACAGCCTGCTGGTGATGATCGACCATGTTTATCTGAACGGTACCCGGGTCACCATCGAGGGCCTGCCCGTTAGCCGCGAGACATCAATGTCTTTGCCCGATCTGCATATTGAGAATATCGGGCGCGATGAGGGAGGCGTGACCTTCGGCAATGCGATGGATGAAATATTCAGCGTAATTATGCCGGCCGTCACCAAAGTGGCTCTGTCGCAACAGATTAAGGGGCTTTCCGGCGCGTTGGTCGGTGACCTGAAGGGGACGGGAGATGTCGCGGCAAAGGAATTGCAGGACAAGATCGAAGGCAAGCTGAAGCGGCGCCTGGGCGGTCTCCTGGGCGGCAAAGGAAAGGATGATGAAGAAGGCGGGAATTGAACCGCTACAGGCCAAAATTTTCTGGGAACATGGGTGGCGCCATGCTAGGCCATGGGCCCGGGCAAGAAATTCAGGAGAAGCCAATGAGCCTCGAAGACGTCACGAAATTTATGAAAGAGCGCGTCGGAGACGAAGCTGCGGTATCGGCGGTGATCAAGTTCGATTTCGGAGACGATGGCACGATCCGGATTGACGGCACCGCCTCACCCGCTGTTGTTGACAACGGTGATGGTGACGCCGATTGCACGATCGCTATTTCGTTCGAGGATTTTCAGGAGATTCTTGACGGCAATCTGAACCCTCAGATGGCCTTCATGACCGGCAAACTGAAAGTCGAAGGCGACATGGGCATTGCCATGCAGCTTTCACAGATATTGGGCTAACGGCGCCGTACCAACCGCCGCATGAAGTCCAAATGAAAGGGATCGCCGGTGGAACTCAATTTCAATGAGAATGAGCGATTGTTCCGCGGGGAGGTTCGGGACTTTCTCGATGAGAGCCTGCCCGACGAAATTCGCAACAAGGTCCTTTCCGGTCGCAATCTGGACCGCGAGGACATGGTTCGCTGGCAGAAAATTCTCCACAAGCAGGGATGGATAGCTCCCACCTGGCCAAAAAAATATGGCGGGTGCGAATGGGCGCCCTCGCAACAATATATATTTGGTCTGGAATGCGGGTTGGCAGGCGCCCCACGACCGGTTCCCTTTGGCCTGAACATGGTCGGCCCGGTCATTTATACGTTCGGCAGCGAGGAGCAAAAACAGCGCCATTTGCCGCCAATCCTGTCCAGTGATATCTGGTGGTGTCAGGGATATTCAGAACCCGAGGCGGGGTCCGATCTGGCCAGCCTGAAGACCTCCGCGGTAAGGGATGGTGACGATTATGTCATCAACGGCACCAAGATATGGACCACCATGGCACATTGGGCCGACTGGATGTTCTGCCTTGTTCGCACGTCAAAAGAAGAGCGGCGGCAGGAGGGGATTTCCTTCATTCTGATGGATATGAAGTCGCCGGGGATAACCGTCGATCCGATTATTACCATCGACGGCGGGCACCATGTGAACCAGGTCTTTTTTGAGAACGTCCGGGTCCCGGCAGAGAACCTGATCGGGGAGGAGGGCAAGGGCTGGAGCTATGCAAAATTCCTGCTCGCCAACGAGCGCCAGGTCATTGCGGATATCGGGCAGAAAAAGCGAATGGTTGCCAAACTGAAAGCCTTGGCCCGGCAAACAGATTCGTTTGGCGGCAAGCTCGCGGACGATCCTGATTTCTCGAGGCGGCTGGCGGAACTGGAAATCGAGGTGATGGCGCTGGAATATACCGAACTCCGGTATCTGGATATCCAGTCTGCGGGGAAAGAAAAAGGGTTTGAGCCCTCGATATTGAAAATTCGCGGCACCGAGTTGCAGCAGGCCTTGTCGGAACTTATGATCGAGGCGATGGGCGTTTTCGCCCTGCCCTATGCACCTGAGCTTTTGAAGGCCGGCCAGAACGAACCGGCAATCGGGCCGGAAGAGGCAGCCCCCGCAGTGCAAAACTATCTTTACGGCCGCGCCGCAACGATCTATGGCGGATCGAACGAAATTCAGCGGAACATTTTGGCTAAAATGCTTCTTGTATCCTGACGCCTTCCCCAGACCGGCAAAATTCCATGACCAGATCACAGAAAAACGATGGCACCGATATTGTCGACCATATCCGGATCGGCGGCATCGTCCTGAGCATCATTGTGATGATCGCCGGCGCCTTGTTTCTGCTGCCGGGATCAGCGCGATTTCTGGAAGGCCTGTTCGGTCGGGAAGAAGTGCCAGTTGTAGATTTCAGCACTTTGATAATTCCTGCGGGCGACCCCGACCATTACCTGGCTTGCCCAGAGGATATATGCCTGTCGCAGGCCCCGGATCAGCTGCTGGAAACATACGATGTCCCCGCCGAGCGGCTGCGCTCAATGCTGCTGGGCTTTGTCGATAATCAACCCACCGTGAGTTTCTGGCGCATGGATCCCTCCATAAACCAGTTCGATTTCCTGGAAAACGATCCAAGCATGCGCATGCCCGATGTTATTACGGTGCAAACTTTCGATTTGGGTGACGGAAAATCGGCGATCGCCATTTATAGCCGATCCCTCCACGGGCTCGCAGAGGCGGGGTCCAATCGCCGACGCGTGCTGCGCTGGCTGAAAATGATCGATCCCGGATAGGATATTCGCGGCGAAATCGCCGGCCCCCGTTCCAACGCGCTTCTTTACTGGATCGCTGGCCGCTCCTTGTGCTATCGATTGGCCGCATTTCGCGAGGGGCAGGATTTTGCCCTTACCAGAAATTTTCGAACGGAAGCAGATAATGGATCGCACAACGCTGGCACTATTGACTCACGAGTTGAGAAATCAGTGCATTTATACAGAAGCCGCATTCCGCGTGTTTAACCAGTCGCTTGAGCAAAAGGCTGTGTCGGGGGCATTCTTCGCAGCCCAATCCATACTGCTTTCCGCCAGCCAGATCGGCTGCATGTTATGGCCGCCGCGCGCGCGCTCACGAAAACGCGGCGAGGCCTTCCGCAAGGTCCTGCAACTGCCGGAAAAGCACCCGTTAAACGACAAGCGGCTGCTGGCGATCTGGGAACATTCCGATGAAAAATTTGACGATTGGGTGGGGCGCACCAAGGGGCAAAGGATTGTCTTTGACCATGTGGGTCCGTTGTCTGATTTCGCTGACAGCAGCGTCACCGAGGAAAGCGTCTACCGGCTTTATGATCCGGTCGACATGCTGTTGTATTTTCGCGGTGACGGATTCAAATTGCAGGCAATAGCGAACGCGATTTCAGACATCTATTCGCGCGCCAATTCTCTGCATCGCCAGTTTTTCCCCGATCAGCAGCCCCGAGACCAGCAGACTGATGACGCCAGGCAGGCCAGTGGCGCAAAAAAAGTCTCCGTCGGCACCAGCAAGGACAAAGCAAAAAAGAAACCGCCAGCGAAGAAGAAGGGTAAATCCCCGGCAGCAAAATCTTCTCCCAAGAAATCTCCCCCTAAAAAATCAACGGCCAAAAAGAGCGTTAAAAGCAAGAAGGCTAAGTGACCGCGCCAATGCGTCGAAATACCGGCGCGCCAGGGTCAGGACCCATTAATCCGATCCATTATGCGCCGCTCGTTTTCGGCTGGGACAGGAGGAGCGACGCAGGAAACCTCCATGGTTTTCAAGTCGTTCCGACGCCTGTCCAGCCGAAAAGGAACATCGCCCTTTCGTTGTTTGGCCGGAAAGAACCGGCCGGGGAGGGTTTGTCAAGGAAGACCGACTGCCGCGGATACAGCCCTTGAAAGGGTGTGGCCCTGTCCGCGGCCTGTATTCTTGCATTCGGTCTTCCCTGGCAAACAGAATTGAACCGGATTAATGGGTCCTGACCCTAGGGCATGGATTACCGGGACTTGAAGGCCAGAATATACGCGTCGACCAAATCGTTTTGGGTGCAGACCCTTTCCAATTGAGCGGCAAGCGCCTCTATTTCCGCCTCGATTGCGTCGCCCGGAACATCAGCGCTGTCCAGGTTTACGGTCAGTGACTTCTCCAGCAAAATTCCTCCGCAGGAGGCACGCAGTTTTATAATTCTCCTGTCGGCGGACAGGCCTTCATCCACAAGGTCTATGGTCACATTTCCAATTTGCATCACGGTCATTCCTTTCATTAAATTCTGGTTTTATGGAAGCAAGCCTCCGCCGCCACCACCGCCGCTGCCCCCGCCGCCATTGGCCGGGGTGGTGATTTCGCCGACATAAATCCTGTTCACATCGTCCGCTACATTGGTCTTGAGCGTGGTTGCAACATAGGTCACCGCCCCACCCTTCAGGCCGGGGTCATCGCTATAGACGTAATATTTGGTTACGAATGAAAGACCGGTTATGGCGCCGGAATTGTATACGACACTGGCATGGCCATAGTGCCTGGTATGGGATGCGATGGTGATCTTGGCGCTAGCCCCGTTGTCGGTTGCAGTCAGTGGGTTGCTGCTCACCACCGTCAGGGCGCCCGCAACATTGACCGGCGGCAGCGCCGTCTGGTTTGTGCATCGCTCGACCCGCACGACTGTCGCCATCGCCGGGATCACCTGCTCGTCCACTGTCTCGTCCCAGGCATAGATCGCGTCAGCTTCCTCGATCAACGTCATGGGAAAGACGATGCCCGCATTCCCGTTTTCGTCACTGGCGACTTGCATCCGCCAATCCGCGACCCGCATCTTCTGATCTGTAAGTCCCAGTGGCGTATAGGAAAAGGTGATGCTGTCCATTGCCTGGTCCTGCAGGGCAATGGGTCCGAAGCTTCCTGAGACCATCTTGTCCAGGCGCGAACGCTCCAGCGCGATTTTAGCCAGCCGCTGCGCCATCACACCCGAAGTCGTGAAGGGCAGATTGACATCCATCCACAACTCGTCGCCGCCATCTTCCGTGACATAGCCCGAATTTATTCGCGGGATAATGTCGCGCGGCTGATACTCGGCGCTTACATCTGCATAAACGCCCCGAACCGCATTGGCCTTCTCGGAGCGTGATTTCTTGGAGCGATATTCGATGCCGCTGAGCATGTGGGTTTCATCGCGGGACTTGACCGCGGCCCGCGACACTGCCGCGTAGATTCGCCATCTCCCCCCTTGGAAAACAACCACACCACCCATGCTGGACGCCAGGGCTTCGAGGTTTTCGGTGTGAGAGCGCCGAGGATCAATGAACCCGTTGCAGGTATATCTTTTTTCCGAACCGCCTCCATTCAGATCAACGCTTTCATCGCAGAAATTCGCCTCGGCGATTATATTCGCCCAATCGATCCGGGCGCTGTCCACCCCGACGCCGGCAATGATCTGACCGTCATAAGACGTGGTCAGAGAATTCGCGACCCTGATGCCGACCAGGTAATCAGCAATACACAGGGCGGGATTGTCGGACCATTCCCAGGTGCTGTGATCGGCCAGACGGTGATTGCTCGACCCGCCATCTGACCCGCCGTTGGTGCCGTCCTTTCGCGGGTCGTACAGCTTGCGGCCCTTGATGGTGCAGACCGGGTTCTTTATGCCATCCGGTCCGCGCTCGCGGATCGAGCGTTTGAAGGCCCCGGGGGCAACCATGTCGCGGCCTTCATCGAGGTTGGAAAAAACACTGGCGTATCCCTCGAAGACGCCTTTGTCGTTCACCGACTTCACTTCGAAGCCGGCGTTGAGAATGTCGGTCATGTGCGGGTTCCCGGGTTAGGTGGTTACTGGGTAAAGAAAGGCAGTTTCAGCCTGACCGCGAGGCCGGCCATAAGCGCCAGGATCAGCGCCGTGCTGATCCAGCGGATGAGAGTGCGCCAGGCGGTGCGCCGGGCGTCACGCCAGGCCTCGAGCAGATTTCTCAGCTCACGGATATCGTTGCCTGCCGCTTCGTCCTGCAGGCCGCAAAGGGCCAACGCCCGGGCCGCCCCGGTTGAACTGGCTTCCTCGACAATGGCGCGGAGAGTCACCAGATCAGCGCCTTCATCGCGGGCCTCATCGACCAGCGCGGTGAGCAGTGCCAGATGGCGGTTTTGATCAATGCTCATTCAGCCCGCTCCTTGGCCTGCTCCATGGCCTGCTCCGCCAGAATACCGGGCAGCGCGTCACCGCCCGCAACGGGGTCGAAGCCCAGCGCCTGGCGTTTCTCGTTGGTTGTCAGAAAGGCGGCGCCACCGACTCGTTTCCACAGGGCCTCGCGCTCAAACTGCAAGGCGGGAATCGCGTCCCGGTCAAAGTCGAGCCGCAAGTCGTCGCCAAAGCGCGCGGTAAGGAACGCATTCAAAGTGGCGACGGTTTTCTGCAGCAGCGGCAGCAGGGTCAGCCGCCACAGGGCGCGGTTGGCCTCCTGATAATTGGAATAGGTATTGTCGCCGGGGATGCCGAGCAGCATGGGCGGCACGCCGAAGGCCAGCGCGATTTCGCGGGCCGAGACATGCTTCGACTGGATGAACTCCATGTCCGAGGGCGAAAAGGCGATCTGCTGCCACTTCAGCCCGCCCTCCAGCAAAAATGGCCGGCCGGCATTGCTGGCGCCCTGATGCTGTTCTTCAAGTTCTGCTTTGAGGCGGGTGAATTGCTCCTCGCTGAGGGTTCCGGGCCGTCCCTCGCCGGGCTCGAAGATCAGCGCACCGGAAGGCCGCGCCGCGTTATCCAGCAAAGACTTGTTCCAGCACTGTGCTGAATTATGGATGTCGATTCCAAAGGCACAGGCCTCAAGCAAGGAAAGCCCGTAAAAATCATCCAGCGGATGAAAAGTGCGGAAATGAACAATGGGCGACTGCCCCGATTTGGCATCAACCGGAAAAGCGTGGGTGCGCCCGCCGACCTTATACTCAAACCGGATGGGCCAGCCGGAAGAACCGGGCACGATTTTCATCCTGTCGGGACGTAGCATATACAATTCGCCCGGAACGCCGCGCGCATCGTCGACAATTTCCAGATACGCGTTGCCGGCAATTTGCAGGAAAGAGAACAAAGCCTCGATAAGCTCGTTTCCCGACTGCAGGGGATTCGGTCGGCCCAGCAAGTCGAGCAGCGGGTGGCGGGTGATCCGCTCGCCACCCCGATAAAGGACCATGGGCACGGCGGCAGCCGATTCGGCGACCATGCGCACAGAGCGGTTGGCGATGACGTTCTTCCGGTAGCCCTCGCGCACCAACTGCTCATAGCTTCGCCCGGTCCAACTGGGCGCCGCCAGACCAATCCAGGCGGTTTCCCTCCCCTGCCCAAGCAGCTTGCTGACAGCGCTGGCCTTTTGTTCCGGACCCTCGCGGAAATTGAAAATGCGCCTGATAGTTTTGCCAATGGGATTCATCTGCAGGTCTCCTTATTTATGCCCAGTTTGTGACTTCAAATGTCTGTTGTGGGGGCTTCAGCCGACGGGTGGCCGCAACCGCGCAATTCTGTTGGCAACAGGGCCTCGATTGCCCTATGGTCGCCCCCGGTCGCGGCGCTGCTGCAAAGCGGGCGCCCGAAATGGTCAAAAAAAATCAGTGAGAAAATTCGTGAAACGCTTGTTGATCAGATTGCTTTTCGTCGCCGGACTGTTTTCCAGCCAGACTGCCCTTGCTGAAGATTGCGGCTTTCCGCCGGCCGACCCGCCCCCGGTGCCTGAAGGCACCAGAACCGACAGAGAGAGCATGGATGCGGGGGTCAGGGCCGTGCGCGAATATTCGATCCAGATGAATGCCTATTTCGACTGCCTGCAGTTGAGGCGTGATGAGTGGTTTTACAATATGGACCGCGACCAGCAGGCGCGCTGGATAGAGGATTTTAACGAAGTCGTCGATCATCTGACCGAAATCGAAACCGAAATGAACGAGCAGATTCGCGCCTTCAACAATCGCCCGACCTAAACTGCCCTCACTTTAAAGAGCCCTGACCCGAGGATTCCTGTCCTGGCCCCGGGCGAGATCGCTGATCGCCCAGACCAGCGCGTCCAGCCTGTCAGGACTGCCATCTGCCGCATCGCCGGTGTAGCTGCGCAATTGATCTTCCAATGCCTTGAAGCAACCCACGTGATGCACAAACCCACGCTCATAAAGCGCCGCCACCGGTTCGGCGCGGGTGATCTTGCCGCGGCTGGCACGCACCGCCCTGTAGGCCACATCCGGCGCCTCCTGGCGCAGCAGGGCTTCAATCAGGTCGCCGCCCTGGTTCACTTCTGCCACCAGTCTGTCGGCTTCGAATTCCTGGTAGGCCGCCAGGGCCCGGTGCATCCACTGGTGCGGGCGAAGGCCCTGGCAGGATCTGTCCGCCAGAACGTAAAAATGATCATCGAGCGCCACACCGGCAACAATAATGCCGCACAGGTTCGCCGCCTCGCCGTGCGAAACCGGCGGATCGATCGCCACGATAACGCGGCGCAACGGGGGCGCTTTGCCGACGCGCGCGGTGTCGATCATTTCGTCGGTCCACAGCGCACCGGGCACATCTTCCAGAATCAAGCCGTCCAGTTCCTGGCGGCCCAGCCGCGTGCCGCCATAGAGGCGCGATACCTGGTCGACAAAGGTCGGCGGAAGATGCGCCGCATTCTCGAAAGTACTGCCCGCGGTTACAACCGTTGTCGGATCGCTGACCAGAGCTTTCAATAGCGCAATGGGTCGCGGCGTTGTAGTCACCACCACCCGGGGCCGGCTGCCCAACCGCAGACCCAGCAACAGGTTCGACCAGCTTGCCTCGGGCGCACCCCATTTTGCCAGTTCGTCACACCAGGCGATAGCGTGCTGGGGACCGCGAAGCTGGTCCGGCTCTTCGCTGGAATAGAGATGCGCGACGATGCCGTTTGGCCAGACCATGCGGCGGCGTGAAATTTCGAACTTTGGCCGGTGGTCGGGGCGCGAGACAAGCTGCAGCCCGCTCTCGCCTTCGACCATAACGTCACGCCCGTCAGCGATGGTCTGCGAAACCAGGGCTATGCGCTCTGGCGCGCCGGCGGGGGCCACCAAGGGCGACGCCCCCTCGACGCTGGCGCGCACCCACTCGGCGCCCAGACGTGTTTTCCCAAAGCCACGGCCCGCGGTTACCAGCCAGCAGAACCAGTCTCCCGGCGGCGGTTTCTGTTTCTCCCGCGCCCAGAATTCCCAGTCATAGAGAAGCGCCTCACAATCCTCGTCCGAAAGCTCCGACAACAGCTCCGGTAGCGCGCCACCATCGAGGCGCGCTACATTCTCGGCGATCGACGACATCAGGTTTCAGAAGCCTTGCGCCGGCTCGCATTCGACATCGCATTCAGCTTGGCCAAAAGGCGCTCCCTGGGGCTCGTATTCGCAAGGTTTGCCTCGGAAAGGTCACTGATCGCCGCGGTCGACTTGCCGTCTCCGAAAACGTCCTTGCGCCGCCCGCGCAGCAGGAACATGCCCAGATTATCGCTATAAGTAACACTGGCACCACATTTCTTGCCGCCGTAATAAACAGCTTTTTCTACGCCCTCGACGGCGCGGCGCCTGAGCGCACCCTCCAGATCATCCAGCGCCCCCTGAAGCGCGGAATCCCATTCTTCCCGGAAGGCCCTATTCTTCCTGCGACGGCCATAGGCTTGCGCCCGCGAAACATCGGCTGCCCGCGCGCCGGCGCTGACGTTGCCGGTACTGCGCAGGACGTCGAGAAAAACCGCCTGCTTTCGCTTCGTCCATTTCATGCCTCCGGGGTCCAGACTCATTAATGCGAATCAATTCGCCGCCTCAAAAACTGGAATTCAGGTGATTTCGGTGTGTAGCCCTGGCGCGCGGCTCACGCGAACATCAATGGCCCCGGCTCAAATGCGGGCTCAATTGCGTGGCCCACTTCCCGGGCATGACAGAAACTATACCGATAATCGTCACGCTCGTCAAGTTGTTTTTACCTATTTGGTTAAAATCAATCGTTAGACCTGATTTAGACCTGCCAATCACACGGTGTTTAAAGATTAAATTAAACACCAATCAAAGTATTCATAAGTATTTCCATCTTTTAAATCTGTCTGGATTTGACGCCTCTAGGCAATAAACGTATTATTCAAGCATAGAGTCGGAAGTTTAATTTTATTATTTAGGCATTAGGTAATGATCAGGCAACATTGGTTCAGGCAGTATTTGGGTGCGATATGCGTGGTGGGGGCCATGACCGGCGGCGCGGTCGCCGAAGATTTGCAAGAAGATAAACTCATCCTGGAGCAGCCGGCATCGCATGCCGGCGATGCCAATCGACAAAAAACCTCCTGCGGCGATGCGGAGCGTTGCAAGCTGTCGCCGGAAAACGCACGAGCGCGGGCTGCCATGGCGCTGCTCTATTTCGGCATCAATGACAATTGTGGAAAACGGTCCTGTGCCCTTCGTCTGGCAGCAGGCCGTTAACGGGCGACCCCGATATCCCAGGAGGCCCAAACAAGATTTTCCCCAACCGGCAGGCATTCCCATGCCTAACTGAGCGCCTTCGGGCGCTCCTTTTTTTGCTGGTGGTGCGCGTTCACGGCGCTTTGTAATGAAGCACGAGGCGATCAAGGGCAATTCGCAACACGATCTTTCCCGAGCGCGCGGGCCAGTCCATCTGCCGTTCCGCCTCGCCTATCCCTTCCAGAAAACAACAGACGCGCAGCAGCACATCGGAAAGTTCGGGGCCAACACTGTCGATGGCAACAAGAAAGCGCGTCCGGGCGGACAATCGGGCTTCCGCCGGATTCATGCCAAGGAAAGCCCGGCTGTGCCCGGTATTCACCGGCACGCCGTCATATCCCGGCGTCATACGTGGCGTCATTCCGGCGCTGGTGAAATCACGGCGCAATCGCTCACCCGCCTCTACCTGCTCTGGCCCCAGGAATGGTTTGCCGGCGCGATCCTTGCGTTGGGCCAGCCAGTTAAGCGGGCTTTCCGCGGCGTTAAGGCGAATCTTACGCCGCCTTCCATCAATGACCCGCTCAGCCACATGGATTGACTGGTGCTGCCGCATGTAGCTGTCACAATCATTGCTTTCCCCGGTTTTGCGCCCGTCTGTTGGCCGGCCTCTCTGGAGGTTGCGCCGCACGAACGCCCGTCCTGTGCTGGAAATTATCAGGTCGCCGCCGGGCGCCGCTTCAACCAGATCATGTGCAGCCAGTTCGTTTGCCAGCGACCGCGCCACCGACACCACGCCGACGCGATAGCTGCCATCCGCACACTGCTTGCCAGCGCTGCCGGAAGCAAATTTGCGAAGAATTCTCCTGGCAAAGGCGGAGGGTTTATACGGCGGCATAATGATCCAGTGGTTGTTTCAACAGGTGACATGATAGAGCATTTTTACCAAATAGGTTATATCCTAAATAACCAATTTGGTAAATTCTATTTTGTCTTCTCGCCAAATATGCTACAGGCCATTTTGCAAACCAGAAAAACCAAACAGCCGTGAGGAGCGCGCGATGATTCAGTCACGCATCCGCGAAATTCGCAAACACAAGGGAATGACCCTGCAGCAGGTGGCCGAGCGCACCGGCACGACGGCGCAAACTATTGGCCGGCTTGAAACCGGTATGCGCACTTTGTCTCTGGGTTGGGTGCAGAGAATAGCCGAAGCCCTGGACACCGATGCCGCCGAACTGCTGACCATGCCCGAGAGGGGCGATATCGAAGTGGGCTCGGCCCTGGGCCGGAACGGCAAGGTCAAAGGCAAGGCGGTCGAGACCATTGCCTTGCGGTTACTTGCCGCGTCGCCCGTTGCCCTGGGGATCGCCAACAATCTGGGCCTTTATCGAAAAGGCGATGTGGTCATTTGCAATCGCATGAGCGAAATAAATTTCGCCGATGCCGACCAGCGGGACTGCCTGGTGGAAACTGCCGATGGCGCCCGGTTATTTGGCCGCCTGGTAGAAAAGAGCAAGAACGCGGTTCTTGTGATGCCCCCCGAACCGGGAGGGGAAGCCACCGAGTTAAAGAAAAGCGATATAACCGCCATGTCACCCGCTACGGCACTGATCAGGCGCTTGTGATTGCGGGAGAAAAGGCATGCTGCCCCGGCGAAAAATTTTCCAGGAAGAACACCAGATTTTCCGCGAGTCGGTGCGCCGTTTTTTTGCCAAGGAAATGCTGCCCAATCTGAAATCCTGGGATGAAGCCGGTATCGTCGACAGGGATTTCTGGGAAAAGGCCGGTGCGGCCGGTCTTCTGTGCCCGGACATCCCCGAGGAATACGGCGGCCCCGGCGGGGACTTCAGGTATAACGCGGTGGTCGACGAGGAGATGGGCTACGCCGGCACCGCCGCACCGGGTTTCGCGGTACATTCCGATATTTGCGCCCGGTATATTCTTGAATATGGCTCGGAAGATCTGAAGAAGGAATGGCTGCCCCGGATGGTCAGCGGAGAAATTATCAGTGCCATTGCCATGACCGAGCCCGGCACCGGCAGCGATCTTCAGGCGGTCAAGGCCACGGCGATTCGCGACGGCAACCATTATGTGCTGAACGGCCAGAAAACCTTCATAACCAATGGCCAGAATGCGGATCTTATTATCGTGGTGGCCAAGACCAACCCGGAAGAAGGCGCACATGGTGTCAGTCTCATCCTGGTGGAGAGTAACCGTGAAGGGTTCACCCGTGGGCGCAACCTGAAAAAAATAGGCCAAAAGGGCTCGGATACTTCGGAATTGTTCTTTAGCGATGTCCGCGTTCCACTGACCAACTGCCTTGGTGAGGAGAACCAGGGCTTCGTTTACCTGATGCAGCAGCTGCCCCAGGAGCGCCTGGCGATAGCCATCGGTGCGGTGGCATCCTCGCAGAAGGCTTTCGATATAACCGTTGACTATGTGAAGGAGCGCAAGGCCTTCGGGCGACCTATATTCGGGTTTCAGAATACCCGTTTCAAGCTGGCGGAAATGAGGGCGGAGCTCGCGGTCGGCTGGGCCTATGTGGACCAGTGCCTGGAGCAACACCTGGAAAAGAAGCTGGACGTCGAGGGCGCGGCAATTGCCAAGCTGTGGCTAACCGAAATGCAGGGCCGCATTGTCGATCAGTGCCTGCAGCTGCATGGTGGATACGGCTATATGGAGGAATATCCCATATCAAAAATGTTTGTCGATGCGCGGGTTCAGCGCATCTATGGTGGCACTTCGGAAATCATGAAAGAACTGATTTCCAAGTTTATTTGAAGGAAATGGCGCCATGGCGCAAATGACCGTTACGCTTAAGGCCGAAATGAAGCGTGGCAGCTTTTACTGGGTTGCGACTGTCGACGCCGAGAGCAAGGATGAGGCCATCGTTGCGGCGGAAAATCTTTTCCAGGCGGAAATGGAAAAAGCCGGTGATTGGTCTTTCGCCGACTTCGAAGTTACTCTGGACCAGCCGGCCTGACCTCGATCTCCTGGCGCTCCGCCATGAGCTTTAACCTCTTCATGCTATGGGCCAGCCGGCGTTGCCCCTTCCAGCGCAACCAGGGCGCAATATACCTGTCAAAAAACCCCCGCAGCACTTTTCTTTCCCGATAGGTGACCAGGCTGGCCGCGCCGGTCGCGGACAGGGTTATCTCGATTTCGGTCGTAAAGGCCTCTGCTTCCTGCGTCACGCTCCAAAGCACCGGCGGCGTAAATTTCATCACCGTTTCCTCAAGTTCTATAACCGCGCGGTTGTCCCGGTACAGCACAAGCGAGCGGGCTCCGATGCCGGCCTGAAATTCACTCAGAGGCAAAATGCTGATCATGCCGGCATGCCAGCCGGTTCGCTCTCCGGGCTGTGCGATAAACTCCCAAACCTGGTCTGGCCTCGCCTCTATACGCACTTCCGCCGCGAACTGCATGCCCTCGTGGACATGCGCCAACCACCCACGCAGCAGAAACGCGCAGGCCACCAGGGCAAGCAGCGATATTACTTTGCGTTCGTAAGCGGTGTAGCCGAACATGGCTGTTTGTGCCTTCCTCTTTTTGGCCGGATGCCCGGATCCGGAATATGCCTTGCATCATTATGCCGCGGAAAGCGCGTGATCAAGAGGTCAAGGCGTCGAGACCCAAAGGCAATTGTCGGGCAGCCAGGCGATAGGCGGTTAACCCGGATTTCATGATTCGCGACTAGGGTCTGGACTCAATTACCGGTGAGGGTTGTGCCCCCATTTCTTACGGGCTAAGGCCCGGGGCCAAAATTGGCCGGAGCGAGGAGAAAGCGGTGAAGAATAGCACTCTATCTGAGGCGATTTTGACGCTGTTCCGGCCGATTTGGGCGCGGTCCAATTGGATTGGCCCGAAAAGCCCGGCGAAAGGCGTCAAAAATCCTCGCCGATATGCACCATCGCCTTCGGTTTTCTCCTGTTTTCCGGGCCTTTCGGAGCCAACACAGCTCCACCCGGTAATTGGGTTCAGACCCTAGGCTTGACGAGAGATATCAGCAGTGGCTTTAGCAAACTCTGTCCATAGGGGGACGGACAAATGCAAAAAAGATGCAAGACTTCAACATCACGGATTTCTGGCGGTAAAGCCGGTAAGGTCCAGGATATCAACGACGTCGACAGCAGGCGCCGCGCTGGTGATCTGAATTACAGTGGTGCCCTCGCCACGCAGCTGGCGAAGCATTTTGGCCTGGAGAGCGCCAAAAGGGCTTGTGTGGAGAATCGATGGGACGCTGTTTTGTCAGCTCTGCAAGGCAGGTGACCTGACCAGGGTAGCGCGTAGGCGCAAAATTTCCGCTTCTCTTCCGCGCGCCCGTTCCCGCCAATTTCGCCAGATTCCAGATTCCCGGTAACAGCACGAAAGCGAAGCCCAGCATGCCGCGCAGGCGACAGGCGTCCAAATAGCACCCTGGTGAGTGACCACTATGTGGGCACCCCTTGCCATAGCTTCATAACCTGCGTGATTTAGACACAAGCATTTTTTCCTTGGCAACCAACACTTTTCTTGGAACATATGCGCCTGTCGGCTATGGTCGTCGGGCTGAGGATGTTGGTTTCGCGGATATTTGGGGAAATCCATCATTGGCTGTTAGTTATGCGCGACGGGGCATCCTCGACTCCTAAACGGGAATCGGGTATGAGCGCGGATAACCAGAATAAAGGTGCTTTAGGGCGCTTCGTTGGCAGCGTTGGGAGATTAACTAATTTCCGTCGCATTGAATGAATCGGCCGGCAGGCTGATGCTTGAGGTATTGTTCCAAATGCATGTGACGGATTGATTTTCTGACAATGTCTGAATAGTAACCGAATCGCGGGGTTGGCTCCGGCTGAAAACTGGAGTGACCTGGCGGAACAGCAGCGAAGTAATGCGGTATAGGCCGCTTGAATTGACTGTTATTCCAATGGAAAGAAAAATGCATAAGCAAAGAATGAGAAAGATAATCTTGAGCACCCTTACAGCATCGGTGCTTACATTGGGAGGCGGCCTTGCTCCTGCGCAGACGGTAGGCCTTGAGGACATATTCAAGGTAAGCGCGGAAGGAAACAAAGTCGCCCAGGCGTCGCAGGTTCGCATCGACGGCATTTCAGAGCAGACCTCCAGGCTTTTGGGGGATTACAAGAAGCTCCTGAAGGAAATCGAGGGCCTCCGCCAGTATAACACGCAGCTCCAGAGGCAGATCAACAAGCAGGTCGAGCGCATGGGCGAGCTGCGGAATTCGATCGAGAACGTGACCCTGATCGAACGCCAGATTATGCCGCTGATGATGCGCATGGTCAGTGCCCTGGAAGAGTTCGTTGAACTGGACATGCCTTTCCTGATGGAAGAGCGTCGTGACCGCCTCGCAAAACTGAATAATATTCTGGATGATGCGGAGATTTCAGCCTCCGAGAAATTCCGCGTGGTCTTTGAGGCCTACCAGATTGAGAGCGAATACGGACGTTCGATCTTTGCATATTCCGGCATGCTGCCAATAAATGGCCTGGAATACGAAGGCGATTTCCTGCGAATCGGACGTATTGGCCTGTATTTCAAGAATGGCGACGGTTCAGTGACCGCCATGTGGAATAATCGTGACAGGCGCTGGGACGAACTCGATTCGGGTTACACCGACGCCGTTCTTCAGGGCATTCAGATGGCACGCAGCCAAATTCAGGCTGACCTGGTCCGCCTGCCAATCTCAGCACCACAATAGGAACGCAGACAATGAAAAGAATAATCACAGCATTTGTTGCGCTTGCCCTGTTTGGTGGCGCAAGTCTGACCATGGCCCAGGAGGGCGCAGCGCCCGACCAGGCCGCCCCCGATACCGCGAGCAATCTGGATCAGCTGCTGCAACAGGTCCGCCAGGGCAAGCGCGTGGAAGCGCGCCAGCACCGCGAACGTGAGGCTCGATTTATTTCCCAGAAAAACGACCAGGCGCGGCTCAAGCGTGAAGCCGAGCAGACAAAGGCCAACGAAGAGCGGCGCAGTGATCAGCTTGAAGCCAATTTCGAGCGCAACAAGACGGCACTTGTCAGGCTGGACCAAAGATTGCGCGAGCGGCTGGGCAATTTGAGTGAATTGTTTGGTGTGCTCCAGCAGGTTGCTGGTGACGCGCGCGGCAATTTTTCAAGCTCCATTGTCAGCACGCAATTTCCGAATCGTACGGAGGCGCTTGATACGCTGATCGAAAAAGCGTCGGCCGGTTCTGATTTGCCATCGATTGAAGAGATGGAGAATCTGTGGTTCGAGATGCACCGCGAAATGACTGAGTCCGGCAAGGTAGTGCGCTTCCAGTACCAGGTCAGAACCCCGGACGGCCTTCCACAGGACGTTGAACTGGTCCGCGTTGGCGCCTTCAATCTGGTTTCGGACGGAAAATATTATAATTATACCTTCTCGGCGGACAGCTCCAGCGTCGACGAGCTTGGCCGCCAGCCTTCGGGCCGTTTTACCGGCACAATCGACGATCTGGAAAGTGCCGACCCCGGCGAGCTGGTTACCTTCGGTATTGATCCGACGCGCGGCCAGATCCTTTCGATGCTGCTGAGGGTTCCCGGCCTGGTTGATCGCTGGCACCAAGGTGGGTTCGTCGGCTACATTATTACTTTGCTTGGCGTGATTGGTGTCATGCTGGTTATCGAACGCTGGCTTTACTTGAGCAGTCAGAACCGCAAGGTGCGCCGCCAGATCCGCGAAAGCACGCCCAGCACCGACAACTCCCTGGGCCGCGTGCTTCAGGTCTACGCCGACAATAAAAACGTCGATGTGGAGACGCTGGAGTTGAAGCTGGACGAGGCAATCCTGAAAGAAACGCCGGCGCTGGAGCGCTCTTTGGTGTTGATCAAGATTATCTCGGCTGTGGCGCCGCTGTTTGGCCTGCTGGGCACGGTTACGGGCATGATCGTGACCTTCCAGGCGATTGTTCTGTTCGGCACCGGCGACCCGACCGTGATGGCGAATGGTATCTCGCAAGCCCTGGTTACCACCGTTCTTGGTCTGGCGGTTGCTATCCCCACGCTGCTGTTGCACAGCATTGTGGCTGGCCAGAGCAAGGGCATCATCCATATTCTGGAGGAACAGAGCGCCGGTATCATTGCGGTCCATGCAGAGAAAGCCGGATCGCATGCTTAAGGCGTTCGAAAATATCCAGATATTCATGGAGAGAGGCGGCGACGTCCTCTACATGGTTATGGCGGTTACCTTCGTAATGTGGGTGCTGATCATCGAAAGACTGTGGTACTTCCGCGCGATTTATGGAGGGCAAGTCCGCAAGGTGGCCAGCGCATGGGAATCGCGGAGTGAGAGGAAATCATGGTACGCGCACAAGATTCGCACCGCCATGATTTCCGAAATCCGCGAGAACCTCAATGAGGGCGTGACGCTGATCAAGACCTTCGTGGCGCTCTGCCCACTGATCGGGCTTTTAGGCACTGTCACCGGCATGATCGAAGTGTTCGACGTAATGGCGACCACGGGAAGCGGCAATGCCCGCGCCATGGCCGGCGGCGTGTCGAAAGCCACTTTGCCCACCATGGCCGGCATGGTCGCCGCTCTATCGGGCGTTTTCATGAGCACTTATATCGAGCGCAAAGCAAAGCGCGAGGGCGAGAAGCTCGAAGACAGCCTGACCATGGATCACTGAGTTAAAAATCATGCGTAAATTTGCCAAACCGGAAGAAGAAGCCGAGATCAACATGACGCCAATGCTGGACATCGTGTTCATCATGCTGATCTTCTTCATCGTCACCGCCTCTTTCGTGAAAGAACAGGGGCTGGATATACAACAGCCACCGGACGCACCGCCGCCACCGCCCGATGAGAAAAAGCAGAATATAGTGATACGGGTGGATAATAATAACCAGGTGTGGATATGGAATGATCGCCGCCGGGTCGATATCCGCCAGGTGCGCCCGAATATTGAGCGCCTGCACGCGGCATTCCCGGAGGGCGTGGTGGTCATTCAGGCGGCGCCGGATGCCAAAACCGGGGTCATCGTACAGATTTACGATCAAGCGCTTGCCGTCGACAAAAAAATGGGGGTGTCGGTGACGCGCTATGAGCCTTAAACGGCCATAATAACCGTCTTATAGCCGCCACATTATTCTACGAAACTTAAGACCCTTGGGAGAGTGGGGATATGCGCGACCACGCACAACAGGATGAAGACGCCGAGATTAACATGACGCCGATGCTGGACATCGTGTTCATCATGCTGATTTTCTTCATCGTCACCGCAGCCTTCGTTAAGGAGGCAGGCATCCAGATTACAAAGCCCGAAGCGGCAATGTCGATCCAGAAGCCTCGCACAAGCATTATCATCGGCATCAGCGATGCCGGCGAAATATGGATCAACCACAAAAAGGTCGATCTCAAGTCGGTTCGCCCGGTGCTGGAAAGGCTGATCGCCGAGAATCCGCGCGGAACGGTCATTATCCAGGCTGATAAAGATGCAAAGGCCGGGCTGACGCTGGACGTGCTGGATGCCGCCCGCGCTGCCAAGGCCGCGGAGGTTGCCATTTCAACGAGGAAGCCATCATGATCAAGAGGTTTGGCGCCGCTGCGATGCTTTCTGCCGGTGTTACCTTCGGCCTGTTTTCTATTATGCAGATGTTGATCGCTACCGGCGACAGTAGCCTGCAGGACGACGAGGCCTTCCGCATTCTGGACATGGTCCAGCAGATGGATGATTCCGAAGTTCTTCGGGAAGAAAGAAAGCCCGACAAGCCCCCCGAGCCCGAGATAGAGCCGGACCTTGACATCCCCGATATCCAGACCCTGGACCCCAATTCCTTGAGCGTCAGCATGGCAACCGGGCTGGTTAAGCTGGATGTGAACCTGGGAACGGGCTTTGGCGCCTTCACGGACGGCGATTATTTGCCCATCGTCAAGGTGCAGCCGATTTATCCGCGGCGTGCTCAGGAACGAGGTATTTCCGGGCATGTGCTGCTCGAATTCACCGTCACCGAACTGGGCACGGTGGAAGATGTCGTTGTAATCGAGGCAGAGCCGAAGGGGTATTTTGAGCGCGCCGCAGTACGGGCAGCGCGGAAGTTCAAATATAAGCCGAAGGTTATTAACAACGAGGCGATCAGGGTGCCGGGCGTGCGGAACCTGATTACTTTTGAATTAGAGGATGAATAAGCGGCAGCGTCGCGCCCAAATGAGGCCGGCAGCTAGTGGAGATCATATGAAAACGACAGCAACAAATACCCGCTTGGCGATGGCCGCCGTTTTGGGCCTGAGCCTGGCGATTGCTCCGGTTTCCGGCATTACCTTGTCAGGTATTGGCGCCAGCGAAGCTCTGGCACAATCCTCGGACAAGCCGGCGACGAAAAAACGTAAAACGCGCCGCGCCAAGACCGTGGGCCAGACTGTCGGCCGTAAACTGGGCGAAGTCGCGACCCTGATCGAGGAAGACAAGGATTACGTCGGCGCCATGGTGATACTGACCAAGCTGCTGGAGCGCAAGATCAACTCCTACGAGCGCGGTATGGTTCATTATTACCGGGGATATGTCTATTCCGATCAGGGAGATTATAAAAACGCGATCGTTGCCTATTCGGCTCTGCTGGATATCGAGGATTTACCGACAAATTTCGAAGACCAGATCCGCTTTCTTCTGGCGCAGCTCAATTTTGCCGAAGGGCATTATCGCAAAAGTCTGACGCTGCTTGACGAATGGATGAAGTACCAGGAAACACCAAGCATTCAGGCGTACAAGGTAAAAGGACAGGCCCATTATGCCCTGGAGGAATACCGGCAGGCCCTGGTGCCACTGGAGACAGCAATCCGCCTTACCCAGGAAGCCGGCCAGACCGTTCGCGAGAATACCTGGGGACTGGTGAAGAGTGTTTACCGGGAAATGGAGAACCTGGATAAGGTTCGCGAAATTCTGGAAATACTGATCCTGAATTATCCACCCAAGGCTGGTTATTGGCTGGAACTGGCTTATGCATACGGCGAACTCAATATGGAAACCAAGGAACTGGCAGCCATCGAGGTAGCCTACATCCAGGGTTTCCTTGAAAAGGAGAACCACCTGATCGGCCTTGCGCAGCGCTATATGAACGCAGAAGCGCCGATCAAGGCCAGTTGGGTCATGGGCAAGGGTCTCGACAGCGGCCAAATCGAAAAATCTGAAAAGACCTACGACGTTTATTCCCAAGCCCTTGTGTTGGCGCAGGAATTAGAGGATTCGGAAGATCCGCTGGAGAGGGCCGCCAAAATGTCGGACAAGGGCGATTTGTCGCTGCGCCTTGGCTCGGTTTACGCCGCGCGAGATAACTGGAGTGGAGCCATCAAGGCCCTCAGGCAAGCCCTGAGAAAAGGCGTGAAGCGCAAGGACCAGGCGTATCTGCAGCTGGGCCGCGCCTATTTTAATGCTGACAGGCTCACCGATGCCCGCAAGGAATTCATCAAGGCGCGGGCAGACAAGCGCAGTCGCAACGATGCAAGAAGCTGGATCAAATATCTGGACAGCGAGATCAAGCGCAGAAGGCAGCTTGAGGAATCTATTAATTAATTTCCCGCCGACAATCGGGGAAACTGAAACGGCGCCATATTCGGCGCCGTTTTACCGTCTGCAGTTGATTGCAAGGCCGCGCTGGTGCCCCCGGTCTGACTCGAACAGACACTCCCTTGCAGGAACCAGATTTTGAGTCTGGCGCGTCTACCAATTCCGCCACGGGGGCCGCTCTGCGCGCGACGGGGCATCATACCCGCCAATCTGCGGCGGTCAATAGACAGCAGCGGTGCAGGGACGGAATATGAGCGAAATGACATGGCCAGACCGCTCCGCGCCATTGTTGGCGGTTCCTGGCTCTGCTAGAGTCTGGAGCGGACGGCGAAGGAGAATGAGTTGCTGAAATCCTTGTATGACTGGGCCATGAATTTGGCCGGGCATCGCTTTGCGACGCGGTGGCTGGCGCTGATCTCCTTTATCGAGAGCTCCGTATTTCCGATCCCGCCGGATGTCTTGCTGGTGCCCATGGCCCTGGCTGAACGGAACCGGAGCTTTTATTTTGCCGGCATCTGCACGGTCGCTTCCGTGCTGGGTGGTTTCCTCGGCTATGCGATCGGCTATTTCCTGTGGGACACCCTGGGCGCGCCTCTGTTCGAGTTTTACGGCTATATGGACGAGTTTGACTCCTTCAAAGACGCCTTCAACGAGCGGGGTGCCTGGCTGGTGTTGATATTCGGCGTTACCTTTTTCCCCTATAAGGTCATTACCATCGCCAGCGGCGTGACCATGCTGGACCCCCTCGTTTTCGGTCTGGCATCTGTTGTTGCCCGCTTCATCAGGTTCTTCGTCGAGGCGGCATTGATCTGGTGGTTTGGTGAAGCCATACGGGAATTCATAGAAAAGCGCCTGGTGCTGGTGGTCTCTGGCGTGGTGTTCCTGGTGGTCGCCGGGTTTGTCGGCATCGGTTATTTTGGAAAGTGATGCGAGCATGCTGAACGACTGGATTAAACGCCTGGCGCCTCATACAGCCCCCCTGCTGGTCCTGGCCAGCATTGCCGCGCTGGGCTCTGCCTATACATTCCAGTATTTCGGCTACGAGCCCTGCACGCTCTGCTACTACCAGCGCTATCCCTATATGGCGGTTATCCTGATGTCTGGCGCTGCCTGGATGCTGTCGCGCGATGGAAGCGCCCATGCCAGGCTGGTCTTGCTGCTGGTTGCCGCGTCCATAGCGGCGCTGTTCCTGGATGCGGGCATCGCCGGCTTCCATGTGGGGGTCGAGCAAAAATGGTGGGAGGGGCTTGCCACTTGCGGCGGCGGTAGCGGCGGTGGATCAGATGGCAGCATAGAAGATCTCCTGCAGCAGATGCAGGGGATCAAGCTGGTGCGTTGCGATGAGGCGGCATGGACCCTCTTTGGAATTTCCATGGCAGAGTATAATATGCTCCTGGCGCTGGGGACGGGTGCCTTCGGGCTGCTGGCATGGCCCCATTTCAGGAAAAGGACGACAAGCCAATGACTGACCAACCACAGGAAACGGTTAGCGCGCGTCCGCTGCGCCCGCTACCCGGCGACCCCAGCATGGCCGAAGAGGTCGCCAGCATGATCCGGGTCGATCACGCGGGCGAGTATAGCGCGGCGCGTATTTACGAAGGCCAGTTGGCGGTCTTCGGCCCTGATCACAGTCTGACACCTGTCATCCGCCGCATGGCCGAACAGGAAAAAGAGCATTTGCAGGTCTTCGAGGAGATCATGAGCGACCGGAAAGTCCGCCCGACGGTGCTCAATCCGATCTGGCATATGGCCGGCTTTGCGCTGGGTGCGGCCACCGCACTGATGGGGACCCGCGCCGCCATGGCCTGCACAGCCGCTGTTGAGGAAGTGATCGACGAGCATTACCAGTCCCAGCGCGACCTGCTGGATCATTGGGACGTGGAGCCGGAACTGAACAAAACGGTTAAAGCCTTCCAGGCCGACGAAGTTGAGCACCGGGATACGGCAATAAAGCACGGCGCGGAACAGACGCCCGGTTACGGATTGCTGTCGGGCGGCATCAAGGCCGGCTGCCGCGCCGCCATCTGGCTGTCGAAAAGAATTTAGGCCTCCAGCTCGGTATCCCAATAGAGATAGTCGCGCCAGCTTTCATGCAGATAGTTTGGCGGGAAGGACCGGCCGTTCTCCATCAACTGATAGGATGATGGACGGTACGGTCGGATACGCGGCTGCATGCACGCCTGGCGTTGCGACTGGCCGCCTTTCTTAAGGTTGCAGGGGGCACAGGCGGTGGTTACATTCTGCCAGGTCGTGCGCCCACCCTGGGCTCGCGGGACCACATGATCGAAAGTCAGGTCGTCCATGGCGCCGCAATATTGGCAGGCGAAGCTGTCGCGCAGAAACAGGTTAAACCGGGTAAAGGCCGGATGCTTGGCGGGGCGGATATAATTTTTCAGTGAAATTACGCTGGGCAGCTTGATTTCGATCGAAGGCGAGTGGACCACCCGCTCATACTCTGAAATAATGTTGACGCGGTTCAGAAACACCGCCTTGAGGGCCGTCTGCCAGCACCAGAGAGACAGCGGGTAATAGCTCAACGGGCGGTGATCCGCGTTGAGAACGAGAGCCGGACAGGCCTCCGGTGTTTTCTGCGCCATCTGCAACATACCGGGCAGGATACGGCGTTTCCCCTGCATGACAACATTTTATCTTGATTGAGTGCCGCCAGCGACGGCGGCAACATTGAGAAAACGCCTCAGCCGAATATGGTAGCGAGAAAAGTGCCGCCTTTTTGCAGACCTTCGGGAGCAATGGAATGGGCAATGCCCTGGCTCAAATGGCGCTGCACTTCCACCCCGGCGGCTTCCAGCGCCCCCGCCGCCTCGAACATGGCGGGAAACGGGACAGTGCTGTCCTGGTTGCCGTGGAACAGCGCCACCGGCGGCTTCGATTTCATTTCAGCTATCAGGTTCTCGGGCGCCGCCAAAGCCCCCGAAAAGCCCAGAATACCCGCCAACTGCTTCTTGCGCCGTGGGCCCACATGCAGGCCCATCATGGTGCCCTGGCTGAATCCGACCAGCGCCAGCCGGTTCTCGGAAAGCCCGTATTTCTCTAGCGACTGGTCGATGAATGCGTCGAGTACCGGCGCTGCCTTGTATACGCCCGCCTTGCGCTCTTCCTTGCTCATGGTGGTCAACGGGAACCATTGATAGCCTCCTGGCGCCCCGGGACAATCTTCAGGCGCATCGGGTGAGAGAAAGACCGTGCCGGGCAGGATTGCCTGCCATTGCGGCGCCAGCTGGATCAAGTCATTGCCGTTGGAACCGTACCCGTGACAAAGAATAACCATGCTTTCGGGCTGGCCGTTTTCCGGCTCCAGGACGGGCCCCGTCAATTGGGAAACAACAGCATCGCTCACCAACTCTAACTCCTTCTTGGCGCTCACAGTTTGGGCTAATCTGTTTAACTCAATCGATCCTCAAAACCAACCGAGTGCTCCATGCGCGATAAATTCGTAACCAGATTCGCCCCCAGCCCCACCGGGCACCTGCATCTGGGGCACGCTTTTTCAGCCCTGCAGGCCTGGCATGCGGCCCGTGAAGCCGATGGGCGTTTCCTGTTGCGCATCGAGGATATTGACAAGGGGCGTTGCAGGCCGGAATTCGAGGCCGCCATCATGGAAGACCTCGCCTGGTTGGGTATCGCCTGGGAGGAGCCGGTGAGACGGCAATCGGATCATTTCGCGGATTACGAGACTGCGCTTGATACGCTTCGGGCGCAGGGGCTGCTTTACCCCTGTTTCTGCACCCGGCGCGAGATCGCTGACGAAATCGCACATAGCCCTTCGGCTCCTCATGACCTGCCCGGCCCGAAAGGCCCGGACGGGCCAATATATCCGGGTATTTGCCGGGACATGTCAGCGCATCAGATACAGATAAAGGAAGGCGTTGGCGCGGCATATGCGCTGCGCCTGGATCTGGAAAAAGCGACTGCCCTTCTAAAACAGCAGGGCGACTGGCCTTTGCGTTGGCAGGAAGGAGGGGGAGCGCCGGTGAAGGCCGATCCGCGCTCGCTGGGCGACGTGGTGCTGGCGCGAAAGGATACGCCCACCTCCTATCATCTGGCGGTCACCGTGGATGATGCGCTGCAGGGGGTGACCCATGTCATCAGGGGCGAAGATCTTTTTCACGCCACCCACATTCACCGCGTCTTGCAGGCGTTGCTTGGCTATCCCGCACCACGCTACATCCACCACCCGCTGATCCGCGACGCCCGGGGAAGGCGCTTCGCCAAACGCGACAAGGCAGAGACACTCAGATCGCTGCGCCAGGGCGGTGAAAGCCCGGAGGCAATTATCAACCGGCTCGGGAACCTGACCGGCGGATAAGATCAGGCTTTTTCCCAGCAAATCGCGAAATCAGACAGGACTTTGCCGATAGCCGCCTCGTCGGCATCCGACGTAACGCGGGCCACCATGCCCCGTTGCTTGTCGTCAAAGACCTCGAGTCCAACTGTAATCCCCGCGTCCGTCAGTGCCTTGGTCAGGGCATGGACTGCCGCGCTGCAACGCAGGGCCGGCTTGAATATCTTGCCAACGCTGGTGACCGGCATCTGATCCAGTATTTCGACTCGCACGGGCACCGCCGCGCGCTCGGTGATATTCTTGCGGGCCAAATCTTCCAATTCTCCTGATTCCACTGAAGCGCCCGCAGAGAGCGCAACAAAAGCCACCGGCAGCTCGCCAGCGTAAGCATCCAGTTGGCCAACGGCCGCCGCCAGTTCGACCGCCGGATGCAGCGCCAGAACCTCTTCGATCAGGCCCGGATCGATATTGTGCCCACCGCGAATGATGACATCCTTGGCCCGGCCGGTGAGCCAGAAATAGCCGTCTTTGTCACAGCGCCCCAGATCGCCGGTCAGCATCCAGCCGTCATCGAGAAAGAGCCCGATATTGGCCTCTTCCTGCAAATAACCGGCGAAGATGTTGGGGCCGCGAATGGCGATGACGCCGACCTCGTCTTCTCCGCAATCGCCGAGGTATAAGCCCTTGTCGTCCAGCATCACCGCCTTCATCTCCTGATAGGCGATGCGGTAGCCAATCGACCCCACGCGCCGCTCCCCATCCAGAGGATTGCACGAACTCACGCAGGTGCCCTCGGTCAGGCCATAACCCTCGAGGATACCCACCCCTGTTACCCTCTGGAACTGGCGGATCAATTCTCTTGGCATTGGCGCGGCGCCGCAGACAGCGTATTTGAGAGAGCTCAAATCAGCGCCGCCTGTTGGGACGCCCAACAGCTTTGCAAACAGGGTGGGAACCCCGGAGAAGGTCGTGGCACGGTATTTTTCCACCAGCTTCCAGAAATTCGCGATGACCTTCGGCGAGCGGTAACCCAGGGGCGTTAGAAGAACAACGCAGCTGCCGCGATAAAAGGCGTTCACGCCGGTGACCATCACCGCATTGACATGAAAAAGCGGCAAACCGCAGAACATGACGCTCTGTTCGTCCATCTGGATGTTCAGGGCCACTGCCATGGGCATAAAGGCCTCGTTCAAGTGGCTGTGCCGCGCCAGCTTGGGCGTGCCCGTGGTGCCGCCGGTGTGAAAATAGGCAGCGATATCCGATTCCACGATGACGCGCCCGCTGACCAGCCGGTCGGCGGTTTGCTCCGCCATGGCAGTATTGAAATCCAGTATGGGAATCCCGCCATCCGTTGCACCCGCCGCCGCGCCAACCCCTTTCCAGACCGGTCGGGGAACGACCTGGAAAACAGTCTGTATGGTGCCGACCGCATCGATAATGGGCGCAACCTTATCCCATATCTCGCTCCAGCCCGGCATTGGCGCCAATGTCACAAGAACCTTGGTGCCCGCCGCCCGCAGCAATTCGAGGATCGTCTCCGGCTCCAGAAACGGGTTGATGGCATTGACAATCCCCGCTGCCTGGCCACCCCAGATTGTGTAATGGGTCTCCGTCAGGTTGGGCAGGATGTAGGACACAACGTCGTCCCTGCCTACGCCGCGGCTGTGGAACAGGTTTGCCGCCTGGGTAACCCTCGCCCCCAATTCTCTGTAAGAAACGACCAACGGCTTCTCATCCACGTCACCCTCAAGCAGGAACTTGAGCGCAGGCCGGTCGGCGAATTCCGCCGCCGCTCGCTGGATCAGATCGTAGGTGTTGGTTGCGGTCAGCCGATCGCGCCAGGGAGTGCCCTCGAATGCCTCAATATCGGCCAGACAGGTAATGCTGGTCGGGGTTTTGCTCAAAACGGCTACTCCTGCTGGTGCTGGCAGAGCCTATAGAACACTGGCCGCGGACGCAATTGGCGGAATTAGGGGGGACTGGAAGGACCGGGAGGGATATAACGAATTTATGGGAATGATGACGATTCTGGTTTTCACGGCTCTGCTGATTGTCCTGGTGATCCTGATTGCGGGCCTGCTGGCCATGGGCCGGCGGGGAAAGGAAGCAGCGCGCCTGTCGAACAAATTAATGCGTTGGCGGATTGCGGCGCAGTTTCTGGCAATCGGTCTGATTGTCATTCTGGTTATCCTCGAGGGCCGATAGCACTGCCGATGGTCAAATTAACAAAAATCTATACCCGCGGCGGCGACAAGGGCGAAGCGTCGCTGGTTGGCGGCGAGCGGCGCGTCAAAAGTGACCAGCGTTTTGCGGCGATTGGCGCTGTGGATGAAACCAACGCCGCGATCGGCCTTGCGAGAAACTTCACCAAGGGAGACGCCGACGAAATACTGGCGCGGGTGCAGAACGACCTGTTCGATCTGGGGGCCGATCTGGCCACCCCTGGCAGTGAGGCCAGTGATAACGCGCTGCGCATGACCGACGCCCAGACCAAGAGGCTGGAGAGGGAAATTGATCTCATCAACGGGGCGCTGCAGCCGCTATCGAGCTTCGTCCTGCCCGGAGGCAGCGCCGCATCCAGCCATATCCATGTGGCGCGCACCATAACCCGCCGCGCCGAGCGGGAGATGGTGGGCCTGGCTTCGAGCGAGGCCCTGAACGCGGCGGCGTTATGTTATATCAACCGCCTTTCCGACCTTCTGTTCGTACTGGCAAGGCATTTGAACAACGAAGGCAAGGCGGATGTTCTATGGCTGCCCGGCGCCAACCGCGAGCCTTGAGGTGGCTGAGACGCTGGAGGGCAAAACCGCTTCCAGCGCAACATCGGGGGCCAATTCCGCTGTTGCCATACCCCCTCCGGATCATTGACTCGATGCGGTGCATCGGGTATCGCTATCGGCCCGAGAAGCAGGGAAAATCAAGGACACATCGCGGATGAAAATTCTGGTCCCGGTAAAGCGGGTGGTCGATTTTAACGTCAAGGTCAGGGTCAAATCCGACCAAACGGGCGTCGAACTTGCCAACGTGAAGATGTCGATGAATCCCTTCGATGAAATCGCCATCGAAGAAGCGATCCGCCTGAAAGAGGCAGGCAAGGGCGAAGAAATTATCGTTGTCTCAATTGGGCCGGTACAGGCCCGGGAAACCATCCGCACCGGCTTGGCCATGGGCGGCGACCGCGGAATCCTGGTAAAATGGGACGCCGAGGCGGAGCCGCTTGCGGTCGCCAAACTGCTGAAAGCAATTGTCGATGAAGAAAGCCCCGACCTGGTGATTATGGGCAAACAGGCGATCGACGACGACTGCAACCAGACCGGCCAGATGCTGGCCCAGATGCTGGGCTGGGCCCAGGGCACTTTTGCCTCCGAAATAACGGTCGGCGACGGCAGCCTGAATGTCACGCGTGAGATCGATGGCGGGCTGGAGACCATTGAAATCAAAATGCCGGCGGTGGTGACCACCGATTTGAGACTGAACGAGCCGCGTTACGCCTCGCTGCCGAACATCATGAAAGCCAAGCGGAAAGAGATCGCCGAAAAAACACCGGAAGACTATGGTGTCGATATGACACCGCGCCTGACCATCCTGAAGGTCGAGGAACCGGCCGGACGCCAGGCCGGCATTAAAGTCGAGAGCGTCGCGGAACTGGTCGAAAAACTCAGGGAAGAGGGAGTGATCTGATGGCGGTTCTGGTTGTTGCCGAACATGATAACAGCGTCCTCAAGGACGCGACCCTGAACACGGTCACCGCAGCCGGAGAATTGGGCGGCGACATCCATATACTGGTCGCCGGAGCTGATTGCGGCGCCGTCGTCGAGGCCGCCGCAAAGGTGGCTGGCGTGACCAAGGTTTTGCAGGCCGATGCGCCGGCCTACGAGCATCCCCTGGCCGAGGCCCTGGCAAATCTGGTTACTGGCATGGCAGGCGAGTATGACGCGATCCTTGCGCCCGCCACCACCACCGGCAAGAATTTCATGCCGCGTGTTGCGGCGGCGCTGGATGTGGCACAGATTTCAGAAATTATTGCCGTCGACAGTGCCGATACTTTCAAACGTCCGATTTATGCGGGCAATGCCATCCAGACGGTACAGAGCAGCGACGCCAAGAAGATAATTACCGTACGCACCACGGCATTTGCTGCTGCGGCCGCCGAGGGTGGCAGCGCCAGCATTGAGGATGCGCCCGCGACCGAGGATCCCGGCCTCTCCAGCTTCGTGAAAGCCGAGCTGAGCAAGTCGGAGCGCCCCGAGCTTACCAGCGCAAAAATTATTATTTCCGGCGGACGCGGCATGGGCAGCAGCGAGAACTTCAAGCTGGTCGAGGCCGTGGCCGACAAACTGGGAGCGGCCGTTGGCGCCAGCCGCGCCGCGGTCGACGCAGGATTCGCGCCCAACGATTTCCAGGTCGGCCAGACCGGAAAAATAGTTGCGCCCGACCTCTATATCGCCGTGGGCATTTCCGGCGCCATCCAGCATCTGGCGGGCATGAAAGACAGCAAGATCATCGTTGCAATCAACAAGGACGAAGAAGCGCCCATATTCCAGATCGCCGACTACGGCCTGGTGGCGGACCTGTTCGACGCCCTGCCCGAACTGGAAAAGGCGCTGTAGCGGAATTCGCGGCGCGGGAAGGACAGTTATTTCATGATCAAGAAAATAGGCGTGATCGGGGCGGGACAGATGGGTAACGGTATTGCCCACGTTGCCGCCCTGCACGGATATGACGTGGTGATGAGTGATCTGAAGCAGGAGCAGGCGGACGCCGGGCTCGCGGTGATTCGCCGCAATATGACCCGGCAGGTGGCCAAGGAGATCATCTCCGGCGATGACATGGAGGCCGCGCTTTCCCGCATTACGCCAGTGGCCGGGCTGGATGCTTTTGGTGATGTGGATATCGCCATTGAGGCGGCGACCGAGGATGAGGCCGTAAAAAAGGCGATCCTCGCGGAACTCTGCCCGAAGTTGAAGCCCGAGGCATTGGTCGCGTCAAACACCTCATCAATTTCCATCACCCGGCTGGCGTCATCGACCGACCGGCCGGACAAATTCGTCGGCATGCATTTTATGAACCCCGTGCCGCTGATGAAGCTGGTAGAGCTTATTCCCGGCATCGCCACCAGCGACGAGACATTTGCCGCTGTTCAGGAACTGGCCGATAATCTGGAAAAAATTTCGGCGGTCTCGGAGGATTTTCCCGGCTTTATCGTCAACCGCATTCTGATGCCCATGATCAACGAGGCGATTTATACCCTGTACGAGGGCGTCGGCACCGTGGAAGGCATCGACAGGGGCCTGCGGCTGGGCGCCAATCATCCCATGGGGCCCCTGACGCTGGCCGATTTCATTGGGCTGGATACATGCCTTGCGATCATGCAGGTGCTTTACGAAGGGCTTGCGGATTCCAAATACCGCCCCTGCCCGCTGCTGGTCAAATATGTCGAGGCGGGCTGGCTGGGCAAAAAAACAGGCCGCGGGTTTTATGATTACAGCGGCGACGGCGACCCGGTTCCAACAAGATAGACAGCCATGACCGCCCTGAAGCTGATCATCGCCAACAAGAATTATTCGTCCTGGTCGCTCAGGCCCTGGCTGTTGATGAAACAATTCGGCATCGAATTCGAGGAAGAACTGCTGCCGCTGGACACAGATGAATTCCGTAAAAGGACCGCCGGGTTTTCAGCGAATGGCTGTGTGCCGGTTCTGCTGCAAGGCGAGCGGATTATCTGGGATACGCTGGCCATAGTCGAATACCTGGCGGAGCTGTTCCCGGAGAAGAATCTCTGGCCGGAAGACGTCGAAGCACGCGCCTTTGCCCGCTCAATCGCCGCGGAGATGCATTCCGGCTTTTCCGCACTGCGCAATGAAATGCCGATGAATATTCGCGGTGATCACAGGGATTTCTCCTGCTCGGATGCGGTAACCGCCAATATCGACCGGATTTTCGATATCTGGCAGACCTGCCGCGACCGATTTGGCGCCGGTGGGGATATGCTGTTCGGTGATTTTTCCGCTGCTGATGCCTTTTATGCGCCGGTCATATGGCGGTTTCGCACTTACGGCATAGCCGCGCCGGGCACCCTGGCCAACTACATGGAGACCATGATCGCACTGCCGGCAATGCAGGAATGGAAGGTTGCGGGCGAGGCCGAGCCCTGGACCGTCGCGGTGGACGAAATTTAGAACCCGTCTTTTTCGCTCTCAATCGCCACTTCCAGAAAACGCGCCATTGCCGCTGAGTCCCAGTCGGCGTCGCCAATATAGCGGCCCAGCCAGCGCCCGTCGGCGCCGATCAAGACAGTCGTCGGCAGCCCGGTGGCGCCGACCTCCAGCGATAATTTATTCGATCTGTCCAGATAGGCTGCAAGCGCGTCGATCCCGTTTTCGGCAAAAAACGGGTCGATGACTGCAAAGCCCTTGCGATCAAGCGAGATTGTAATCACCCTGAACTTCTCGCTGCCCATTCGCTGTTGCAGCCGATTGAGGGCGGGCATCTCGGCCAGGCATGGCACGCACCAGGTGGCCCAGAAATTTGCCAGCACCACCTGGCCGGGGAATGAAGCCAAATTCACCGAATTACCGGCCCGGTCCAGAAAGGCGGTCGCGGGCGCCGGCTGCGGCTCGTCGAATATCTCGAACCGCACCAGGTCGCCAACGGCAAGCGCCTGAAGCGCGCCCGGCAATTGCGGTTTCTGCGCAGCAATGTATGCTGCGCCAGCGACTATGGCGGTCAGCAGGGCTATTAGCACCAACCTTTGCTTCATGTGGTTAACCTCCGCCAAGGGAATTTGAAAAATGGCCGAAAAGAGCAGTGGACAGGATAGCGGCAATGCGGGCTCCAATGCAATGTGGGGCGCGCGGTTCGATCGTGGCCCGGTCGAAGCCATGGAAGGTATCAATAGCTCCCTGCATTTTGACCGGCGTCTGGCGGCACAGGACGTTCGGGCTTCCCGCGCCCATTGTCGAATGTTGGGCAAAACCGGGATAATATCAAGCGAGGCCAGTTCAAGAATTCTTGAGGGGCTCGATTTGATTGAGAAGGAGCTCGCCGACGGCAGCTTTCCTTTTGATGCCAAGCTTGAAGACATTCACATGAACGTGGAAGCGCGGCTGGCGGCGCTGATCGGCGAAGATGCCGGCAGGCTGCACACGGCACGCTCACGCAACGACCAGGTGGCCACTGATTTCAGGCTGTGGGTCAGGGACAATATCGACGCACTGGATGACGGGCTGAAAGCTTTTCAGGGGGCCCTCATTGCGCAGGCCGAGACCCATGCCGATACGATCATGCCCGGCTTCACGCATATGCAGGGGGCGCAGCCGGTGACTTTTGGTCACCATCTGATGGCCTATTATGAGATGGCCCGGCGTGACCGGAGCAGGCTGGCCGACTGCCGCGAGCGGTTGAATGAATGCCCGTTGGGTGCGGGCGCGTTGGCCGGAACCCCCTTTCCCATAGACCGTGCGGCCACCGCCGATGCGCTGGAATTCAGGGAGCCCGCGCGCAATTCAATGGACGCAGTTTCGGACAGGGATTTTGCCCTCGAATTTCTCTCCGCACTTTCCATCGCAGCCGTTCATCTCTCAAGGCTTGCGGAGGAAATTGTGCTCTGGTCGGGCCCGCAATTCGCTTTCGTCCGGCTCAGCGATTCCTTTTCAACCGGCTCGTCGATCATGCCGCAGAAACGCAATCCCGATGGCGCCGAACTGGTGCGCGCCAAGGCAGGACGTATCATCGGCTCTCTCACTGGCCTGCTTGTTGTCATGAAGGGCCTGCCGCTGGCCTATTCCAAGGATATGCAAGAGGACAAGGAGCCGGTCTTCGACGCCGCCGGAACTTTTGAATCCTGCATCGCGGTAATGACCGGCATGATTGCGGACCTGGAAGTTGACAAGGCACGCATGGCAGAGGCCGCCAATGCGGGTTTCCTGACCGCAACCGACCTGGCCGACTGGCTGGTGCGTAGCCTGGAATTACCGTTTCGCAAGGCGCATCACATCACCGGATCAATCGTCAAACTGGCCGAAGAAAAGAATTGCGGCCTGGCGGAACTGGCCCTGGCGGAAATGCAAAAGATCGAGCCCGGAATAAATGCGGACGTATTTAGCGTCCTGGCCGCGGACAAATCCGTCGCGAGCCGTTCGGGTCTTGGCGGCACTGCGCCCGGAGCCGTGCGCGCCGCCATCGCAATTGCCAGGAAGGAACTGGCCAGGAAGGAACTGGAATGAGCAGACTATTGATCAGCTTGGCTCTTCTCATAGCCCTGTTGCCGTTGCAATCCTGCGGGAAAAAGGGCGATCTGGAACCGCCGGAGAGCTACCGTGAAAGACATCAGGAGGACTGAACAAAATATCCTTCTGGACGCCCGCCTCAGCCGGCATTTGACCGTCGCCCGCTGGGTAATGGCGTTTGAGCTTCTCTGGCCCGCCCTGTGGCCCGCAGTCGCCATCATCGGATTTTATGTCGCTCTATCGCTTTTCGACCCCTGGTCTCGCTTTCCCTATTGGGTTCATTTACTGGCACTGACCGGCTGCCTGGGCGGCGGCCTGCTGTTTTCCCGGCGCGCCATAGCGACCTTCAGGTGGCCCAGTAAAAACGCAGTGCGGCGACGACTGGAAAAACAGGCGGAACTGGAGCACCGCCCAATGGACATGACGGACGATGAACCAGTTACTGCCTCCGGGACATTGGGCCGCGCGATATGGGCGCTGCACCGTAAACGAGCGCTTGAAAGCCTGACAGCCGTCAAGGCGCAGGCCCCGCGCGCCGGCCTGCAATACCGCGATCCCAGGGCCATACGCACCCTGTTGGTGATGGTCTTGCTGGTGGGGCTGGTGGACGCGGGCAGCGACTGGGGCCGCCGGCTGGAGATTGCTTTCCTGCCGCAGTTTGGAAATTCGGACAGCCCGCTATCGGTGCAGGCATGGGTGACGCCGCCGGAATATACCGGCCTCTTGCCGCAAACTTTGCTCTCGCGGGAGACGCCGATTCAGAACGGGCCGCAGGAACTGCCCGATCTGGTTGTGCCTGAGGGCAGCATATTATCGGCTCGCGTGGAAGGGAGCTGGCGCAGGCCGGTTCTGACATTTGCCGGTGCGCGTCAAAAATTCGAGAAGAAAGGCGCTTTTTACGAGATTGAGCAAACCATCGGGAAGAGCGGCGATCTGGAGATTCGCGCCGGGTCTGGGCTGCGCGCGCGCTGGCATGTGACCGCCCTCGCCGATCAACCGCCACAGGTTTTTTTCCGCAAAGACCCCGCGCCCACCGCTCGCAAAGCCCTGCGCGTGGATTATGTCCTGCGGGACGATTACGGCGTCACTGCTGTTACGCTTGAAATCCGCTTGGCCGGAGCCACGGCGGACCAACCGGACGAGATCGAAACACTGGATTTGGAACTGGCTGGCGCGGAAACGCGAAACGAGCCTGTCCGAAGAACCTTCTTTTCCGACCTGACGCCACATCCTTGGGCCGGACTGGCGGTCGAGGGGCGCTTGCTGGTCCACGACGCCATCGGCCAGCAGGGCAGCAGCCCATGGGCGCCTTTCACCCTGCCCGAGCGAATCTTTACTCACCCGGTCGCTAAAAATCTGAATTACATTCGCAAGGGCCTGTTTGCCAACCCGGAACGCCGGGAAAGCGCCGCGCGACGCCTGGATATCCAGGCGAGAAACCGCGCTGAATTTCAGCATGACCTGGCGATTTTTTCGGCGCTGCGATTTGCCACGGTGCGCCTCACACGGGCCAGCGACGCGGAAAGCCTGCGGGAAGTCACTGACCTGTTGTGGGACGCCGCCCTGCATCTTGAGGACGGAAAAACTTCGGCTGCGGAACGCGCGCTCAGGGACGCATTCAGTGAAGCTGCGCGCATGCTGGAGAATTCGGTCGGGTCCGAGGATTTTGATGCGCTGACCGAGCAGATCGCGCGATTGATGCAGGAGTACCTGTCGAAAGCGCTATCCGGCGCGGAGCCGCCCAATGAGATGGAAATGGGGAAGATGCGGGCAATTGACGCCCGGTCATTGGATGCCCTGCTCAAGCAAATCCGCGACCTGGCGGCGGCGGGGAAAACCGCGGAAGCGCTGGAATTGCTCAATGCCTTGCGGGGCATGATGGAAAATATATCGCCGGCGCCAATGTCTGCTGAAGAATACCGTAGATTAATGGAAGGCGCGCAGGCGATGAACGAGCTGGAAAATATCCGCCGCCAGCAGGCCCGCCTGAAGGACCGTATAGCAAGGCAAAGTTTGCTCCAGGCGCTGAGGGAACGCCTCGGAGACGCCAATGCCGATCTGTCTGCGCAGGCACAGGAACAGGGCGAGATCGGGAGCGCGCTCGGGCAAGCTCTTGAAAACCTCCGCGCCGCGGGAATTCAGGCGCCATCTGCCTTGAACGAGGCGGCGACCAGCATGTCCAGGGCCGAGGGCCACCTGGGAGAGAACGACGCGCCGCCTGCACTTGCCGCCCAGGAAAAAGCGCTGGAGGCTTTGGCCGAGGGAATCGGTGAGCTTGATCGGCAATTATCCAAAAGCCTTGCCGGGATGCGGGCGGGCGCTGCGGGAACAGACCCGTTGGGGCGCCCCTCCGGACTGGATACAGGGGATATTCCACTCCCCCGGGAATCCGATATGGAGGCCGCGCAAAGGATTCTGCAGGAATTACGCGAACGCCTCAGCCGAACTGACCGTCCTGAAATCGAGTTGGACTATATCCGCCGGCTGTTGCGGCGGTTTTAGGTGATTTTTCGGGCGAGAGTCCTGTCCACCAGTTCCGTAATCTGCTCGATGGTAAAGGGCTTGCTGATAATCCCCGCGATCAGGCTATCCAGATTATGGGCACGCTGCTCTTCGGTCGCATACCCTGTCATCAGCAACACCTGCAGGTTCGGGCGCTTCGCCGTAACATTCAGCGCCAGCGCTATGCCATCCATCACAGGCATCCGGATATCGGTGAGCAACAAATCAAAATCTTCCTGCAGAGCCAAATTCAGGGCCGCCCCGCCGTCGGGCGCGGTCGAGACCTCGTGCCCGCTCAGCTCCAAAGCCCGGGAGACAAAGCTGCGCACGCTATCTTCGTCGTCAGCTACAAGAATTCGCGCCATGGGGATCTCGTCAATCGCTGCTGTTGGAGTTTGGCGAGGTCTCGCCGGGCCATTCGGGAAGGAGTTCGAATTCGGCGGTTTCCGGCGGGATATCTTCGGCAACGGTGGAAAAGCTGCGCTCTTCCCCTGGCGGCAGGGTCGCCGGCTCAACAGTAAAAGTCCAGCTGCGGATTTCCTCTTTGGCCGCATTCCGCAGGATTCCCCTCATATTCGGGATATCCACGGCGAAAGTCCCATTGTTTTTTGCTTTTCCGGAAATAATCAAATTGATTTGGCCTTCAACAATTTCGGTCTCGACGCCGTGGGTGAATTCAACAAATGTGCTCGGATTCGGTAACGGTGCGGCAACTTCTTCCTGCTTGACCTCGATTTCCATGCCCAATGCCGCATATAAATTCTCTGACGGAGGCCATGCTTCCATCAGGTTTTCCTGCTTGAAGGAAATTATCCACAGCGTTGTCAGGATGAAAAAAATCAATCCGATCCAACCGCCAGCAACAAGCGCCGAGGAATCCTTCTTGACGACAGGAACATTGCTGCGCAGGGATTTTGACTTTATTCGCCTGGAGCGCTGCGCAAAAATATCGTCCTCTTCGTCCTCCTGCGCGGCCTCTTCAACAGGCTCCGATTCATCGCCCTGGTCTTCCGATTTCTCCGATTTCTCCTCCGCAGCGCCGGTATCTTCGGGTTCAGGTTCAGGTTCCGGTTCGGCATCAGCCCCATCTCCGGACTTATCTTCAGACTCTTTTTCGGCGGCCGGCGTATCGGTGTCGGCAGATTCCTCTTCGGCAAACTCATCTGGTTTTTCGGATTCCGCCGGCTCTCCTTCGCTGTCGCCGGGAACCTCCTCTACATCGGTTTCCGGGGTTTCCGGCGGGTTTTCTTCGGCAGCTTCTTCCTCTTCCGCAGAGTCCGGCGTGGCCTCCTCTTCTGGCTCCTTTGCTTCCGGCTCTGGCTCTGGCGCAGCCTCGGGCGGCGCCTCTGACGTCTCATCTTCGGCGGCCTGATCGGCGCTTTTGTCTACAAATTCGGGGACTATTTCAAGGCTCTCATCCGGCGGACCTGCAAACCAGTCATGGCGGCAATTTGCACAGCGCACACGCCGCCCCACGGGGCCAATGGCCGCCGGGGGCACTACAAATCGTGTTTCGCAATTTGGGCAGGAGAGAATCATTGTCTTGCCAAATATACACCGGATTTCCTGTTGGCCCGAGAAGACCGCCTTCGTAAGAAAAAGTCCAGTGCTTTGACCTTCAACGAAGTGCTACACAGACTGCGCGCAGAAATCGCGCATGCTGCGGAATTTATCAATCTGGACGGCAGGATTCGCGCGGTGTAATTCTATTATATCCGGTACACTGCACGCGCCGGGCGGGACAATCAGGGAGTAGATCGGCTTGGTCAGGTTCGAAAATGTGGGAATGCGCTACGGCCACGGTTCGGAAGTGCTTCAGGATATCAGCTTCGAGTTGGAGCGTGGTTCCTTTCACTTTTTGACCGGCCCCAGCGGCGCCGGAAAATCATCCCTGCTCAAGCTGCTGTATCTGGCGCGGCGCCCGTCACGCGGCCTGATTACATTATTCGGGCAGGATATCTCCACAGCCAAGAGATCCGAACTGTCGGCATTGCGGCGTCGCATCGGCGTGGTATTCCAGGATTTCCGCCTGTTTGAGCATATGACGGCAGTGGAGAACGCGGCGCTTCCGCTGATAATAGCCGGCGGCGAGCCCGACAAGATTCGCGACCATGTGGAAGAGCTTCTGTGCTGGGTCGGGCTTGAGGGCCGCATGGACGCCCGCCCATCGACGCTGTCGGGTGGCGAGAAACAGCGGCTGGCAATTGCCCGCGCGGTGATAAACCGGCCCGACCTGTTGCTGGCCGATGAGCCGACCGGTAACGTCGACCCCGAAATGGGCCAGCGGCTTATTCATCTGTTCCTGGAATTGAACAAGCTGGGCACCACCACCGTGATCGCCACCCATGACACATCAATTGTGACCAGCGTTAAAGTACCCGAACTTCGGCTGCATAACGGCGCCCTTGAAATAATCGGCGGCGGCATGGCCAGTTCGCAGGCGCCGAACCAAAATGAGCGGCAGTCATGAGTTTCGAGCCTAAACTGCGCTTCCTGCCAGAGGGCAAGGAGGGTGGGGGTATTTTGCCCTGGGTGATCGCGGTAATGGTTTATCTCTGCACCATGGCCACCGCCTCCGGGTTGGGAATCTATAACGCGGCGCAGGATTGGTCGGCGGACCTGAATAACAGCGCCACCGTCCAGATCGTCCAGGCTGACCGGGATCAGCGGCAGCAACAGGCTCAGGCGGCTTTGGCGTTATTGCAGGCAACACCGGGCGTCGCGTCCGCGGAATTATTGTCTGATGACGACTTACGCAGCCTGCTGGAGCCGTGGCTGGGAACAGGAAACGTCAGTGACGACCTGCCTGTGCCAGCGCTGATCAAGGTGGACCTGCTGCAGGGCGTACGGCTTGATCTTGATGCGCTTAGCGCCCAACTGGCGGAGGTGGCCCCCGATGCCAGGCTGGACGACCACCAGCAATGGATCGGCGAATTGTCGAGAACCGCGGGAGCCATAGCCGCCGCCGCAATACTGGCTGTTCTGCTGATCGTTTTTGCGACCACCGCCATTGTGGTGTTTGGTGCCCAGGCCCGGCTGGCGTCGCACCGCGATAATATTGAGATCATCCATTTAATGGGCGCGGAAGACGATGTGATCGCCCAGGAGTTTCGCTACCGGTTCATGTATTACGGCGTTCGCGGCGGCTCTATCGGCTTCTTCCTGGCCGCTGCATCGCTGCTGGCGATTTATAAACTGGCCAGCGGCATCGAAGGGGGGCTTGTTCAGGAGATGTCCCTGACCCTGACCCAGACCGCAGGCATGCTCACCATCCCGCTGATTACGGCGCTGATTTCCCGCCAGACGGCGGGGATGACCGTGATGCGGGCTCTGGCCAGAATAATGTAGCAACCAAATGGAAACGCCTGAAAAATACCAATCAATCGTCATGCTGCGGGTAACGCAGGTTGTGATCGCGGCCGGCATTTTTTGGCTGGCCGGGTTTGGCTGGTTCCTGGCGACACTTCCGGAATCGGGCCAATCGGATGAGGGCCTCAGCGTCGACGGAATTGTCGTGTTGACCGGCAGTCCGGGCCGCGTGCAGGCCGGCCTTGATTACCTGGCTTGGGGCAAGGGCCGGCGTCTGCTGATATCAGGCGTTAATCGTGAACTGGCCAGAGAGACCATATTGAACGCATTCGGTGGGGCTGCGTTGGAACAAGCCTGTTGCATTGATCTCGGCCGCAATGCTCGCGACACTCATGGCAATGCCATTGAGGCGGCAGAATGGGCGGGGCAACACGGATTCCGCAGTTTGCTTATCGTGACGGCAGATTATCATCTGCCGCGCGCCCTGCTCGAATTGGGGAGAGAAATGGAAAACGTCACGCTCTTTGTGCTTGCCGTGGACAGCCACGCTCCGGTTTTGTCCATGGCCTCGGAATTTAACAAATATCTTTTCAGCATTGCCCGCGATTACGTGGGCCCTGCAGATACCAGGGATTAATTCGCCGTGCTCCTTTTGCGCTCAATATTATTCAATACAGCTTTTTATGCCTGGACCATCGCCTGGACATTGCTGATGCCCATAGCGTTTTTGCTGCCCCGGCGACAGGCCACCTTCGTGCAGGTTAACTGGTCGCGCGGCATTGCGCCCATTTTGCGTATAACCGCGAAAATAAAGACCGAGATTCATGGTCTGGAGGATGTCCCGGAAGGCGCGGCCATAGTGGCTTGCAAGCATCAGTCGGTTTGGGAGACCACAATATTCCAGGGCTTGTTTGATCAACCAGCCATCGTCCTGAAGCGTGAGTTGATGTGGATTCCCGTATTCGGCTGGTACATCATTAAAATGGGCATGATACCGGTCGATAGAAAGCGTGGGACAAGCGCGCTGCGCCTGATGCTGCGCAAAGCTGAAGACGCCAAACGTGATGGCCGGAAGATTATCATTTTCCCTGAAGGCACAAGGGCCAATGCAGATTCCAAGACCACCTATCGCTCGGGCATTTTTGGCATGTACAGCCGCATGGGACTGCCGGTTATTCCCGTGGCGCTGAACGCCGGAGACCATTGGGGGCAAGAAACCTTTTATCGATATCCCGGAACCATCCGGCTGGTGTTCCTCGAGCCCATTGAACCCGGATTGCCGCGCGCTGAATTCATGGCCCGCCTGCAATCGTCTATCGATTCCGCATCCACGCGTCTTTCCAGCACGGCCCGCGGCGAATAACAGAAACGGCTCAAGGCAGCCCTGACGGCTTATTGATGATGCGACTGAAACCTCTGATCCTAATTCTGATTGCAGCGTTCGCGGCTTACGCGGGTTATTGGTATTATCTGGCCTATCATGCGGAAGACCGGGTCCGGGAAATGGCGAATGACCTGGCGCGCAGCGGGCTGGAATTCGATTACCAGGAGCTGGATATCTCCGGTTTCCCCTACCGGCTGGTCCTGGATTTCAAGAATGTCGGGATCGCTTACAGCGACGGCCCGCTGAGGCTGGACTGGTCAGGGCCATCGCTGCAAGCCATTTTCCAACCTTGGCGGCCCGGCCATGCCGTCCTCTTCGCATCGGATTCCCTGATCAGTCTTTCTTACCGCACAGACAAGACAAGCGCCGTTACAATTGAGCCCCGGTTGCTGAGTGCCAGCCTGAGACCAGACAACGGAAGCGGTGAGCGCTATTCGCTGATTCTTGAAGACTCGCGCATCCAGGCTATTTCCGGCTCCGCCGGCGAGATTTTTGCCAGGCGCGCCGAAATACATTTCCGCTCCCGGCGGCTGCACTCCGTAGGCGCGACAGTTTCGGGCCTGGTGGAGCCTGTCCTTGCCGATATTTCCTTCTCGGTCAGCGGATTTGCTCCGGGCGACGGCCGCAGCCAAGGCCAAGGGCAAGAAGACACGGCGCCCATGAACGAGATTTCAGTCGAACTGCAGCCGCGCGGGCGATTCTTCCCGCGGTTAACAGCCTATTCGCTTGCCGCCTGGCGGGATGCAGGCAGTACCATCGATATTGGTAAAATATCGGCGCGTTGGGGCGACACGAGCGTGGAAGGCGACGGCAGCGTAACCCTGGACAGCGAATTGCAGCCGCTGGGCGCCATATCGCTGAGGACCTCTGATCCGGAGAGCCTGCTGCAAAATATGGAAGAGGCGGGATGGATCAAATCGGCGGATCGGCAGGAAGCAGCAGAGACCATTCGGCTGTTCCGCGACCTCGCGGCGCCCGGCGCGCCCGTGGCGCTGGCTATATCGCTGCAGGGCGGCGCGGTTACGATGGGGCCAATCATCCTCGCCGAACTTGGTCCCCTGGTGCCGCGCTAATGGTCGAAAATTACGCGGTGGGCGCCGGCCGCACCGCCGCCAGAGGCGCCGCAGGCTTGGCGATGGCCTCGCCGGACAACAATTGCTTTTCGGCCCGCTGGACCAAAACGCCCGCGAATTTCGGCCACAACCTGCGTCCCATCGCCTCGGCGAGACCGAACAAGCGCTGTGTCTGCTGCCCTTCAAAAGGCGGGCTGTAAAGTGCCGAACGGAAGCTGCACAGGCGAAAGCCGCTGGTGCCCAGGATTCGGGCCAGCTGTCGGCGGGTAAAAGGCTGGCCATAGCCAAAGGGCGTGTGATCCGAACGCGACCAGGCTCCACGCCTGTTCGGCACAACAATAATGGCCTTGCCGGAGGGCACCAGGATGCGCCAGATCTCACTGAGAAATTCTCCCGGGTCCGGAGAAAATTCCAGGCCATGGATGACAAGAACGGCATCGAAGCTGCTGTCAGGCAGTGGTAATCGGGCCAGGTCGACGAGCGCGGCAGAGTTTGGTGCAGAAGCAGGCCAGCGCCGCACGCCCATCGCCGCAGGCATGAATGCAAGCCCGCTGCGCGCCTTGCCCGCCAAGGGCTCGAGATAAGGAAACCCGTAGCCGCAACAGAGGATGTTCTGGCTGGCGGTGTTGTCCAACAGGTTATTCACGACATCGCCGAGGAGATGCCTGGTTCGCTGTCCCAGGGGACGGGAATAAAAATCGTCTATAAAACTGAGGTCGGCCTGTATCACGTTCCGCCTGTATCGGGAATCTCGGCAAGCCATGCCAGCAGACCGGCGGTTGCCTGGTCAAGGGCATTATTGAACGCTTCGATAATCGCTTCCGCCCCCCGGCCGCGCGCCTCGGCGCTGGCCTCGAACTGCTTCCGCCCAACGATTTCTGCGGGCGCAGACCGAAGGACGAGAGAGCCAAAGCGCACATTGACTACGGCACGGCCTCCGCCGCTTACATCGGCAGAGAAATCACGAATATCGATTTTTAGCCGGTAGTCGCCGGCGATTTCCACAGTCCCGGCGCCAACAACGGTGGCCAGACCAGAATTTTCGATGCTCTCTTCAAAATAACGCCCCAAAAGTTGGGCTGTTCTGTCGCTCCAGCGGGCGCCCGCCAGATATTCGAGCCGGCGCTGGCCAAGCCGCACAGCGACCTGGTCGCTACTCAGGGCGCCCGAAACCGACGGCTCCTCGATAAACAATATCCAGTTTCGCCTCGTCAGGCCTGGCCCGTCATAGGCGCGCAGCTCGTAAAGGGCTGGAGCCTCACCACCTCCCGGCAGATCGATTATCGAACTGCAGCCGGCTAGCAGCAGGGCGGGGATAAGCGCCAGAACCGGGGTGGAAAACCAAGGTCTGAACAATTTCTTAGTGCGGGTCATGGTTCACTCATTCGGTTTTATATTCCGGTCGCGGAGTCCCAAAAATGAGCTCCGAAGGATTCGCTTCCAATTTTTCCGCCAGCTGGGAAACGGCAATTGCCAGGCGCCGCATATCAACCACAAGCCTGGATATTTCGGGCAGGGTTCCGCTGGCAAAAGCCGTCACCGCCGCCCGATTATCGCCAACAACGCCATCAAGATTTTCGGCAAGGCTGTTCGCGGTTGTCAGCAGGTCTCGAAGACCACCCATGGCGACTTTGACATCGTCGGCCAGCAACTCGCTGGTCTTCGAGGCCACGCGCTCCGCCGCAACGGCGGCGCGGCGCAAATCAACGAGGGCAAATTGCAGATCAGAGAAAATCCGTTCGAAATTCCCGGATTGCGCGGCGAGCGCACCGCTCAGGTTCTCGGCGTTTTCCAGGACCGCGGCGATGTTTGCCAGATTCTCGTCACCCAGCAGCTTGTTCAAACGGCCGACGGTGATGATGGCTTCGTTAATCAGGTCCGGCCCGCCCACGAAAAGCTCCTGTATGGGTGATACGCGGGACGCGATAACGGCGCGCTCCTCTTCATCTCCGGGCAACAGATGCTCGCTGTCCGGGCTGCCCCCCTCTATCTGCACAATGAGAACGCCGGTCAGCCCCTGCATCGACAACACGGCCACGCTGTCCACAAGAATGGGAACATCGCTATCGATCCTGATATGAACCAGAACCTTGCTCGGGTCATCGGGGGCGATGCTGATTGACAGCACTTTGCCCACGGGAATGCCGTTATATTGCACATTGCTGGCTTTCAGCAAGCCGGCTACGGATTCCTCAAAATAGATATCGTACTCAACATATTCCCGGTCGATATCTACTTTCGCCAGCCAGATCAGAAACGCGAACAGGAATCCGATCATGACTACGACGAATCCTCCGATCAGCAGATGATGGGCTCTTGTCTCCACCTGTATTCCTCTCTGGCCATTCCAGGCCCGGCTTATGCAACGCTAATATTCGCCGCCCGCGCCCTGGGCCCCTTGAAATATTCCTCGACCCATGGGTGGTTATACTCCAACAAATCAGCAATCGTACCAACCACAATTACACGCTTGTCCACCAAGACCGCAATACGGTCGCATACCGCATGCAAGGTATCCAGATCATGGGTGACCAGAAATACCGTCAGTCCCAGCGCTTCCTTCAGTTCCACGATCAGCCTGTCAAAGTCTGCGGCGCCAATGGGGTCCAGCCCGGCCGTAGGTTCATCCAGGAGCAGCAACGCCGGATCCAGCGCCAGCGCCCGCGCCAGCCCGGCGCGCTTGCGCATGCCGCCAGATAAATCGGACGGATATTTCGCGCCCGCCTCCGGTGACAACCCGACCATGGAGATTTTCAATGCGGCAATCTCGTCCATCAAATTCTGGGACAGGTTAAAATGCTCGCGCAGCGGCACCTGAATATTTTGTGCGACGGTCAGGGCGGAAAACAGCGCGCCATCCTGGAATAATACACCCCAGCGCCGGCGCTCCGCCGCCAGTTCGTCGGAAGTAAGCCCCGCCTGCGCCTGCCCGTTGATCTCTACTGTCCCGGAAGACGGCTTGAGCAATCCGATAATTATTTTGAGAAGCACCGACTTGCCGGCGCCGGAGCCCCCAACGACTCCAAGAATTTCACCCTTGCGAACATCCAGATTCAAGTCATCATGAATCACCGTATAATCGAAGCGCGTGACAAGATTTTGCACTCGTATCACGATCTCATGCCCATTGCCGGATTGCTGATTCATCACCAGCCCACCGCCGTGAAGAATATGGCGAGCAAGGCATCCAGCACTATGATCAGAAAAATTGACTGCACAACTGATTGGGTTGTTCGCTGGCCCACGCTCTCGGCGCTGCCGCTGACGCTTAGTCCCTCGAAACAGCCGCTCACCCCGATAACCACAGCGAAGAACACCGCCTTGATAACACCCACCCAGAAGGTTCTGATGTCCGGCACAGCTTCCTGAAAGAACTGCAGGAAGACAGCCGGCGACATATCAAGCTGCGCCCAGGCCATTAACCCTCCACCCAATATGCCAGCCACATCGGCATAAAATGTGAGCAACGGCATAACCACCAGCAGCGCCAGAAATCGTGGGAGCACCAGCACATCAATTGGATTCAGGCCGATGGTCTCCATGGCATCGACTTCCTCACGCAGCATCATCGAGCCGATTTGCGCGGTAAAGGCGCTGCCCGAACGACCGGCAACAATGATCGCGGTCAGCAATATGCCCAGCTCCCGCAGAATCGATATGGCCAGCATATCGACAACCAGCACTTCAGCCCCATAGAGGCGAAGCTGTATGGCGCTCTGGTTGACCATGACAGCGCCGATGAGAAAAGAAATCAGCCCGACAATCGGCAAGGCCCTGAGCCCAACCTGCTCAATATGATAGACCAGCGACGTCACGCGAATGCGCTGCGGTTGCCGAAACGCACCGGCCAGGCGGGTGATTATGAGGCCGAGAAAGCCCAGCAGCTCGCTCAACCTGACCAGGGAATTCAGCGTGCCCAGGCCAACGTCCTCGAGCAGGGTGAGAATGGAGTTTCGCCTTGGCGGCGCCATCTCGCAGGGCCGGTCGTTGGCCCCGACGCGCTCGATCAGCAGCTTGTACTCGTCTGAAACACCCCGAAAACGGGTATCCACACGCTTGAGCCTCAAATCGCGGGATAACCTGTAGATGAGCCAGGCGCCAAGGGTATCCATGCGTTCGACCTTTTCCAGATCGAGAACAACCGGCTCACCGCGAAGCTGGACTGCTTCCATGAGCCTGTCTTCAACATCGCCGGCGTGAAAAACAGTCCAGATACCGCCAAAGGAAATCTCTTTTTCGGGGCCTCTGCCACCGATCTCGATCCAGGCACTGTTATCCAGAATTGTCGCCACGCTTTCCTGTCCTCAGCCTATCGCTGCATCAACGGTTTACGCCAGCCTGCTCGCCCAGTTCAATCCGCGCAATCTGGTTGCGGTGCACTTCATCCGGCCCATCGGCCAGACGCAGGGTTCTGGCGTGCGCATAGGCCATTGCAAGGCCGAAATCGTCCGACACGCCGCCGCCGCCATGGGCCTGTATGGCCCAGTCGATAACCTTGCAGGCCATATTCGGCGCCGCAACTTTAATCATGGCAATCTCTTTTCGCGCCACCTTGTTCCCTGCGGTGTCCATTATATAGGCCGCCTTCAGCGTCAGCAGCCGGCATTGCTCTATCATGATGCGCGATTCCGCAATCCTTTCCTGGGTCACCGTCTGATAGGCAATGGGCTTGCCGAAAGCCACACGCGCGGCGGTGCGTTTGCACATTTTCTCCAGCGCTCGCTCGGCCTGGCCAATCAGCCGCATGCAGTGATGAATGCGGCCCGGGCCAAGGCGGCCCTGGGCGATCTCGAACCCGCGACCGGGCCCCAGAAGTATATTCGAGGCCGGCACGCGAACATCGGTAAAGGTCATTTCGGCATGGCCATGGGGCGCGTCATCATATCCGAACACCGGCAGCATGCGCTCTATCTTGACGCCCGGCGCATCCATTGGCACCAGAATCATCGATTGCTGGCGATGGGTATCCTCGTTATCGGGGTCGGTCTTGCCCATGAATATCAGCACCTTGCAGCGCGGGTCGCCGGCCCCGGACGTCCACCACTTCCGCCCGTTGATCACATAGTCTTCGCCGTCGGCTTCTATGCGCGCTTCAATGTTTCGGGCGTCCGAAGACGCCACATCCGGTTCCGTCATGGCGAAGGCAGAGCGGATTTCCCCCTTGAGCAAGGGCGTCAGCCACTGATTTTTCTGCTCTTCCGAGCCATATCGGACCAGAACCTCCATATTGCCGGTGTCGGGCGCGGAGCAATTGAATGCCTCGGGACCAAAGGTCGAGCGCCCCATTATCTCGCAGAGCGGCGCGTATTCCATATTTGTAAGGCCGGCGCCATGTTCGGTGTCGGGCAGGAACAGGTTCCACAGCCCAGCGGATTTTGCCTTTGTCTTCAGTCCTTCAATAATCTGGCTGGGCTGCCAGCGATCGCCGGAATTGATTTCCGCGATAATATCTGCCTCTGCGGGATAGACATGCTGAGCCATGAAATCTCTGACTTGAGCCTGCAGTTTTTTGACTTTGTCGGAATGACTGAAATCCACCGGGTTGCCTCCAGCATCTTGTATGAATCGGGCCAGTATCCACCGCGCTTGAGCGAATGGAAAGACCCTAGCGGGTGATTCACTGCTGCGCCCGATAATTTCCTCTGACGCCGCGCTTGGCAGGGATGGAAAAGAGCCTAAAGTGATCCGTGAAAGCAGGTTGAGCGGATTAGAGAATCACATGCGTGGACCCGCGGCGGCATGAGTGCAAAACAGTTATACCCGGCTATCAAGTCCTTTGAGACGGGATTCCTGAAGGTTTCGGATGGCCATGATCTCTATTATGAGCTCTCCGGAAATCCGCAGGGCAAGCCGGTTGTTTTCCTGCATGGCGGACCCGGCGGCGGCACCTCGCCGCAGCAGCGGCGTTTCTTCGACCCGCAGCGATACCTGATTATTCTTTTCGATCAGCGCGGCTCTGGCAAAAGTACGCCCCATGCTTCGCTGGAAAACAATACGACCCGGGATCTGGTCGCTGATATCGAGCGGCTGCGCGCGCATCTTGGCATCGAGAGGTGGCAGGTGTTCGGTGGCTCATGGGGCAGCACGCTGGCGCTGGCCTACGCGCAGGCGCACCCGGAACCGGTGACCGAACTTGTTTTGCGCGGCATTTTTCTGTTCCGCAAGAAGGATATCGACTGGTTTTACCGCGATGGCACGAGGCGGCTGTTTCCCGATCTCTGGGAGGAATTCATCGCACCAATTCCCGAAAGCGAGCGGGACGACATCATCGCGGCCTATTATCGCCGCCTCACCGGGACTGACGAGGCCGAAAAAATAACCGCGGCCAAGGCCTGGTGCCTTTGGGAAAACCGCACGATTACCCTAAGCCCGGACGATTCCCTGGCCAGCGAAGTCAACAATGTCGAGTTCGCCATGGCCTTCGCCCGCATCGAGGCCCATTACTTTGTCAGTGGCGGCTTCATGGGGCGCGAGAACCAGCTTCTGGAGGATTGCTCATTGATCCGCCACATACCAACGGTAATCATTCATGGGCGCTATGACGCCATTTGCCCCTGCGCCAATGCCTGGGATCTGAAGCAGGCCCTTCCCCAGGCGGAATTGAAAATCGTGCCCGCATCGGGACATTCGGCCTTTGAACCGGGTATTACCAGCGCGCTGGTCAGCGCAACAGACAAATTCCTGGAAGCGGCGGAATAGGCTGGCCCACAGTTTGGAATCCATTTACGCCGCCCGGTTTTGTGCATCAGGCCGGCAGAGTTAATTTGCGATTAAGTTTTTTGTGGAAACCTCCCGGAGGATTGAGGTCACAACTAACTCAGTAGGAAAAGACATGTCTGACAGTTTATTTGAGAGAATCGGCGGGGCACCGGCCGTGGAAGCCGCCGTCGACGTTTTTTACCGCAGGATTCTGGCCGACCCCCTTATCAGCCATTTTTTCGATGACACCGATATGGATGCCCAGAGGTCAAAGCAGAAAGCTTTTCTGACCATGGCTTTCGGCGGACCAAACGAATACACGGGCAAGGACCTGAGCGACGCGCACAGGGACCTGGTGCGGCGCGGCATGAACGATAGCCACTTTGACGCCGTCGCCGGGCATCTGCAGGCCACGTTGGAGGAGCTTGGCGTTCCCGAAGCCGAGACCGGCGAAGTGATGACTATCGCCGGCGGGACGCGGGACGCCGTTCTCTGTCGGTGACCGACGCCGCGAAACGCTCTCGGACCAATCCAACCACTGTCTATTTCTCGGGCGCGCCATGCGAATGTGCGCCCGGGGAAACAGTGCTGGATGCCTTGCTGCGGCAAAAACCCGATCTCGCCTATTCCTGCAAGAAGGGCACATGCCTTTCCTGCATTTTGAAGGCCGACGGCCCGGTGCCGGCGGAAGCCCAGGAAGGCCTGTCACCGACACTGGCCAAACAGGGTTTTTTTCTTCCCTGCCTCTGCCCGCCACTGGACGGCATGTTGATCGAGCCTGCGGAAGGCAAAGGTCTTTTCGCGGATGCGACCATCGAATCGGCTGACCAACTGGCAGCCCACATAACGCGCATTCGCCTGAGACCCAACGAAGCGTTCGAATATGAGGCGGGTCAGTTTATCAATATGCGGCGCGATGACGGGCTGACCCGCAGCTATTCCCTGGCCAGCGTTCCAGGCCAGGATGACCTGTTGGAACTGCATATCAAACGGCTGGAAAACGGCATAATGAGCAATTGGGCGGCGGACGGCGCCAGCGTCGGCGACGCCGTGGAGATACAGGGGCCAAACGGATCATGCTTCTATCTGGAAGGCAACGCCGGCGGCCCGCTGATGATGATCGGAAACGGCGCCGGCCTTGCACCCTTACAGGCTATTGCCCGCGACGCGCTCGACCGTGGGCATCGGGGCGACATTCACTTGTATCATGGCAGCCGTCATGCCGACGGCCTGTATATGCGGGACGAGCTGGCCGAACTTGCGAGCCAACATGCCAATTTCTATTATCACCCCTGCCTTTCGGGGTCAGCGGTGCCAAAAGGATGTCGGCGCGGACGCGCGGAAGATGTCGCCTTTGGCGACCACCAGGATCTCAAGGACTGGCATTTGTATCTCTGCGGTTACCCGCCGATGGTTGAGGCCGCGCGCAAGACCGCATTCCTGAAAGGAGCCTCTCTGGCCAATATCCTGAGCGACGCTTTCGAGCTGCGCGAGTTGCGCATCGAACCACGCGATTAACGAATTACTCGCCAGCAGATGCTACAGCCGTATCTGCTTCGGGTAGCCGCCAAACTTCGGGCGCGGAATCGAACCGTGCCTTTTGTTTCTGGCGCTGGACCTCCATTTCCGCGGGAAGCCTGCCCTCAAAGCGCTGAAAAAGCTCCAACTGGTCTTCCGCTTCCCGGCGCCCGGCCTCGCGGTCAATTTCCATCAGCGCGCGGAAAGTAGCGTCGTCAAAATCCAGGCCATTCCAGTTCATATCACTGCGTTCGGGCATAAGGCCGAAAGGGCTCTCAACCGCGCCGGCGCTTCCGGTCACGCGGCCAATAATCCACTGGATCACCCGCATATTCTCGCCAAATCCGGGCCAGATAAAGCGACCGTCCTGGTCCTTGCGGAACCAGTTTACGCGGAAGATTCCCGGTGGATTCTGCAGGCCCGCCCCAAAGTCCAGCCAATGCTGCCAATAGTCACCCATGTTGTATCCGCAAAAGGGGAGCATCGCCATCGGATCGCGGCGAATCGCCTCCTGCTTCTCGGCCGCCGCGGTGGCTTCCGAGCCCATCGTTGCAGCCAAGTATACGCCATGTTGCCAATCAAATGATTCGTAGACCAACGGGAAGGTGGTGGACAGGCGTCCGCCAAAGATAAAGGCGCTGATCGGTACGCCCTCGGGGTCGTCCCACGCGGGGTCGATGCTGGGGCACTGGGTTGCCGGTGCGGTGAAACGCGCGTTTGGATGCGCCGCCGGCCTTCCACATCCCGGCGTCCAGTCCTCGCCTTTCCAGTCAATGAGATGGGCGGGCGGTTCGTCGCTCATGCCCTCCCACCAGATGTCGCCGTCGTCGGTCAAGGCCACATTGGTGAAGATGGTGTTCTTTTCGATGGTGCACATCGCCGAGGGATTCGATTTCATCGAGGTTCCCGGAGCGACGCCAAAATAACCGGCCTCCGGATTAATGGCATAAAGCCTGCCGTCCGCGCCCGGTTTAATCCAGGCGATATCATCGCCGACGGTCCAGGTTTTCCAGCCTTCGAACCCATCGGGCGGGATCATCATGGCCAGGTTCGTCTTGCCGCAGGCGCTGGGGAAAGCGCCGCAAATATAGGTTTTTTCGCCGTTGGGCGATTCAACACCCAGAATAAGCATATGTTCGGCCAGCCAGCCCTCGTCCCGCGCCATGGCGCTGGCGATCCGGAGGGCAAAGCATTTTTTGCCCAGCAGCGCATTGCCGCCATAGCCGCTGCCGAATGACCAGATCGAGCGATCCTCGGGAAAATGAACAATATACTTGTTGTCGGCGTTGCAGGGCCAAGGCACATCCTGTTGGCCATCGCCCAGCGGTGCTCCCACCGAATGCATGCAGGGGACGAAATCGCCGTCACCCAGAACATCCAGCGCGCCCTGCCCCATACGGGTCATGATTCTCATGCTGACCGCCACATAGGGCGAATCGGAAATCTCCACCCCGATATGCGCGATGTCAGAGCCCAGGGGGCCCATGCTGAAGGGAATCACATACATTGTCCGGCCTTCCATGGCGCCGTCGAACAGTCCCAGCAGCTTCGCCTTCATTTCATCGGGGTCGCACCAGTTGTTGGTCGGGCCGGCATCCTCGGCAGACCGCGAGCAGATAAAAGTTCGGTCCTCAACCCGCGCCACGTCGCGGGGGTCCGAGCGAGAGAGAAATGAGCCCGGGCGTTTTTCTTCGTTCAGCCTTATGAAGGTGCCTGCTTCCACCAGTTGATCACAGAGGGAATCATATTCTTCCCCGGACCCATCACACCAATGCACAGCATCGGGCCTGCACAGGGCGACCATCTCCTCGACCCAGGAAAGCAATTTGGCATTGCTGGTGTTTGCTGAATTGCCAAGTGTCATGTTTTTTCCCGGTCGGGTCATAATCCACGGCCGGCGCCCCGCCGTAGCGCCGTTTGTTGCAAGATCAGAGCCTTCTATCGGAAAGTCGATCCAATCTCAACATGAGTTTGTTCGCCGGACCAGCGTTCTTATTCCGGCAACGTGTAAGCGGTTTTCACAATGGTGTAGAACTCGGCAGCGTAACTTCCCTGCTCGCGGGAGCCATAGCTGGACCCCTTTGTGCCACCGAATGGCACATGATAATCGACCCCCGCAGTGGGCAAATTCACCATCACCATTCCGGCTTTTGCGTCGCGCTTGAAGGCGCTGGCGGCTTTCAGCGATGTGGTGCAGATACCCGCGGAAAGCCCGAATTCCGTGTCATTGGCAACCGCGACCGCCTCGTCGTAATCTTTTACCTTGATCACGCTGGCTACCGGGCCAAAGATTTCCTCGCGGTTGATGCGCATGTTGTTTCGCGTGTTGGTGAAAAGCGCTGGCGAGATGTAATAGCCTTCTGTGTCACGGCTCAAACGCTCGCCGCCCCAGGCCAGCGTTGCCCCCTCGTCCTGGCCTGTCTTGATGTAATCCAGATCCTGGTCCAGCTGCCCCTGGTCAACGACCGGGCCAATCTGGGTGCCGGCTTTGCGCGCGTCATCTACCTTCAGTTCCTTAATACCGGCAACCACCGCATCAACGAAGCGGTCATGAATGGCCTCGGCAACAATAAGGCGCGACGACGCCGTGCAGCGCTGCCCGGTGGAAAAGAAAGCGCCGCTGATGGCGCAATCAACCGCCGTTTCCAGAGGCGCGTCATCCAGTATCACCAGGGGGTTCTTGCCACCCATCTCCAACTGGAATTTGGCGCCGCGCGCCGCGCAGATTGCGGAAACCCGCGCCCCGGTGGTCACCGACCCGGTAAAGCTGACACCGTCAATCCGCGAATCGTTCAATATTGCGTCACCGACCAGGCCGCCGGACCCCATGACCAGGTTGAAAACACCTTCGGGAAGCCCGGCACGGCTTATGATATCCGCCAGGTTCCAGGCCGAACCGGGAACCAGGCTGGCGGGCTTGAAGACCACGCAGTTGCCGTAGGCAAGCGCCGGCGCGATTTTCCATGCCGGTATGGCGATGGGAAAATTCCACGGCGTGATAATACCGATTACGCCCAAAGGCTGGCGGGTGACCTCGACCTCGACGCCAGGCCTGACCGAGGCAATCGATTCGCCGCGAATCCTGAGCGCTTCTCCACCGAAGAACTTGAATATCTGCCCGGCGCGGGCAACTTCACCAACGGCCTCGGGAAGGGTTTTGCCTTCTTCGCGCGCCAGCATGTCACCCAGCTCATCCTTGCGGGCCAAAATTTCGTTGCCAATACCATCCAGCGCGTCAGCCCGCGTCTGTATGCCGCTTTTCGACCAGGCATCGAAGGCGCCGGAAGCCGCATCAATGGCGGCGGCGGTCTGTTCCGCGCTGGCCTGCGCATATTCTCCAATAACGTCCGAGATGTCGGAAGGGTTATGATTCGCTGCCGCGGATGCGCCATCCAGCCATTCGCCCGCAATCAAATTTTGATACATCCTTGCTCGCCTCCAGCCGGCCATTCAAGCTGGCACTATTATAGCGCTCGCTACGCATTTCTGCGCACTTCTGTCTCGCAAAACAAGAGTGCGATTATGGGGGATTAATTCCACCCAGTTTGGTTTTTAGTCAGGAGAGCCCGATCCCGCGCGCTGCTCCAAAATCGGGCGTATGGCGGAGAGGTCGTGTCCCGCGGCCGCACATTGGGAGATGATTTCGTCCGCCGTAGTCGATTCCGCGGCGCCGAGCGCCCAGATAAGCGCCGCACGCCTGCCGGTGCCACAATAGGCCAAGGCAGGCCCGGGGGTCTCGTCAAGGGCCTTGGCAAAAGAAGTGAGAAGCTGCGGTGTTATATCGGGCATTGCGCCCTTCACCAGCACCGGGATATGCCGATAATCGAGGCCGTGCTCCGCCGCAATACGCGCCGCTTCCGCACCAGAAATGTAGCCGGGTTTTTCGCCGTCGGGGCGAAGATTGAGAATTGTCTTGTAGCCCGCCGCCGCTGCGGCCTCGATGTCCGCTGCGTCCAGCTGCGGCGAAACTGAAAAATGCTCGTTGATTCGCGAGATATTGCTCACCATCGTCCCCTGTAAAACGGAAAATTCGCGATTCCGGCACCACCGGAAATACCGCAATCTACAAATCCAATGTGGACTGACCGGCTAGGCCGTCTCGGCAGCCGCAACTTCAACAGGGGAACCATCACGGCAGTAAAGGTCATACAGTGTGGCCATTACGGCCTCCACCTCGCCGCTGCTCAGCGAATAATAAATCGACTGCGCCGACCGCCGTGTTGCAACCAGTCTTTCGCGCCGCAAAATAGCCAGATGCTGCGACAAGGCTGACTGGCTCAGGCCAATGGCCTTTTCCAGATCGCCAACGCTGAGTTCGCCGGTGGCAAGATGGCAAAGAATCAGCAGCCGCCATTCATTGGCCATTGACTTCAAAAGTGCCGTCGCCCGTTGCGCATTCTTCTGCAACTGCGCAATGTCCATCGATGCATCCATCTCAAACCCACTTCCCGTCGCATTCACAAATACTGGCTTACCATATCCTCAGCCAACAAAAACTTGCCTGACGCGCATTTCTTATGCAGCAAGCCGCTCTTGTAATTGTAACCCAGGCTGCGCAAATCTATATTTCCGGCAGCGACTTTGCAACCAAGGAAATATTGCGTATCCCCAATAATGCACCGATTCGAATCGAAATCACGACCAAATTAGTCTTTTTATTGGCGCCCACAGCCGATTTCACGACTTCGTGAAATTTACGCCGACCATAGTATTCAGTTTCACTAATATAGCACATTATGATAAACAAATATGTATTCAGCAGTGGGAGGGGTTAATTATGAACGATCAAGCGCCGGGGACAAGTGCCAACGGCAGCAACGCCAAGCGCATGTCTATAATCGTAACCAAGGGCACGTTGGACTGGGCCTATCCGCCCTTTATCCTGGCCACGACCGCGGCCGCCATGGACGTTAAGGTCACCATGTTCTTTACTTTTTATGGCCTGCCGCTTCTTCTGAAAAAGTTGAACCTGGAGGTCAACACGCTGGGCAACGCGGCGATGAGAATGCCCATGGGTGGCATGCATATGGCGATGCCAAATATAATGGCGGCCATCCCGGGCGCCACCGCGGGCATTACAGCGATGATGAAGAATATGATGAAGAAAAAGGGCGTGGCATCAATTGAAGAGCTGCGTGAGGCGGCGGTGGATAGCGATGTCAAGCTGATCGCCTGCCAGATGACCATGGATCTTTTTGAATATTCTCGCGATGAGATGATCGAAGGAATCGAGTTGGGCGGGGCCGCCACCTATATAGAAGGCGCCCTTAAATCTGACATCAACTTGTTCATTTGAGCCGGTTTGACATTGTGATTATGGATTGAGATCAAAAGGATGAGAAAGGAGAGTGTGTGGCATGAGCGCAGATGCATTGCTTGACGCCAAGGGGCTGAGCTGCCCGTTACCAATCTTGAAGGCAAAAAAGGCGCTGAAGGCCATTCCTGCGGGAGGGACGCTGGAAATTCACGCGACCGACGCCGGTTCGGTTGCGGATTTTGCAGCCTTTTGCCGGACCACCGGCAACGAATTGCTCGAATCGACTACGGAAGACGGCGTCTATAAATTCCTGATCAAGCGTAATTAAGACCGGGCAAGAGCATTAATCGGGGAGATTTAGGCAAACTGCAGGAGAAGATTAGAAGTTTTTGTCGGTAACTTGGTGCCAACTGATTTAGGACGGAGCGCCATAGCCGCCGGTTAAACCAAGGGGAGGACCATGAATATTAGTAAGAAAGTACAGGTCTCGGCTGCCGCGTTGAGCATCGGGATGATGATGTTGCCGGCCTTGTCGGCCGATGCGACAGAAGGCTATTTCCAGAACGGTAATGGTGTCCGCCACAAGGCGCTGGCTGGCGCCGGGGTTGCCGACACGCGCGATTCCACAGCCCTGGCGATCAATCCGGCGGGTATTATCGGCATCGACCGCCAACTCAATCTGGGAATCACCCTGTTCAGCCCACGTCGCTCATTCACGGGCTCGGGTGATCCGGGCTTTACAGCCACCGGCAATTTCAAGAGCGACAGCAATTATTTCCCTATTCCTGACTTCTCCTACGCCTCGCCGATTGACGAGAATTCCGCCTGGGGCATCGCAATCACTGCAAACGGCGGCATGAACACCGACTGGGCGCCCAACCCTCGCCCGTTACCTGATTGCCCGCCGCTGGGCGGCGCGGGGGCATTCTGCGGCGGCCTTTCGGGCGTCAACATGAGCCAGGCAATCCTGTCGCTCACCTATGCGCGCAAGATTGGTAATTTCAGAGTTGGCATCGCCCCGTTGCTGGCCATGAATATGTTCCGGGTCAGAGGCCTCGCCGCTTTTGGCGGCTTCTCGTCCGATCCGGGGAATCTGACCGACCGAGGAACGGATTTTGCCTTTGGTTATGGTATCAAGGTCGGCTTCCAGGCCGATCTGGGTGAAGGTTTCCGGATCGGCGGTAACTGGCAGAGCCGGATTTATATGAGCAAGTTCGACAAATATGCCGGTTTGTTCGCCGAACAGGGCGATTTCGATATTCCCATGAACTTCACCCTCGGTCTGGCATTCGATGCCAGCCCCAAGCTGACCATCATGGCTGACTACAAGAAGATTTATTACAGCAAGATTGCGTCCATTGCCAATTCGCCCTTCGCGCCATTTCCGTTCGGGGCCAGCAACGGGCCGGGGTTTGGCTGGAAGAGCATCGACATCTTCAAGCTGGGTATCGAATACCGCCATTCGGATACCTGGACCTGGCGCGCTGGATTTTCGAAGAATGACAATCCGGTCGGGCCGGAGGCTGTGACAATCAATATTCTGGCGCCGGGCATTGTAAAAACCCACATTACGGGCGGCTTCGCTTTCAAGGTTTCGGAAAAAAGCACCATCAGCTTTGCCGCCGGGTATATTCCGTCCACCACCGTGACCGGACCGGAAGGCCCGGGTGGCGGGTTCAATCCCAATCACACCGTGAGCATCAAGATGTACCAGATGGAGGCGACCATCGGCTGGACCCGTCATTTCTGATGGACTAAAAACCGCTCACATTTTGAGATACTTCGGGGGGCTGCTTTTTGCGGCCCCTCGTTTTTTGGGGCCCCACTTTTTTCAGGAACAGGCGAAGCGCCCTCTCTGGCGCCTTTATCGCCTTTGTACCGGCCAGCGAAATAATATATTAGCTTCGCTGCATAAACAGGTGTAAATAACAATACATTCTGGCGGCGGTGTTTTTCACGCCCCGCCCGCGAGCATATACCCTCGATCACGACAGTTTTGGCCAAGCCGGGCCATGTCAGAGTTATAGCGATTCGATCCCTGAAATGACTTTACCGACAGGCGATCAGAGCAGCAGCATCCAGGACCAGCCCGAGCATCTGGGGGTCCGACCCCTCCGGCGTGGCGCCGCGCTGGACCAGCTGGGATTTTTTCTGTGGAGCCGGCGGTGGTTTATCGTCGCTCTCGCTGTGGGCGGAATCATGCTCAGTCTGCCAACCCCCGATGGCCTGACGCGCGAGGGTCTTATCGTATTAACGATGTCGCTGGTGGCGGTCATCCTGTTCATTACCGAGCCGGTGCCGCTGCCTACCGTCGCGCTGATGATAATCGTTGGCCAGGTGGTGTTGCTGGGCATTGATTCAGAAATCGTCGCCCGCAGTATTATGAGCGATTCCGTTCTTTTTATCATGGGCTCACTGATGTTGGCTGTGGGAATCGTCAAGCAGAAGCTGGATAAGCGAATAGCCTATATGATCGTGCGTTTTACCGGCACCAAGACAGCAAATATTTGCGTCGGAATCTCATTCGTTTCGGGAATGATGGCATCGGTGATTGGCGAGCATACAGTTGCCGCCATGATGCTTCCTGTGGCTGTCACCCTGATCACCCTGACCTCGGACGACCCCAAGGAAGTGCGCAAACTGGCTGCGTTGTTGCTGTTTTCAATCGCCTATGGCTGCGCCATCGCGGCCATAGGCACCCCTTCGGGCGGCGCCCGCAATGCCATCATGATCGGTTTCTGGAAGGAGTTTTTCTATGATCCACTGGATCCCGAGACCTACAAATATCTCATCGATTACGTCACATGGATGGCTTATTGCTTCCCCATTTTTTTGCTCCAGCTTCCCTTCGTCTCGCTAATCCTGCTCACCACTTTCAAGCCCGAGCAGACCCATATCACGCGCGCGGTCGTAAAATTGCGCGCCCAGCTGGAGGCACAGGGCTCAATGAGGTCAAACGACTGGGGCGCCATTCTGATTTTTACCGCCACCCTGATCGGCTGGATCATGTTCTCCGATACGCTGGGGCTGGGGACGGTCGCCATATTCGGGGCCATAGCGTTTCTGGTGTTTGGGCTGGTCCGGTGGGAGGACATCAACTCCAACGTCAACTGGGGCGTGGTGCTGTTATACGGAGCCGCCATATCGCTGGGTGTGCAAATGAAGGATTCTGGCGCCGCGATGTGGCTGGCCGATAATTTTCTCGAGGTCCTGGCGCCGATGGGGGCTGACAGCGGCGTGTCGCTGTGGCTGGGAGTGTCGGCGCTGACTACTTTGGTCACCAACACCATGTCGAACGGCGCGGCGGTAGCCGTGCTCGGGCCAATTACGTTGAATTTGGCGACCAGCGCCGGCGAGAGCCCTCTGTTGATGGGTTATATCACGGCGATCTCGTCCGCTTTTGCCTATCTTACGGTTATTGGAACGCCGGCCTGCACCATTGTCTATGCGTCGGGATATCTGAAACCGTCTGACTTCTTGAAAGTAGGCTGGCGCATGGTCATTATGTCTACCGTTATCCTGATGTTTTCGGCATATTTCTATTGGCCGCTGCTCGGGCTTTGATTTGAAGCGCTAGCGAAGAAGACAGGAAGAAGACTTGGCAGAGAATTCATCAGACACCGAACCGCAAACCGAGAGACGGTTCCGGATTCTGGTCTGTATAGACCGGTCGGAGGAATCCTATCGCGGCCTCAGATACGCTGTGCGCATCGGGTCGGGAACAGATGCCGATATCACGCTGCTCTATGTGCGCTCGGTCGACAAGGGGCTGCGCTCGGGGGGCCTGCAGATTCGTATGGCGCGCGAAAATATGCTGGAATGGGGACTTGAGCTGCCCGGCACCAAAACCCTGAAGAAGGGCCGTGATCTGTTGATCGAGATGGGATTCATGGAAGAGGAATGGGGCGGTCGATCAATCCACATGGATGTCCAGGGAGACCCGCTTGGCGACAATATGATCGAGTATTCGGGCGGCGGTCGGAAGATAACACTGAAGCTCATGGTGTCTCCAACGGTTGAGCGCGGTATTCTGGACGAATGCGAGATGGGCAACTACAACGTCACGATCCTCTCGGCGGGCAGTACCGGTGACGATGACGAAAGCTCTATGTTCAGCCAGTCCATCGCCAAAACAGTGGCGACCGAGCATAGAGGCACCGTGATTGTTGCGCGCGAACTGGAAGAAGCGCACGGACATTTGATTTGTGTAAACGGGTCTGCCATGTCCCTGGAGGCCGCCAAGAAAGATGCAGAGATCGCCAGCCGCTGTTTCTGTCCGATCCACCTGTTCTCCGTGGCAAGCGATGAATCAGAGCTGGAAAACGCAAAAAAAGCCGTTGCTGAGGCAAAGGCGGCGATCGAGGAAAAAGGGCTGGTGGTCTTCGGCGAGAAGGTTGTTATTGGTGACCCGGTGGAAGAAATCGTCGAGGAAGGGCGGAATTACTCGCTGATCGTCCTCTCGGCATCAGATATCGTTGGCTTCCGCCGCTTCTTCCAGTCCAGCGTCGCATACAAAGTACTGGAGCGGGCCCACAATTCGGTCATGATCTGCCGATAGCCCGACCCCCGCCTTACTCCGCCGGATTTATCCTCGGGTGGGTCTCCTCGGCAAAAACAAGCATCCACAGGCCTGACAGGCCCATTGCGCCCGCGGTGAGCCAGAAACCCGCCTCGATATTACCGGTCAGATCGGCAACGAACCCGATCGAAAGGGCGCCGATGCCGTAACCGGTATCGCGCCAGAAGCGATACACCCCCAGGCTTGAGCCGCGCCAGTCGGGATGAGAGATGTCGCTGACCGCGGCGATGAGGGTGGGATATAACAGCGCCATGCCGACGCCGGTGAACGCCGCTGTCAGGGACCAGTAAAACACGCCATGCACCAGCACGGTGGCGGCAACCCCAGCGCCGGCCATCCACATTCCGATGACAATTGGCCATTTCCGCCCGAATTTGTCGGACAGCGGCCCGGTCCATAATTGGCTGGCCCCCCAGACCATGCCATAGATACCGACAATCCAGCCGATATTGACGATGCCAAGCCCCTGGCCCACGAAATAGAGAGGGAAAAACGCCCAGACCAGCGCGTCGACGAATTTCTCGATGCAACCCGCCTGTGACAGCGCGGCGAACGTGCGGTGGCGGTAAGTGACCAGCGCGAAGACTTCGGCGACTGACGGCTTGTCGGGCACGCCCTCGGGAAAGCGCGGCTTGGGCCCAACATGGGTGCCCGCCTTGTGCGCGGCCGCTTCCGCGCGCGCCCAGGGCAATGTGTCTTTCGCCAGCAGGAAAGCAGCGATCAGGGCCAGGATGATGATCGTAAGGCCAAAAACAAAAAGGCTCGTTCTGGGGTCATATTCGGCCGCCATATACCCCGTCGCAACAGCGGCGATGGCAACGCCTCCATAGCCGGCAAACTCGTTAAACCCGGTCGCCAACCCCCGTTGTTCCGGCAGGCAGATATCGATCTTCGAGGTGACCGTCATCGACCAGGCAAAACCCTGGTTGACGCCCAGTAAAATATTGGCGGCAACGATCCAGCCCCAGGTCGGCGCGTAGAGAATCATGAAGGGAATGGGAATGGCGACCATCCAGCCCCACAGCAGCACTTTCCGCCTGCCATATGTCTCGGACATGCGACCGGCGATGAAATTCATCGCGCCCTTGACGAAGCCAAAGCTGATGATGAAGGCCATCAACAGAGTGAACGAGTCAGCCGGTACCCCGAATTCCTGCTCGGCCAGCGCCGGCACCACGTTTCTCTGCAGGCCGATTGTCAGGCCGACGAAGAAGACCTGCAACAACTGCTGGCTGAACTGACCCAGATTGGCGCGGATGCCATGGACATATTGCATGCTATTCTCCTGGCGCTTGCGGCGCTTGCGGTGCTTGCCCCTGCGCCCTTTGGCGGCGGTTCTTGTTCAGCCGGGCATTTCCCAGCTCGATCCCGCCTCCGGCCCCGAGGCAAGACGCACAGCCGGTATCAAAGGAATAAAAGCGATTGAAAATCATGCCGGCGCTCCTTCTGTTTCGATCGCGAGGTTCAATGCCCGGAAGTCCGCTATCCCTTCTGTTACGTGGAAGGCCCGGAAACCATTGCGGACGAGTATTTCCACGGCGTCTATCGCCATTACGCAAAAAGGGCCACGGCAATAGGCGGCAATATCCTGGTCCCTGGGCAGTTCCGCCATCCGCGCCTTGATGTCGCAAAGCGGTGCGGAGATCGCCCCTGCCAGATGCCCGGCGCGGTATTCGGCGCTGGGTCGCACATCAACCAGCGTAATGCTGCCCGCCTGCATCAGGCGCAATAATTCCAGGCCATCAATGGAATCGAGTCTGGTGCGGTCGCCGAGGAACCGCTCCATGGTTACCCGCATCTCCGCCAGATGTGTCATTCCCATGAGGCGCAGGCTGCGGATTAAATCGGCGATCTGGTCGTCGGCCAGGGCGTAGGTGATGTAGGTTCCGTTTCGTTTGGTCTGCACCAGATTGACGCGTCGCAGCACCTGCAGATGCTGGGAGGTATTGCTGATGGTCTGGTCAACTTCTGAAGCCAGGGATTCCACGGTCCTGGGGCCCTGCGAGAGCAGGTCCAGCAGTTCGATGCGCCTGCCCGACGATATTGCCTTGCCCACACGCGCCAAGCTCTCATACATCGCTGATTTGAACTCGCGATCCCGCATTGTCATTATATCATATTCCATTGATTACTTGAATACTTGAGATGTAGCCGCCGGCGCTTGCGGAGTCAAGGGCGGCCTTCGGCGCCAAACAGGTAAAGACGGGAAATATCGCCCGGAGAGCCACAACCGCAATTCCCCAATCGCTTCAGGCGTGATACACCGCTGGCCATGCTTGGAATCGACAACCTCACCTACCGCATCGGGCCGCGGATTCTGCTCGACCAAACCAGTGCAACGATTAATCCGGGGCACCGGGTTGGCCTGGTGGGCCGCAATGGCACCGGCAAGACCACTCTGCTGCGGCTTATTATCGGCACCCTTGAAGCCGACGGGGGAAGCATTGAGATGCCGTCGCGCTGGCGCGTTGGCATAACCAGCCAGGAGGCCCCCGGCGGGGCGCAAAGCCTGATCGATACGGTTTTGAGAGCCGACGACGAGCTGACGGCGTTGACCGCCGAAGCCGAGACCGCCAGCGACCCTCACCGCATCGCCGAGATTCACGCCCGCCTGCAGGACAAAGGCGCCCACAGCGCACCCGCGCGCGCCGCGCGTATTCTGGCCGGCCTGGGCTTTGACGAAGCGGCCCAGCAAAAGCCCTGCGACGAATATTCCGGCGGCTGGCGTATGCGCGTGGCGCTGGCCTCTCTGCTGTTTACCGAGCCCGACCTGCTGCTGCTGGACGAGCCGACCAATCATCTGGACCTGGAAGCCAGCCTGTGGCTGGAGGATTACCTGCGCCGTTACAAGGGCACGATTTTGCTGGTCAGCCATGACCGCGACCTGTTGAATCGGGCGGTCGATCAGATCCTGCATCTGGAGAACAGCAAACTGACGCTGTATCAGGGTGGCTACGACCGGTTCGAGGAAACCCGGCGCATGCGCCTGGAACTGAGCGCCAAGCTGCGCGCCAAGCAGGATGTCCAGCGCGCCCATATCCAGAAATTCGTCGATCGCTTCCGCTACAAGGCCAACAAGGCCAAACAGGCCCAGTCGCGCATCAAGATGCTGGAACGCATGGAGCCCATACCCGAGCACCAGGATGAGCGCAGCATCATCTTTTCTTTCCCCGATCCCGGCGCCCTGGCGCCGCCGCTTTTCAGCATCGACAATGCGGCCGTCGGCTATAACGGCGTTCCGGTGCTCAGCGATCTGTCTCTCAGGCTCGACCAGGACGACAGGATTGCCCTCCTGGGCGCCAATGGCCACGGCAAATCGACCCTGATAAAACTGTTTGCCCAGCGCCTTGAGCCGCTGGAAGGGCACATCATCAAGCCGGGCAAGCTGCGGGTCGGCTATTTCGCCCAGCATCAGGGCGACGAGCTGGACATGGATGCAACGCCGGTCATCGAGCTGGGGCGGCGGCGGCCCAAGGACCGGAACGAGGAGCTGAGACGGCATCTTGGTGCGTTTGGTTTCAGTCAGGCGCGTGCCGATACCCGGGTTGGCAATCTCTCGGGCGGAGAAAAGGCGCGGCTGCTTTTCGCGCTGATGACCTGCCACAAGCCGCATCTCTTGCTGCTGGACGAGCCGACCAACCACCTGGACGTGGACTCGCGCCAGGCGCTGGTCCAGGCGATCAACGATTTCGCCGGCGCAGTCATTATTGTCAGCCATGATCCCCACATCATAGAACTTACCGCGGACCGGCTTTGGCTGGTCGATGAAGGTCAGGTCAATCCCTTCGACGGCGATATGGAGGACTACCGGACCTTCCTGATGGGCCGCAGCCGAAGCAATGGGGGTGACGGCAAAAAGAAATCAGACCGGACCAACCGCGTCAGCAAGAAAGAGAGGCGGCGGCGGGCGGCGGCGGAGCGCGGCGCAAAAGCCGATCAGCGAAAAGAGCTGGTGCAGGCTGAGGCCACCGTCCGCAAGCTTGAAGCGGCGAAGGCCGATGCCGAGAAAGCGCTGGGTGATCCGGACCTGTATGAAGGCAAGTCCGACCGACTGGTGGCGCTGCAAAAGCAGTTGGGAAGCGCCGAGAAAAAACTCGATGCCGCCGAAGCAACCTGGATGAAGCTGCAGGAAGAAATGGACTTGTCAGAGCACTGACACGCCCGCTCCGGTCGACTGCACGTTCAAGTGCTGCGCCAGGCTGGCGCCAATATCGGCGAAACTGTCGCGCAGGCCCATGCTGCCCCCGCCGACCCCCGGCCCGTAGGCCACGAAAGGGATATATTCACGGGTATGATCGCTTCCCGGCCAGGTGGGATCACAGCCATGATCCGCGGTCAGCACCACCAGATCGCCGTCTTTCAGAAGCGGCAATAATTCAGGCAAACGGTTGTCAAAATACTCCAGTTCGCTGGCATAACCGGCGACATCGCGGCGATGGCCGTAGAGCGTGTCGAAATCGACAAAGTTGGTGAAAATCAGCGCCCCGTCCGGCGCTGACCTTATCTCGTCCAGCGTCGCATCAAAAAGGCCACCGGTGCCGTATGCCTTGCGGGTTTTTGTAATGCCATTTCCGGCGAATATGTCGCGGATTTTACCGATGGCAATAACTTCGCGCCCGGCTTCAGCAAGATTGTCCAGCAAGGTCGGCCCGTGCGGCGGCGTGGCATAATCGCGGCGATTCCTGGTGCGCTGATACTGGCCGCTCTGGCCGGTGAAAGGGCGCGCGATAACCCGGCCAATCTCGTACTCGTCAACCAGCCGCCGCGCGATCAGGCAAATCTCGTATAACCGCTCAAGGCCAAAAGCCTCTTCGTGGGCGGCAATCTGGAAAACGCTGTCGCCGGACGTATAAACGATCGGCATCCCGGTCCGGATATGCTCGTCGCCCAGCTCGGCGATAATCTCGGTTCCTGAAGCGTGCAGGTTGCCGAGCACGCCGGGGAGGCCGGCTTCGCTGATGAATGCTTCGGTCAACTTGGCGGGAAAGCTGGGATAGTCGTGCTGGAAGAAGCCCCAGTCGAATTCCACCGGCAGGCCGGCAATTTCCCAGTGACCACTGGGGGTATCCTTGCCGCGGCTTTTTTCGGCACAGGCGCCGTAAAGACCGGTGGGCGCTTCGCACTCCAGCCCGGTCGGAAAATCGGCCGAGACCAGCTTTGCTGCCTCGCCCAACCCCAGGGCCACCAGGTTAGGGATGCGCAGAGGCCCGTCAGCGCGGCGCTCGTCGCTGGCGCCAGAGGCACAACTGGCTGTGATATGGCCCAGGGTATTCGCCCCGGCATCACCATATTCTTCAGCATCCGGCGCCGCCCCGATGCCAAGGCTGTCTAGTACCAGTATGATGGCGCGCGGCATGGCTTCTCCTGTCCTGCGCATCGTTGATTCGGGGCAGAATCCATGACAGTTGGCCGGAAAGCAACAGCTTTCGCACCCTATTTATTGCGATCAGTGATACGCTGGCGACAGCACTTGACGGGGCTGCGCCTGTAGGGCAAGAGCAGAACAACAATAGCGACAGGGTGGCGCGTTCAAGGGGCCAAGCGTATGACGACGATCGAATCGGAAGAATGGTCGGAGAAAGTATTTATCACCGCGCAGGAATTTCTTGAAGATTCCTTCCGGCTGGGCCTGCAGATTCTGGAAAGCGGCTTTGACCCCAAGTTTATCGTCGGTGTGTGGCGGGGCGGAGCGCCCGCGGGCATTGCGGTGCAGGAAATTCTTGATTTTCACGACGTGCAGAGCGATCACATCGCCATCCGCACATCGTCTTACGTGGGTATGGCAAAGCAAAAAGTGGTTCGGGTTCATGGCCTGGAATATATTGTCGATAATATTGATGCCGAGGATCATCTGCTGATCGTAGACGATGTGTTTGATTCCGGGCACAGCCTGGCGGCAATCATAAAGACATTGAAGGAAAAATGCCGGCGCAACATGCCGGAGGTCGTCAAAATCGCCACCGTTTATTACAAGCCCAAACGCAACCTGACCCATCTGGTGCCCGATTTTTATGTCCATGAAACTGATTCCTGGCTGGTTTTTCCCCACGAACTGCATGGCCTGACCGCGGAGGAACTGCAGAAAGGCAAGGGGCTGGATTTCGACCTGTTGAGAAAAGAGCTCAAGGGTTCTGTACTCGCCTGAGCGAGCCTCGGAGACCAAATCATGCGCCAAGGTATTCCATGGGTGAAATAATCGATAAATGTGTTGAAGCAATCAGGGCGGCTCATAGCGGAGCCATTCCCCGGGTGGCAATCCAGTTGGGAAGCGGCCTGAACGCGATTGCCGACGCCCTGAGCGACACCACGATCCTGTCTTATGCCGATATCCCGGGTTTTCCGCAGCCCTCTGTAGAGGGCCACGCCGGACGATTGCTAATCGGAACATTCCAGGGCGAGCCGGTTCTTTGCCTGCAGGGCCGTGTCCATTACTACGAGGGCCAGGGCCTGGAACCGGTGCGCATTTTTGTGCGCGTGCTGAAAGCGCTGGGCGTCGAAATACTGACTCTGACCAACGCCGCCGGCAGCCTGGTGGAAGACATGGGGCCGGGCAGCCTGATGGCCATCACCGACCATATCAATTCCTCCGGCGCCAACCCGTTGATCGGTGCAAATGACGAGACATTCGGCCCGCGCTTTCCCGACATGAGCAACGCCTATGATCCTGCGCTGCGGGTGCTGTTACACGAGGCTGCTGAAGAGGCGGGAACGAAGTTGCATGAAGGGGTTTACCTGATGGCATCGGGGCCGAACTTTGAGACCCCTGCGGAAATTCGCGCTTTTCGCGCGCTGGGCGCCGATGCGGTGGGCATGTCGACGGTGCCGGAATGTATTGTCGCCAACCATTGCGGCCTTCGGGTGGCGGGCATCTCAACCATCACAAACCTGGCGGCCGGCATGTCCAATGTGCCTTTGACCCATGATGAAACCATGCGCGAAGGCGCCATGGCCACCGGGCGGCTGATTGGTATTCTCGCCGGGTTCCTGAAACGGGTCAACGCCCTGTAAAGTCCTGACCCTAGGTCTGGTCACCGTAAGGTATCCAGATATTCTTCACTTCGGTGGCATGGCGCAGGATATGCCGGCCCTCGCCTTGCTCGGTGTCAAACCAGTCATAGGCCTTGTCGCCGCTGGTCCACACCCGCTTCATATTGCCGCCAGCCTGACGCTCGATCTCCGCCGAAGCCTCGGTGCCCCCGTGGAACCAGAGCCCGTCCACATTGTCGTGCTTGGCAAGCACCACCGCCAGATCATCGCGGTTGGCGGTGACGATGTTGACCACGCCCGCGGGTACATCTGAGGTCTCGAGAATCTGGTAGAAATCTGTGGCCAGCAACGGATAGCGCTGGCTGGGCAACATAACCACCCGGTTGCCCATGGCGATGGCCGGCGCCATCAGCGAAACAAAAGCCAGAAGCGGCGCCTCGTCGGGGCAGGCAATGCCGATAATCCCGACCGGCTCATTCATGGCCAGCGCCACGCCGCGCATGGGCGGCGAATGCACCCGGCCTTCAAACTTGTCGGCCCAGGCGGCGTAGGTGAACAGCCGGTCGATGGATCGCGCCACCTCGCGGGCGGCGCCTTTCGCGGACGCTCCGGTCAGTGTTTTGAGCCTGGTCTCGAATTCCCTGGCCCGGTAGCTCAGGTTTTCGGCAATAAAATAGATTATCTGCGCCCGCAAATGCCCCGCCGCCGATGCCCACGATCCGGCCGCTGCCGCCGCCTCGACCGCATTGCGGATATCCTTGTAATTGCCATCGCCGACGATGCCGGCCAGCCGGCCTTCATGGTCGGGGATTTCAATGGAGTTGCCGCCGTCGGGCCGCGCCTGTTTGCCGCCAATATACTGCTTGGCGGTTTGATCGAGGGCGGGCAGCCCGTCGCCCGCGCCCGGTTCCCTGCTTTCAGTGACTTTAGGCAAAGGCATATTGACGGCAGGTTTGAGTTTTTTATAGAAGGCGGGTTTCAAATATTGATACATGCCTTCGATGCCACCCTCGCGGCCAAAGCCCGATTCCCGGTAACCGCCAAAGCCGACGGCGGCGTCAAACAGGTTGGTCGAATTGATCCACACGACACCCGCCTTCAGCTGCGGCGCAATTTCCAGCGAGCGGTTTATATTCTCGGTCCAGATGCTGGCCGCCAGCCCATAGCGCGTGTTGTTGGCCAGCGCCACGGCCTCCTTCTGGGTGCGGAAAGTCATGGACACGACAACGGGACCAAAAATTTCCTCGCGCGCCGCCACATTGCTGGTCTCCACGCCGGTCATCAGCGTCGGCCTGTAATAAACCCCCTCGGTGGGCAAGGCGCAGTCCGGCTGCCAGACGCTGGCGCCTTCTTTCTTTCCCTGCTGCACGATGGCGTCGATACGCTGGCGCTGAACCTCGTCAACGATGGCGCCGATGTCGATGCATTTGTCCAACGACGGGCCGATGCGCAATTTCTCCATGCGCGACTTCACCTTGGTGATGAAGCGGTCCTCGACCCCTTCCTGTATGAGCAGCCGCGACCCGGCGCAGCAAACCTGGCCCGCGTTCAGCCAGATGGCATCGACCAGGCCCTCGACGGCGCTGTCCAGGTCGGCATCTTCAAACACAATAAAGGGCGATTTGCCGCCCAGTTCCAGGGTCAGTTTCTTGCCCGTGCCCGCCGTGCTTTCGCGAATGATGCGGCCAACATCGGTGGAGCCGGTAAAGGCCAGTTTATCGATGCCGGGATGGTCAACCAGCATCTGGCCGACGCGGCCATCGCCGGTGATAAAATTCACGACCCCCGGCGGCAGGCCCGCTTCCATAAGCAGGTCAGCCATCATCAACGCCGTCAGCGATGTGAATTCCGCAGGCTTCAGCACCACGGTATTCCCCGCCGCCAGCGCCGGCGCGATTTTCCAGGCCAGCATCAGAAGCGGGAAATTCCAGGGAATAATCTGCCCGACAACACCGACCGCCTCATAACCGGGAAATTCCTGGTCGATGAGCTGTGCCCAGCCCGCATGGTGATAGAAATGACGGGCGACCAGCGGAATGTCGATATCGCGGGTCTCGCGGATCGGCTTGCCGTTCTCCATGCTCTCCAGCACCGCGAGCTTGCGGGAATGCTTCTGCACCAGCCGGGCCAGCGCATACAGGTAGCGCGCCCGGCCATGCCCGCCCAGCGCCGCCCAGCCGGGTTGGGCCTTACGCGCCGCGGAAACCGCCTTGTCGACCTCGCGCGATGTGGCCTGCGATATGGCAGCCATATTTTCGCCGGTGGAAGGGCTCTTCGTATCGAAAGTCTCGGCGCCCTTGGGCCTGACCATGCGGCCATCAATGAAATGCCCGAACTTCCGCCCGTTCTCGTCAAGCCATTCATTTACGCGCGCCGCATTTTCCGGCGCCGGGCCATATTCCATGCTCTCAAACTTTTCCTGGATGGTCACGCTCGGGTTCCTTTTGCTCATCAGCCCATCGAGTGGCGGTGGGCTGCGGAGTAGCGGCCCGTGGCATGATATTCTATCTGGCGCTCCAGGTCACCCAACAGGCTGGATGCCCCGAACCGGAACAGGTCGGGCGACAACCATTTGTTGCCCAGCTCTTCCTTGATCAGAATCAGATAAGCCACCGCCAATTTTGCCTTGGAAATGCCGCCGGCTGGCTTGAAACCTATCTCCTGTCCGGTGCGCTCATGAAAATCGCGGATCATACGGATCATCACCAGGCTCACCGGCAGGTTGGCGTTCACCCCCTCCATGCCGGTGGAGGTCTTGATGAAATCGGCACCGGCCATCATGCAGACCATCGAGGCACGCGCCACATGGTTGAGGCTGCCCAACTGACCGGTGGCGAGAATTGTTTTCAGATGCGCGGCCCCACTGGCCTCGCGAAAGCTGCGGACCTCGTCATAGAGCGCCGCCCAATCCTGGTTCAACACATGCGCGCGGGTGATGACGATATCGATCTCGCGGGCACCGGCGGCCACCGAGGCCCGGATTTCCTGCAGCCGCGTTTCCATCGGCGCCAGCCCGGCGGGAAAGCCGGTGGAGACCGCCGCCACCGGGATGCCGGAGCCTTCCAGCGCCGCCACAGCCGTTGGCACCATGGTGTGATAAACGCAGATCGCGCCGGTGGTGAGGCCCATATTCTCGGCGCCAATCGCCTGAAGCAGGTCACGGCGCACCGGCCGGCGGGCCTTGGCGCAAAGACGGCGCACGCGCCCCGGCGTGTCGTCGCCCGAAAGGGTGGTCAGATCAATGCAGGAGATTGCCTTCAGCATCCAGGCGACCTGCCAGTCTTTCTTGACGGTGCGGCGCCCGGTAACCGTACCCGTGCGACGCTCGACCGCACTCATATTGACGCGGATCGAATCCAGCCAGTCGGCATGAAAATCGGTGCCGCGATTGATGCGGGCATGGGGGGTCAGCTTCGTGACCTTTGCGCCTCCGGATTCGAAAGTCCGGCTCATCTGATTTTGCCTCTTAACTTGCCTTTTCGCGGGTGGGCCGCCAGAAATTTGTCCAACTGGTCAGGAATTCTACCGCAGACCGGCGCCCTTGGCGAGACCGGGGTGTCAGGCCTCGGCCCCTTGCCCTTCGTCATTGTCTTCTGCGCTGTCTTGCCCGCTTTCTTCCACGCCGCCAAACAGGTGGAAGGCCATGATTGTCAGCGATGCCAAGGCATATCCCGCAGCCAGATGATAGGGCAACGTCGCCAGATAGGGATCGCTCGTCTCAATTGCCCAGGGCAGATAGATCGATGACGTTGGCAGCACCGAATGGATCACCCCGAACAGCGCCAGCACAGCGGACAGCATCAGCGTTGCCGAGGCATAGCGATGCTTGCCGCTTATCACATAGGCCACCACCGCCGCCCACAGCAGCCCGGTGAGGATATAGCCCCGGGACATGGCGCCGAGTAGCGCGTAACTGTGCAGCCAGGCGTCGGGCAGGAAGGCCTGAGCCTCCACGGCAACAATTTGTGCCGCTTCAACGCTCGACGAGGCCGCGGCCTGCATCTTGCCCAGCCCAGCCCCAACATGGCCGAATAACTCGCTGACCTTGGTATGGGAGTAGTTCAAAATTGCCGGTATCATGGCGAAGGAAACCGCCGGGGCGAATTCCGCCTTCACGCTCATAAAGGTGACCCGGACAATATCGCAGGCGACGACGATCAGAACCGGGCGGATGGCCGCGCCCGGCAACACATTGATCAGGAAACTGATGATCCCGAATATGCCGCCGATGGCCAGCACCGCGATGACCCCCTGAACATATGCGGTGCGCGCGCCCATACGTTTGTATGTGGCGTGGCCGAAATAGGGCGTGGTCTGAACCACACTGCCAAACAGCGCGCCGATAATGGTCGCCGCGGCGTCAGCGCGCATCAACTGGTCCGGCTTCAGCTTATCGCCCAGCACATTGGCACCGGCGCAGACATTGACCGTCGATGCCGCGATCAGAAGGGCGAAAGGCACAATGATCGCCATGTAATTCAGGGAGCGCCCGAACAGGGCCTCAACGCCGCCCATGCTGGGCATCGGCATAATGAAGCCCAGACCGCTGACCGCGGGCCTGGCGTAACCATTGATCAGGTCCAGCTCGCCGAACAGATAAAAGACAATGGTGCCAAGCAGGATCGCGACCACGGCGCCAGGCATGGCGCCAGGCAGCTTATGACCGGCGATCAGCGCGTAGACCATCACCGCCAGGGAAATCAGCCCGACCTCGGGGATTGAGAAGACGCCAAGGATCGCTTCGGCCCCGAGCCAGACAATGGCAATGCCGACCATTGAGCCAAGCAGCGCGCTCAGCGGCACGATCCGGCGCAGCGTCTGGCTGAAAAAGGACAGTCCGAATTTGATAATCCCCATCCAGATGGTTCCGCCCATGCCCACATACCAGGCCAGCTTTGCCGCTTCCTCGACGCCGCCGATATCGGGATCGTTCTTTAACATCGTGAATACCGGAATCAGCACCGCCAGCGTAAAACCGAAAGTCGTCGGCATGTCCAGGCCCAGCGGCATCGCCGTCAAATCAGGGTTATTGGTCTCCCGGGCGATCTTCTTGGCCATGCGCACGTTCAGGATATTGCCAACGACGATCCCCACCAGGGCACCCGGAATGATGTGCGACAGGATAATCGTTGTGGGAAAATCGAAGGCCATCAGCAGGCCGCTGAGAACAAAGAGATTGACCACGCAATCCAGCAAAAACGCGAAACCGGCGTTGATATCGCCTGGCCTGGCCCATTGAGTTACGCTGCCGCTAGAAGTCTGTACTGAACTCATTTTCTTCGCCCCCTTCAGAAATTCGAGCTGATTTTACCCTACCTTGTTCCCAAACCCATATATGGAATTATCTTTGCCCCAGCGCAGCCAGTTTGTGGCGGGATACTCACACCGGCCATCGATCAGGTGCAGAGCGTAGGCCTCGCGGGATTTATCGGACCTGTTCGCCCCGGAACGATGCGGAAACTGCCCGTGCAGCACAACCAGCGTACCCCGGGCTGCCTCAAGTGGAACGCATTCCTCAACCGGCCATGGCCGTTCATCCAGCAGAATATCACCGGCGCCTGATCCGCCCGCAAGCCGCTCATAGCGGCTGCGCGGCTGGGTCTCTTTATGCATCCCCGGCAGGCCCCAGAGGCAGCCATTCTCGATGGTGGCGTCTTCCAGTGCCAGCCACAGCCCGATGCAGCTCTGTGGTTCACTCCACAGATAGCTCGAATCCTGATGGCAGGTGACCTCGCCGCCAATCCGGGGTGGTTTGAAAATATACATCGACTGCAGCAGCAGCGGCTCTGCAATGCCCAGCCCCTGGGCGATATTGCGAAACGCGGGCTGGCGGGAAAAGGCACAGAATTCGGGGTCCAGATCATGCAGCGCATGGCCGACCTTGTTGAGCGAGGCGCGGAAGTTCGCCTTCAGCCTGCCGTCTTTGTCACGCGCCTCCTCCTCGAAAAAAAACCTGATCTCGCGTCCCGAATCGAGGAAATATTGCTCCTGCCCCTGGGCGTTGCTCAGCGAAGAGAAAACGCTGTGATGCGCAGCGGGATCAAATGCGTCGAGGATCGTCCCCATCCGCAGCATCAGGGCGTCGCAGTCCGCGTCGCTCACCAGCCCTTCCAGGACAAGCATGCCATCGCGATCAAAGGCCTGCAGCATTTCGGGGCTAAGGCCCTCAAAGGCAGAGCCATCGAAGCGTGGCAAGGCATTTTCAGTCATCGTCCGGCTCGCTCTCTCGTCCACTCTCGGATTTGCTCTCTGGTTCACTCTCGGGTTCACTGGCATAGCCATATCCGGCGGCGAATTTCTCCAGCACCCGCTGCATCTCCGCATCATCCAGAAGCTGCGGCTCACCCACCCCAAGGGCGCGCATATATTGCGCCGCCAGCGCTTCAACCTCAACCGCCAGGGCAAGGGCGGCGGCTGGGCTGTCCGCGCAGGCGATCAAACCATGATTGGCCAGCAGACAGGCGTTGCGTTCGCCCAGCGCCTCCAGCGCCGCCTTCGAAAGCGCCTCCGTGCCAAAGGTGGCGTAAGCGCTGCATTTGATCAGGCTGCCGCCCGCCACCGCCACCATGTAATGGAAGGCGGGAATATCCTTCCTGAGGCAGGCAAGCGCCGTTGAGAAAGGCGCATGGGCATGCAGGATCGCGCCTATATCGGGCCGTTGCCGCAAAATATCGCGGTGAAAGCGCCATTCGCTGGAAGGCCTGCGATCAGACTCCGGGGCGGCGCCCGCGGAAGTCCAGCCGCCGTCCCACCCCATGGCGATAATATCGCCCGGCTGCATGACCTGGTATTCAACGCCCGAGGGGGTGACCAGCAGGCCATCGCCGGCGCGCGCGGAAATATTACCCGCCGTGCCCTGGTTCAGGCCCGCCTCATTCATCCGCCGACCGGCGTCGATAATCGCGCTGCGCAGGGCCAGATCAGTCATGCCGATTCCTCCGGGTAAAGCGCCGCCAGAGCCAGCTTCGAGGCGTCGCAGATGCCGCGCTCGGTAATCAGCCCGGTCACCAGCCGCGCCGGGGTCACATCGAAGGCGTAATTGGCAACCGGACTGCCTGGCGCGGTAATTTGAACGCTCTCGATATTGCCCGCAGCTGTGCGTCCGCTCACGTGGCTAACCTCGTCACCGTCCCGTTCTTCAATCGGAATGTCATCACCGTCGTCGATGGTCCAGTCGATAGTCGGGCCGGGCAGCGCCACATAAAAAGGCACGCCGTTGTCATGGGCGGCCAGCGCCTTCAGGTAGGTGCCGATCTTGTTGCACACGTCGCCCGCGGCAGTGGTGCGGTCGGTGCCGACGATGCAGAGATCAACCTCGCCCCGGCGCATCAAATGGCCGCCGGCATTGTCGGTGATGATGGTATGGGGAACGCCGTGCTGGCCCAGCTCAAATGCGGTCAGGGCCGCACCCTGGTTCCTCGGCCGGGTCTCATCAACCCACACATGAACCGGGATACCCTTGTCATGGGCCATATAGATGGGCGCCGTTGCGGTGCCCCAATCCACCGTCGCCAGCCAGCCGGCGTTGCAATGGGTCAGGACGTTGACCGCTGCACCATTCTTGCGGGCGGCGATTTCCTCGATCAGCGGCAGGCCATTGGCGCCGATACGCCGGCAGATTTCTACGTCTTCGTCGGCAATCTTGCCGGCCCGGGCGTAGGCGGCGGTGGCCCGCTCGCCAACCTCCAGCGGCGCCAGGCGGGTACGCATTTCATCCAGCGCCCAGCGCAGGTTCATCGCCGTGGGTCTGGCCGACAGCAACGCGCCATAGGCGGCGTCCAGCGAGGCGTCCGACTGGTCCTCATGCATAGCCAGGGCCATGCCATAAGCTGCGGTAACCCCGATCAGCGGCGCGCCGCGCACCTGCATGGCGGATATGGCCCGTACCGCATCGCCCACCGACCGTAATTTCAGAATCTCGAATTCATGGGGCAATCTGGTCTGGTCGATAATATCGATCGACCAGCCGTCTTCACCCAGCCAGAGTGTGCGATAGGCTTTGCCGCTGATTTTCATGAAATTCTGCTCTGCCGAACCGCGGGGTTTATTTCGCCAGTTCTTCGCGCAAAATCCGCGGGAAAAAACCCGCATACATATAACTGTAGCCCTGGTTCTGCCATTTCGTGATTTCGGAAACGGCGGCGGGGACAACCGTGATCACATCGTAGAAATCATCTGAATCATAGCCGCGCCCGCGCGCCGCGTTGCGGCAAATGAAAATGCTCACACCCTGGTCGGTCAGCTCTTTCAATGCTTCGTATACTTCCGGGTATGCCTCGCGGTTATGGCGGGAAAACGCGTGCAGCTCATTGCCATGCGCAACAATCACGATGTGCGATCCCGGGGTATCGCCGAATTCCTTCAGCGCCCGCAGGTGATTGCGAATGTAGCCCAGCGCGCTTTTTCCCTGCCCGGGCTTGGCGAAGTTGAAATCATAGAGCGCCTTTTGCGCCGCGTAAGGGGTGTCATCAAATTTCGAGGGATCTTCGGGGCCTGCCTGCGCCGATACGGCGAACATCAGGCCAAAGGCCAGAACGGATAAAAATCTAAGCATATTTAGTCTCCCGATTTTGCGTTTCAGACTGGTTACCGTGCAGCCTTCTGCATGCTGGCCGACATCTCCCTGCCTTTCTCCATGGCCGCCGCGCGAACCGTCGCCGCGTCCAGTGTAAGAACCTCGCCGTCCTGCATCAGGATGCGTCCATCGACAATGGTGGTGACCACATCGCGCGAGTTCACCACATAGACCAGGTGCGAAATAATATCGTAAAGAGGCGCCAGGCCCGGATTGTCCAGCGAGACCTGAATCATGTCGGCGCGCAGTCCCGGAACCAGGGCGCCGATCGTATCCCCCAAGCCAATTGCCTTTGCCCCGCCCGCGGTCGCCATACGCAGCACCACCGGCGCCGGCATCACTGTAGCGTCACCCCTGAAACCCTTGTGGATCAGCGCCGCCAGACGGATTTCCCCCCACATGTCCAGATTGTTGTTCGAGGCCGCGCCGTCGGTGCCAAGGCCCACATGGACTCCAGCCGCCAGCAATTCGGGCACCGGCGAGATGCCGGCGGCGGTCTTCATATTCGAGGTGGGGTTATGGATGGCGCCAACGCCGTCCCGCGCCAGCATGGAAATCTCATCGGGCGACGGCCATACCATATGCGCCGCGATCAGCTTGTGATCCAGAAATCCCATATCCGCGAAATGAACCACCGGCGTTTTTCCGTAGCGCTCCTGCAAAATCGGCAATTCCGACTTGTCCTCAGCGATATGTGTGAGGACCGGCGCGTCCAGTTCCCGGGCGCTGGCCAGCAGCTGGGTGAGATGATCGGGTGTAATCGTATAGGCGGAGTGGGGCGCAAAGGCGGGTGTTATCCGCGAATTTCTCCCCGTCCAGCGTTTTACATAATCGATGGAGGCAGCGAAGGAATCTTCCCATCCCTTGAAACCGGGGCTGGGAAAATCAATGGACGGCGCACCGATGATGGCGCGCAAACCGCACTCCTCAACAACCGCCGAAGATACCTCGGGATAGAAATACATATCGACAAACGTCGTGGTACCGCCCCGGATCATTTCCCAGCAGGCCAGCTGCACGCCGATGCGCACAAATTCGGGGTCAACGAAACGTCCCTCCATGGGGAAAATATAATTTTGCAGCCATGTCATCAGGTCGAGATCGTCGGCCATGCCGCGAAACAGAACCATCGCCGCATGTCCGTGGCCGTTGATCAGTCCGGGAAGCAGGGCGCGGTTGGCGCCGTCAATCTCCCTGGCGGCGGAATACCCCGCGGCAATATCGCTCTGCGCGCCCACGGCCAGGATTACGCCCTCATCGATCGCGACAGCGCCATTGGCGATGACCGGCCGCGCCTCGTCCATGGTAATCACATAGGCCCCGGAGACGATCAGATCGACTTCAACCTTTTCGGCGGCGCTGGCGC
>JACZSK010000176.1 GCA_022574255.1 Pseudomonadota bacterium
GCGAATTCTGGGGACAGTATACTTAATTCCTCGCCACGAACGAGCCAGCCTGCCGCGCCTGCCTTGCTGCGCCGAATTTCAGGCCTTGCAACAACGGCACAGCCATAATTAGGTATACTGCCCCCTTAATCAGCACTAATGGCCGCTAGGCTATCTCGTAAATTAGGAATGAAATTGGGCGTTGCTGGGAAAAACAATGAGGATAAAAATAAAGCGCCCCTTCGGAAAATATTCCATAGCCGCTTTAGCTGTGCTGTTTGTTATCATTGTTGACTTCATAAATGGGGTCTTTGGCATTATACGGGGGAATGATTTTTCGATGTGTGCATTCCCTATACGTGCTTCGTGCAATCGGTTTTACATACACGCTGGCGTAGTGGTCATGTTGTTTTTTCTTTTTGCCCTTGTTGGTGATTTAATCAGAAATTCCCGCCGATGAGTCCGGAATTCCGGGGGGCGATTAAGGGCCAGCGGGCTGGTTTACTTGTACCGGCTGGTTTTCAAGACCGGGAATAACAAAAAGCGCCCCCTGGTCTGGCCAGGGAGCGCTTGATTTGTGTTCTTCAGTGGCGGGTGGTTATTCGCCGCCAAGCGATTGCAGATAGGCGATGACATTGGCGCGGTCGTCGGCCGATTTCAGCGGCGGCGCCGTCATGCGGGTTTTGGGCACCACGCTCTTCGGATTGGCCAAAAAGGCGTCCAGGGTCTCGTCGCCCCATACCGCGCCGCTGCCGCCGTAAGCCTTCATTGCCGGAGAATAGCGGAAGCCCTCAAGCGCGCCGGCGGTGCGCCCGTAAACGCCATAAAGGCTGGGGCCGACCTTGCGCTTGCCTTCCTCAACGGAATGACAAGCCGCGCAGCGCCGGAACGTCTTGGCGCCCGCTTCGGCGTCGCCGGCCAGCGCCGCCTGGCCGGTGGCCAGCGAACCGGCAAGTCCGGCAATCAGTACGAAACCAATCTTGTTGATCATATGTCGTCTCCTTGGGGGATGAATTCTTGTAATTTGACGGGGCTCGGCTTGTGGCCGGAGGCCCATTGGCGGTCCGGGGTTTGTATGCGGCGCAACGGGACGCAAGTCAAGTGGTCGCAAAATACCGGTTCATACTGCCCGTTTCTCCTTTAACGCGTGATGAACAGCAGCGATTTTCCCCTTCACCGATATAGCCCGGTGCGAGGTAATTTCAAGCCCGCGATCCTCAAAGACATCGCCGTCCGGCTGGTCCTTCACCCGCGCCGCAACGGTGGCGTCGCGGTCCTCCACCAGCGCCTTCATATCCGCGCCAAACAGACGGAACATGGCGCTCAGCCAACGGTTGGTCGCCCAGGAAGGATGCGTGTGGTCGATCAGAAAATTATCCAGCATGGCGATCACATCCGGCGCCCCATACCAGGTTTCGTCGGTGACCCAGCGGTTGGTGGTGAACAGGCCAACCGGAAAACCCGCCTTGTCCATGGAAATGGCGACCAGATGGCAGCCGATACGATCCTCGTTGTCGGCCTGTGGGGTCTCCAGCTTGGTCGGCCGGGCACCGGCGGCAATGCCGTCGTAGCGCATGAAGCAATGGAAATGGCCATGCTCGCCCCCGCGCTGGTCCTGCGGATGGGCGTGGAAATAATACTGGCTGTGGGTTTCCCAGTCGACGGAGTCGCCCGGCGGGTAATGGTTCCATTGGTAAAATGTGCCTTGATGGCGCAGCACTTCGGCGACCACGTTGCTGCCCGCCTTTTCCAGAACCCGGTAAATCTCAAGAATCTCCTCGCCGGCAGCGGCCATCTGCTGCAACCGCTTCAGGGGCAGATTGCCCGGATCGTCGGATTTTTGCTTCGTACGCGCCATTGCCTGTCCGTCCCTAGCTCCGCCTGTCCGTCCCTAGCTGCCGATCATTCTTTTAAGACCACAAAAGAGCGGGGCGCAACGGCGTTTCCACCATTGCACCCCTGTTTCTCCGAACGGTCTTGAAAAAGTCAGTTCCGGTATTCTTCCGGAATAAAGAACATGTGATCCTGATCCTCGACCGCAATATGGCAGTCGGCGCAGAATTGCACGCCCTTGGAATTCTTGCCGTTGGTCACACCCATGGTTTTGCCGTTGGGCATCACCAGCGTATATTTCCAGTCGCCATAATCGGAATTAAAGCCGACCTGCATTTTTTCCATCAGGAAAAGAGGCCCGATCCTGGTCTTGCCGCCAGCCACCGAAATGCTGTCCTTGGCGATAATCGCGCCCTCGGGAAAGGTTCCGGCGTCTTCGTATTTGCCGTAATTGGCGGCCAGGTTATTGCCATAGTTGTTTACCAGGCGGCCACCGTGGGTGGCGGACGCGTAAGGGGCCGAGGAATAGTTCGTCCAGCCGCGGTAGTCCGCCGCGCCGGGCTCACTGGAGCCATCGAAGGCCGCTTCCAGCTTGCCCAGCAGGCTGGCATAAGCGGCGCGGGCATCATCGGCGCTGACGTCGTCGTTCGATGCGCCGGCAGCACAGGGATTGCACGGATTACAGCCGCCGCAAGGATTACAGGGATTGCAGCCGCCACAGCCGCCCGCCGCACAGGGGTTCGCCGCCGCGCAAGGATTACACCCACCGGACGCGGCGCACGGATTACAGGGATTGCAGCCACCACAGCCACCGGCCGCACAGGGGTTCGCCGCGGCGCAGGGAGTACACCCGCCCGCCGCGCAAGGATGACA
>JACZSK010000177.1 GCA_022574255.1 Pseudomonadota bacterium
CCTGGAGGCGCCCCGCTTCGACGCTGGTCGGGTTGGCTTCCAGCGTGATTTCAATGCTGCTGCCGGCGGGCCATAGCGCGCCGGCTTTGGCCAGAATTTCGGCGACAATGCCGGGGGGCATCAGCGAGGGGGTGCCGCCACCGAAAAAGACACTGCTGAGTGACGGATGCCGGAGATGCCGGAGAAAATTCCGCGGCCAGCCAGTCAAGCTCGCTGAGATAGGCGCGCAAAAAACGGTCTTCGTCGACCTTGTCGCGCACATGGCTGTTGAAATCACAGTATGGGCATTTGGAAAGGCAGAACGGCCAGTGCACATAGAGCGCCATTTTGCGCTCCCGGGGGGCCTGCGAGACGCCGGGCCGGTCAGTTCTGGCGGGGGAAGCAGGCATGGATCAGTTGCCCGAAGGCGTCGGCGCGGTGCGACATGGCGTGTTTCTTTTCCGGCTGCATTTCCGCGAAGGTCATATCATATCCCGCCGGCTCAAAAATTGCGTCATAACCGAAGCCCTTGTCGCCGCGCATGGGCCAGGTAATGCGCCCATCCACACGGCCCTCGAAACTTTCCCTGTGGCCGTCGGGCCAGGCAAGACAAAGCACGCAGACAAAGTAAGCCGCTTTGTCCCTGCCGCCAAGTTCGCGAACAAGCTTTTCCATGGCCATGTTGAAATCCCGCCTGCCATCCGCACCCGCGGCCCATCTGGCGGAATGAATTCCCGGGGCGCCATCCAGCGCCGGCACCACAAGACCCGAATCGTCAGCCAGCGCCGGAATACCCGAACCCGTCGCCGAGGCCAGGGCTTTGAGGGCGGCATTCTCGGCGAAAGTCACGCCGGTCTCTTCCGGCTCCGGCAGCCCCAGTTCTCCGGCGGAGACAGTTTCGATGCCAAAGGGCGCCAGCAGCGCCTCAAACTCGCTGAGCTTGCCGGAATTGTGGCTGGCCACAACCAGTTTTGGTTCGGTAAAAAGACGCGGCGAGGCTTGGGTCACTGTCTGGGCGGGTCTCTGTATCAGGCGGGCAGAGCCGCGTCCTGAATCTTGTATATTTCGTCGCAGCCGATTCGCGCCAGACGCAACAGGCGCAGCAGCTCTTCCTCGGAGAACGGTTCCTTCTCGGCGGTCGCCTGCACCTCAACCAGCCCGCCCGAACGGGTCAGTACGAAGTTGGCGTCGGTCTGGGCGTCGCTGTCTTCCGGATAGTCCAGGTCGAGAACCGGCGTGCCCTCATAGATACCGCATGAGATTGCCGCCACCTGGTCGGTCAGCGGCATCTCCTCGATAAGATTATCGGCGAGCATTTTCTGGAAACATTGCCGGAGCGCCACATAGCCGCCTGAAATGGCCGCCGTACGGGTGCCGCCATCGGCCTGGATCACGTCGCAATCGATCCTGATCTGGCGCTCGCCGATTAAACTCAGGTCGGTGACCGCGCGAAGGGAGCGACCGATCAGCCGCTGGATTTCCAGGGTGCGGCCCGATTGCTTGCCGCGGGCGGCCTCGCGGCTCATGCGTTCGTGGGTGGCGCGCGGCAGCATGCCATATTCCGCCGTAACCCAGCCGCGGCCCTTGTCCCTGAGCCAGGGCGGCACGCGGTCGTCCAGGGACGCCGTGCAGAGCACATGGGTGTCGCCAAAGCGTATAAAGCAGGATCCTTCCGCATGGCGCGCGACGCCCGCCTCGGCCGTGATCTCCCGCGTCTGGTCCGCTGCCCGCCCCGATGGTCGCATTTGCGTCGCCTCATTTTCTGCTTATCCAGCCCGCCTTCTATCGCGCGGCAGCAATTCCGTCCAGCACCATCGCCGCCCTTCCGGCAGAACGGGCTGGGTCACTCGCAAGCCGCTCATTGACGCAGTTGCGCGGTCTTCCTAAATTGACAGCCGTTGCCAGTGGAAAAAGACATGGACATCCAGGAACTCAACAATCGGTCCCGCGACATTTTCCGCATTATCGTGGAGACCTATCTGGACAGTGGCGAGCCCATCGGCTCGCGCACCGTTTCACGCATTTCAGGCATCGACCTGTCGCCGGCCAGCGTGCGCAACGTGATGGCCGACCTGGAGGAGTTCGGCCTGCTTTCGTCGCCACATACTTCAGCCGGCCGCTTGCCCACCGAAGCCGGGCTGAGGCTGTTCGTCGACGGCCTGCTGGAGATCGGCGACCTGACCAGCGAGCAGCGGGCGGAAATCGAATCCCGCTGCGCCGCAACCGGGCGCGGGGTTGAAGAGGTGCTGGCCGAAGCCACGCAGATGCTGTCGGGCCTGTCGCACTGCGCCAGCCTGGTCATGGCGCCCAAGCAGAATGCACCGCTGAAACAGATCGAGTTTGTGCATCTGCAGCCCGGGCGCGGCCTGGTGGTTCTGGTTTTCGAAAACGGCAGCGTCGAAAACCGGATCATTTCCCTGCCTCCGGGTTTGCCGCCATCGGCGCTGGTGCAGGCGGCGAATTATCTGAACGCGCGGCTTGCGGGGCGCACTTTTGAAGAAATAAGCCGCCTGGTGCATGACGAGATGACCCTGCGCCAGGCCGAGCTGGACAGCCTGACCGCCGAAGTGGTGGAATCGGGCCTGGCCACCTGGGCCGGCGGCGAGAGAGCGGAAAGCACATTGATTGTGCGCGGGCGGGCAAACCTGCTGGAGGAAGATGCAGCAACCGGGAATCTGGAGCGGATCCGGCAATTG
>JACZSK010000084.1 GCA_022574255.1 Pseudomonadota bacterium
CCCGGCTTTATATGAGGGTACCCTAGCCAAATTTCCTGATCTGACCCTGATCTGGGAAGAGTATACGGAGGCCCTCTGGTTATTGGAGAAATTTGACGAGGGTCTGGAGGTCGCGGCAAAGGCCCGCGCCAAATGCGGTGATCGTCCCAAATTACGGTTACTGACCGGGCGGATAATGTCATCCAATGGCGATCCGGCAGGGGCGCTGGACTGGCTCGATTCGGACGACGGCATATTGGAGCAGTTTTTGGTCATCGAGCGGGCGCGGGCTTATCTGCGCCTCGGTGAATATCAGACCGGAGCGGCTGACGTCCATCGCGCAGTACAAAAGGCGCCCGATGATTATTCGATCCTGGCTCATCTGGAGCCGCTTTGGCGATTGGCGGATGACCCGCGCGCGGACTGGCTTCTGGACTACGACCGTTTTGTCAGGCCGATGGAAGTGCCGGTACCCGAAGGCTTCCGGAACCACTCTGAATTTAACCAGGCATTGGCAGAATCTCTGACAGCGCTGCACGTCACGACCGCGCATCCGATCGATCAGACGCTTCGGGGCGGAACACAGACTTACGGACATTTATTCGAGCGAACGGAGCCGATTATTCAGTCCCTCAAGAAAGTGATAGGAGAGACCATAGAGTCTTTCACGGCGACGCTGAAGCCGGACCCTGAACATCCGTTTTTGCGACATATGGGGCAATCCATCTGGTTCAAGGGCTCCTGGTCCGTGCGTCTCAGATCAGAAGGCTTCCATGTGCATCATTATCATCCCGAGGGCTGGATAAGTTCGGCTTATTATGTGGCACTGCCGCCAACTGTGGCGGATCCGGCAACAGAGGACGGGCGGCTTCGGTTCGGCCTGCCGCCGGTGACGGTGCCGACCCCGGTCTCTGCTATTAAAGAGGTTCAGCCGCGGGTTGGAACACTGGCGCTCTTCCCTTCTTACTGTTGGCACGGCACGGTTCCGTTCGAAGATCAGGAACCGCGTTTGACGGTGGCGTTCGATGTGGCGCGGGACTATCTTGCTACCTAGGGTCCAGACTCGTTCATCCGGCACAATTCTGTTTGGCAGGGAAGACCGCTGGACCCTAGCCAAGCGACCTGTTTCAATCGATTCTTAATTGGAGCTGTCAGATGGCAGCAGATCAAAATTTGCAAGCGAAAAAGGAGGCCGCCTTCGTGGCGCTGCAATCCGGTGCCGCTCTTACAGCCTCTCGGCACCTGGTCGAATTAAGCCAATCCTTGCCCGACGACGTCTCCGTCTGGATGGGGCTGGCGGTTGCCTCAATGCAGATTTCGGATGCGGAAGCGGCCTTGAAAGCCGTCGATCGGGCGCTGGAACTTCAGCCGCGGCACTTTCCGATCCTTCTCATGAAAGCCGATGTCTTGCAGGCAATAGGTGACACGCGCAACGCCGCGTCGTTTTACCAGGCTGCCTTGATGGTGGCCCCGCCTGAAAATCAGCAGAGCGAAAAAATGAGGGTTGAGGTTGCGCGGGCACAGGGGATGTCTGCACAGGCCTCCGAAGAATATGAGGTGATCCTGCGTGAAAATTTGACGGGCGAAGGATTTTTAACCCAGGCCGGCGAATCCCGTTACGACGAAGCGGTGGACCTGCTGTTTTCGAAACGGCAGATCTATATGCAGCAGCCGCTTGACTTTTATTTCCCGGGCCTGCCGCAAATACAATTTTATGACCGGTCGGACTTTGATTGGGTGCCGGCCCTGGAGGCAGAAACCGAGGCAATTGCCGCCGAGGTGACGCAGGTTCTGAGCGAAGATGCCGCCGCATTCAAACCCTATATGCGAGCACAAGGTGCTCCCGTGCTGAACGATATGGGCCTGATGGACAATGCCGACTGGAGCGCCTTCTATCTTATCGAAAAGGGCCACGTGGTTGGAGAGAACGCGGCACGGTGCCCGGCTACAATGGCGGCATTGAAAGCAGTGCCGCTGTGCGAGGTATCCAATAAAATGCCCTCGGTCCTGTTTTCCCTGCTCCGGCCCAAGACCAGAATTGCGCCGCACCACGGTCTTTTCAACACGCGGCTGATTTGCCACCTGCCCCTGATCGTGCCGGGTGACGGCGCCCTCAGGGTCGGCAATGAAACGCGGGCCTGGAAAAAGGGCGAGATGCTGATTTTCGACGACAGCATTGAGCATGAAGCGGCGAACGACAGCGATGCGCTGCGGGTCGTGCTGTTGTTCGATATCTGGCGACCCGAATTTTCCGACCGGGACAAAGACTTTGTCAGGGCTGTTTTCCGCGCCATAGAGGAAAGCGGCGGGGACGTGGCAGAGGCCTGAAACTTTCAATTTGAAGGGGTGCCAGACCGCCCTGACCTGAAAATGGAAGCGCCGCAGACCAGAAGTCTGCGGCGCATTTTCTTGTGATCGATAGTGTTCGGATTCTAGTAGGAGAAATTCATCCCGAAGAACATGAACCTGTCGATATCAAACTGTCCCTGCCATACGTTGCCGTTGGTACCCAGCGACATCCACGGCGGCTCTTGCGCCAACAGGTTGTTGACGCCGAAGCGGAGCTCAATAGCGTCCTTTACCTGATAGCGGACCACAAGATCGATATAGTTCGTCGCCGTGACTTTCAGGTTCAGGTCGGTTGGGTCAGCAATAACCCCCTCATTGGTTGCAGAGCCCGTGTACCGCCAGGTCAGTGTCGTGCTGACATCCCACGGTGTGTTCCAGGTAGCCCTCACAACGTGGCGCCACGAGGGAGTGGGTTGACCGCAGGCGCCGGCGAAGAGCCCGGCGCATTCGATCAGGTCTTCGCCCGGCAACGGCACGAACGAAGCCTCGTCCACGTAAGTTCCGACAAAATTGAACCTGACGCTGCCCATACCTTCAAGACCGATAGTCTCCATGTCCATATCGTAATCCACCTGAACATCGACACCCTTTGTCGTCAGAGTCGCAATGTTCACATTGGTGGCCCTGATGCCCTCGAAGTTGGAGTTGTCCAGCCACAATGAACCAAACCTGTCACGCACAATGAGGTCACAAAACACGGGATTACCCGTTGCGATACAGTTATCCAGCGTGGTCTGCGGCGGGACGGTCCCAATTGCATCGTCGATCGAGATATCGAAGTAATCAATCGCAATTGTTAGGCCGGGTACAGCCTCCGGCGTAATTACGACGCCGATTGTCAGGGTATCCGAAGTCTCGGCAAAGAGATTCGGGTTACCGCCCGTGACAATGTTCAACTGACCGGCGGGTTGCAGCGGAACGGTAAGATACAGAGCCGCTGGCAAGCCGGTGTTCTGGCACTGCGCCAGCGTCGCGGCCGGAACGGTCGATACGCCGTCACCTGCGCATGGATCGAAGGCGCCATTCGAAAGTTGATTTGCCCTGACCAGACCGGTGTTCTGGCCGGTGAACAGGTCGATCACATTCGGCGCCCGGATGGCCCGCTGGAACTGCGCACGGACCCGTATTTGACTCACCGGGCTCCAGCTGACGCCACCGAAGAATGTATTGGTGCCGAACGTGTTTTGCACGCCGTTTCCGTCGGTCGAGTATTCCGAATGACGGAATGCGCCAGACAGGCTCAACTCTTCCATCCCGGTCTGGTTCTGAACCAGCGGAATCTGGAGTTCCCCGAACAGTTCCCAGACCACAACCTGACCTTCGACAGGAAGCGTCGCGCCGCCGGTGCCGGTCAGACCCTGACCGCAGCAGGCCTGCGATATATCGTCGGGAATCGACTTCAGGTGGTCCCGCCGGTATTCAAAGCCGGCCAGGATGGACGCTCCGGCATCCGCCATCGGCGACTTGATGCCATAATCGGTGAGATCGGACTGGATGGTCCCGCCAATAACCCGTTGTTCGGTCCGCCCGATTACGATGCCATTGCCGGCAATGAAGTCCGCCGCTGCATCGGTGACCAGCGAGTCTCCCGATGAGGTGCGATCGGTAATATTCCACGGCACACAACCGTTCGTCTGGTCGCGGCAAACAATATTGCCACCCGCGTCGGTAACGACGAACAGCGCCTGCTGGACGTCATTGAAGTTCAGGTCGTTTGACGACTGGCGGGTTTCGTTAACCCGTGAAATCTGGCCGAACAGATCCCAGTCAAATCGGTCGGCAAACGTGCCCCGGAAGCCGGTTACGATGCGCCACTGGGTATTGTTGAACGCCAGATTTCTGTTTCCGCCTTCCACATTCCTGTGACTGTTGGTGAAAAAGATGTCGACGTTGTCCCTGAAATTCGGGTCGCCCACAGGGAGGTTAGAATCATCCAAGACCTGCTGACATCCGAACAGTTCGAACAATGTGAGGATGTTGGGATCCCCAGCCGCCAGCGTGCCCCCGCCGTTCTGCAACAGCGGATTGTCGCAGTTGGTCTTAAACGGGCGGTTGAAGGATGCCGACGGTGCGATCTGCGCGTCGGTGAAGTTGTTCATGAACGCCACATCGGCATAGGCTTCTACGGTGTCGGTAATTTCGTAATGGGCCAAGGCGTTGATATTGTAACGCTCATTGGGCCGCCGGAAGAAGTTGAACGGACCAAAGTTAAAGGTTTCCTCCTCGGCTGACGTAGTTCTCACCACCAGCGTGCCGTCCGCTTCCTGGAAGACTTCACCAAAGGGGATGGCAGTGTCATACCCTGGATCGCCCACGCGCAAGATATTGCCGGTGCCATCATGCCTTAATCCGTGGCCCGTCCCCGGTGTGAATTTCCGGAAGTTCGATGATCCGGCGCAAACATGATTCCTGTTTATGCCACCCCTGGAAGAAAGTGCACAGGCGCTGAAGTCGCGATTGGCCTGCGAGATCGCATTGGCGTTTTGATAGCCGAAATAAAGGGTTACATTGCCACGGCCACCGTCAAAGTTTCCTCCGAAAGTAGCGTTTACGGAGACCTCACGGCCATCGAAAGCCGCGCCCGGAACGGGGATACCGGACGCTGTGAGAATGTCGGCCATCAAAGCGCTTTGGTTCGGCGCGTGATGGACACCGACCTGAGCATCGATTGAGACACCCTCGAAGTCTTGCTTCAGGATGAAATTGGCGATACCGCCGACAGCGTCAGAGCCGTAAACGGCCGAGCCGCCACCGGTCACGATGTCAACCCGCTCGATCAAGCCCGCCGGGATAATATCAATATTCGGGGCCGAAGTTCTCGGCCCACCGAACGGCAGGCGCTTGCCATTTATCAAAACCAGGGTGCGGTTGGCGCCAAGCCCACGCAAGTTCAGCGACGATGTGCCGCTGGCACCATTGACAACAATCGCTGTCTGAGCTGCCAGTACCTGCGGCAAAATATTAAGCATTTCCTCGATGCGGACGACGCCCCGGCCCGAGATATCGAGCGCGGTCACCTGAAGTATCGGCACGGGCGATGAAACCGCGGTATTTTTCAGGCGCGTACCGGTGACGATGATCTCTTCGATCGCATCGTCCGCGTCCTGATCCTGCGCGATTGCTGCCGTATTAAACGCCGCCACACTGCCGAAACCGGCGATGACGGTGGAGGCAAGCAAAGCTCGCCTCAGATTGGCCGTTTTCCCGAAAATCATTGGATGATTCCCCTCTATGTGATTGGATGGCTCTCCCTAACGTGATTGCAACTCGAAGTTTTCTCTGTTCGTTGGGAACTACTTGCGCTGCAGTTGCTACAGTTCTTTATCCAACGCTACAAGGAAATAGCAAATGACGCATTAATTGATGCGAAGTAAAAAATAACGATTTTAGTGTTGTAAATAGGTAACAACTTCCATGTTATAAAAAACAACATTTTTATTGTTGATTATAAAACAGTATATACTTTGATATACAATCATTTTGTTTCTCCCTTCCCGAGCGACCCCGAGATGTCAATGCCCGGACCACGTGACTCACAGGCGTGACCCAAGACGGGAAAACGCTCACGCAAGGATGTCGGACGCCATTGCGGCAAATTTCAGGGACGCAGAAAGCGGCGCAGCGAATGCTGGGTAAATCGACCCCGGGGCCCGGAAAACAATTTGCACGGAGACGACTCAGTGGAGTTCCCTTGACTCCGTGGCCCGCCGGCCCATTTTATTCAACACGGAAAGCGCGCCCTCCCAGGCTTCCGTCCCAACATTTGTCAGGATGTGGTCCTGTACATCCTTCCATCGAACGCTAATCGCTTCCAAAACTTCCTGCCCGTCAGCGGTGATACTGGCACCCACAGTGCGACCATCAATACTTGCACGGCTTACCAGGCCGCGCGCCTCCAAGAGCTTGAAATTCCGCGACAAAGTGGATTTGTCCATGGCCTGTTCTTTGGCCAAGGCGCCCATAGGGATTTCGCCATTTAACATTAGAATCGACAAAAGTGCGATCTGTGTTGAACGTACACCGGCTTCGGCATAGGCCTCGTCGTAACACCGGGTGACGCTGCGGGTCACTCTTCTCAGATTGACGCAGATGCACTTATCGCGCATCGCTTCCAAGAATACTTGATAAACGGCAGAGTTTAGATTCGCTACAATTTTTCTTGTCATGTCTATTCATCCTTTTTGCTTATCAGGCTTCCGTTGCACTGTGAAAAGCAGGCAGAACCGGCATGCCCCGCGCTGATACCAGCATCGGCATCTTAATTTTACTGACCAGCCATCTTGCGCAGCACCCCCAACGCGCTCAACCAGGATTCCATCCCCACGCCATTGAGAATGTTGCCCTAGATATCCCTCCAGATATCGCAGACCGGCTCCAGCGCCGCCTGACCGGCGGCGGTAATGCTGGCGCCAACGGTCCGGCCATCTATGTCTGAGCGGCTGACCAGCCCGCGCGCCTCCAGCAGCCTGAAATTGCGCGACAGGGTGGATTTGTCCATTGCCATTTCGTCGCCAAGCGCATCCATCTGGGTCTCGCCATTGAGCATCAGAAAGAAGAGAATTGGCACCTGCGTGGACCGCAGTGCGGTACTCGCGTAGGCTTCATCGTAACGGCGCGTCATAAGCCGCGTTACCGGCCTGAGATTGAGACAGATGCACTTCTCCCGCATTTCTTCAATCGACTGGAAACAGGACACCCAACCGACCTCCTCCAATTACTCCCAGCATGGTCCGGGAACCGCTCTTGACCGTTAAGAAGGCAAATGCAAGTGTTTTACTGCTTATAGTTGAAGATACAAAAATGACTGTGGTGCGGCAATAGTGGCAGGTGGCGTCACCGGGCTCAAGTGTAACGTACCGGCAGGAAGAAGGCAAATGCAAGTGTTTTTACTGCTTATAGTTGAAGATACAAAAATGACCGTGGTGCGGCAATAGTGGCAGGTGGCAGGTGGCGCCCCATCATGGTCAGTCGTGATTTTGTTTCGAGACTCTGTTTTGTGCAAATCCGGATAGAATTGATCCGCAAAATCGCAAATCGCCTGGATGCACCGATAGCTGTAGTTATGGTGTTCGATTTTCGTGTGATCCTCTTTGCACCATTCGTCAAATTTCCTGATGATCTTCGGCCCTGCGTACGCGCTGTTTTTTGCGCTTGGATTTGTCCGGTACGTCGCCTGACGGACATCGCCAACTAAAGTGATGGAAACGTCCGAGTTTAGAAGATGTTCGACTAGATCGAGGTCATAGCCGGCTAGGTCCTGGACTTCGTCGATGTAAAGATGATCGAAAATCTGCTCGAAACGCCTGAGCGGCAGCCCGCCCGACTCGTCGATCACAGCACAGGCAAACTGTGACGCTTTATCCATATACATCTCGCCCTCATCCATGAAGTAGTGACGCTTTATATCCGTCTTCGCTACGCCCTTACCTGGCCGACCCGGCGATCGATCTGATTTCGGTGCGCCGCGAGGACGCCTTCCGCGAGAAACCGGCCAACGCCAAGGACGAAAAGGCACTATCACAAGGGCCGGAGAACGGAAACGCCAGCGAAAACGGCCAAGGTCCAGCGACGGTTCCCGGCACCCGGATCGAAAGTCTCGATGCTTACCTCGAGAGCGTCGAACCCGACAAGGAAGCGCCCGAAAGCGCCGCCGGCGTATTGGCACGGGCCGAAGTGGATGGTGACCACTGGTTGGGGGCCGGTGTTGCCAAAACGATAAACGTGCTGGTGCGCGGCCAGGACATACCAACCTGCAAAGCACGGTCCGCTATCTCGGCATCGAGGTTGATGATGCGCTGGAAATTGCCGAAGCGATCGACATATAGGGCGGATATTGTGGTCACGAAAAGAGTCTGCTTTTAGCCAGAAGCGGACATTCTCATTCCACTAGCAGTAATTGGTGTAAAAAGTGGGCGGGGACGCTAACGCGACCTACGCCGGGTGAATATGTCGATTGTAAGCTGCCTCCGGATTCCCCGCGTGGTGACTGTGGTCTCTCAAAACGTGGTCCAAGTCTGCGTCGAAGCTACTGATATGAATCTTAAAGAGGTCCCGATTTTCTGTACCTTCGTTAGGAGTTGCGGCGTCAGCTCGCATGTGAAAGGTGCCGAAGGTTTTGTTTGAGTGCGAGTTGATATTTTGTCCTCCGGTGATAGCTGAGCCCGAAAAGCCGAAAGGGAAACCAAAAATATTCGTCGCAGTTACTCTGGCATATCTTGTTCCCTCAAGATGAAGTCTAACGTCCTTCATATCCAGTTGACCGTTGTTTTCGATCTTGACTTTGAAACTACACGTCTCGCCGACGTTAATGTGACCACCCGGTTCCTTAAAGTTGGTAACTGATATCGCGACATCTTCACGGGGGTACTCGTTGATGGCTGTTAGCAGATCATCGATCATTCCCATCGTGCCTCTCCTTAATGTGCAGTTTTGTGGCTAGATATATTAAATAGTTTACCATTTTTGCGAGTAAGAAGCAAAGATTAGGGGCACTGGCGATCATAGCGGTTATAGACGCTGGAGAATCGATAGCGACCAAAACGGTGCTAATACCGACACCTATGGCTAAGGTATCCTAGCCTCAGACTCTCTGGCCACGTAATTCTTCACCGTTTTCCTACGAAAACCGCAGAAATCCGCGTACATCACCTTCAACATACCTTGGATAAAGCTTGAAAATACCTTGGGTAAGACCTTCAAACGACCTTCGACAAGACCTTCAGCCAGGCTCCAGTTCAATTCCAGTTGAAAATCACTTCGATCCTAGTTGAAAACAGTTCAATCGTTGTTCGGGCCTAGTTGGATTCTTGTTCAGTTAAGCCCGGTGCTGTCAGTCTGAAAAGAGTCTGCTTTTAGCCAAAAGCAGACATTGGTATCGGTTCGCAAGTAACTGTTTAGGGGTCCCGCAGTTTTCCCCAAAATGACTTTCTTCATTGCCAGTTGCGGCCAGAGCCAACGGTGGCCAGCCTCTACACTGCCGACCCTTTCAAGGTTCTATCAATTTTCTGGCCGGGCCCTATTCCTCTTCCGGTGCCTCCAGCACCGGATAGACGATGCCCAGTTGCTCCAGATAGGTCGAATAGCGCGAGGGATCATAATAATATTCAGAAAGGCGCTCTTTGAATTGGGCCATCATCGCCTGGTTCTTCTCGATCGCCGGCTGGTCATCGGGCCCGACGAAAGCCTCATAGGTTTGCCCCTGCAATTGCTCGTCGCGGAAATAGGTCCAGGAGGCTTCGCGCAGCCCGGCGTCGGTCAAAAGGTCGATCACCGTCGCCGCCACTACCTTCGCTCCCTGGGTCGCACCCTTGTGGGCGATCGGCGTGGCCATAGCGATAGCGCTCGACCAGTGATGGCCGATGGTGCCCTTGATATTGGAGGGAAAGCGTAACGTTACCGTCGGCACATTCCAGGAGACATCGCCGATATCGTCCGAGCCCCCGGAGATCGGTTCCTCCGGCGGATCGACCAGGCCCTTGGCCTCGGTTGCCAGGCCCTCCTTCTCATCGGCGTCAACCAGTTCCTGGACCGCCATGGCAAAGGCCTGATCGTCCTCTGTCCAGTCCGGCAGTCCGACCGCATGGATGTTCCGGGCCATGGCCTCGGCGATGGGCTTGTTGAAATGGCGGGGCCAGGCGGCACCGACAATGCGCCGCGAGACGGTGGTATCGGTCATCATCGCGGCCCCCTCGGCGGTTCTTTGCAGCTTGGCGAAATTTTCGCGGATGCCGTCGGCGGTGATCTCGCGGATGAAATACCAAACCGTGGCCGCAGACGGCACCACATTGGGCTGATCGCCGCCATCGATGATCACATAATGCGAGCGCTGCAGTGGATGCAGATGCTCGCGGCGGAAGTTCCAGGCGACATTCATCAATTCAACCGCGTCCAGCGCACTGCGGCCGCGCCAGGGGTCGCTCGCGGCATGGGCCGATGCGCCGGAAAAACTATACTCGACCGAAATCAGACCGGTCCCCTTGGGAGCGCCCCAGGAAACCGCCAGATTATCGCTGACATGGGTAAAAATGACCGCGTCGACACCGTTGAACTTTCCGTCGCGGGCGAAATAGGCCTTGGTCGCGACCAGCTCTTCGGCGATGCCGGGCCAGAGAACAAGGGTGCCGGCGATGCCATCCCGTTCCATCAGCGCCTTCACCGCCAGCGCGGCGGTCACATTGACAGCCTGCCCCGAATTATGACCTTCGCCATGGCCAGGGGCGCCGTCGATCATTGGTTTCCGGTAGGCTACCCCTGGCAGCTGTGAGGATTTGGGAATGCCGTCTACATCGGAACCCAGCGCGATCACCGGGCCGCCGCTACCATTTGTCCAGCTCGCCCACCAGGCGGTAGGGATGCCAGAGACACCACGTTCAATCTCAAACCCGTTGGCCGCCAGCAGGGCCGTCAGGTAGCGTTCGGTCTCGAATTCCTGGAAGCCGAGCTCGGAAAAAGAAAACAAGCTGTCAACGATTTCCTGGGTCAGCTTGGCGTTTGCCTGAACGCCCTCTGCGGCCTCGGCCTTGAGCCCGGTCAGCGGCGGGGCGGCTTGGGCCTCCGCTTCCGCTTCTTCTTGCGCGCCTGCAGTTACACCGTGGATTGCCAGGCCGACAGCCAGAACGCCCGCCCATATGAACCTCTTTTGGATCATCTTATTCCCCCTCACTCTGTCCGGAACGCCGGGGGTACGCTAGCAAGCGATCAGCCACACTGCAACAATGTTTGGGCTGCCTGAGTGGATTCGGGGGGAGCGGCCTCCGCTCGGAACGAGAAATGGCCGCACGAAAGAGTCTGCTTTTAGCCAGAAGCAGACATTGGCGGTAGATATCGGGAAAAGGTCACTCTTTTTGGATAATTCGCATCTTCTCGAGAAGCGTAAGGCCTGATTTAAGGTTTCCCAAGAGGTCTTCCTTGAGGTAGCGAAAATACTCGTTCGCGGAGTTTCGCGACCAAACTGGACCGTCTGCTATTTTAAAGAAGAAAGAATCAGCGATGTCTGAGCTAGGCTTCTTAATAGGCTTCCCTTTTTCCGCCTCTGAAATGACCTTTCTTATTTGGCGAGTTGTTGACTTGAAACCGCGCCGCCGCGGTTGGCGGTCGACGGAGGCGTACAGTGTCGAAAGACCCCAACGTTCCCCTTTGAAGTATTTAAGTCTTTCGTCGGCATCTAGTTTCAATTTCTTGAAATGAATTTTGGCATTGGTGTGTTTTTTTGAAGCTCCGATAATCTCCCTTTGAGTGACAATACTAGGGAACGCGGCTTTGATGCCGGACAGCCTAAAGGCTAATACTACTGCTCGGCCAATAAGATCTAGCGTCTCGGATCCGTCTTGAATTATGTGTGTAATCAGTGCGTCATGCTCAAGTGCCACACCGTGCCGGATTCGGAACTTTCGCTTACTGTCGACGTCGAGACCTGTCACGTTACACAATATTGTCAGGTGCCATATCATGTCGAAAATGATAGCCGCTTTTTCGCCAAGGTCCCGATGAAGCTCCAGTGGGAACCAAGCGAGAAATCCGTCACCAGTCCATTTGATAAACTTACCTTGAGCTTCTTCAACAACGATTCTAGCTATCCAATGGAATCGAGGTAAGAATTCTTCAATGGCTGCCGCAGTGTCGTTGTCGTTGAGAAATTTTGACGAGCCTTCGATGTCGCATACCCATACCAAGCCTCTACCCCGGGTAAATTGAAACTCCTGATTTTGCATCATGCTCTCACGTTAAATTCATGCAAATGGAAGCGCGTTATTCTGTTTGCTACCTCCAAATACAGTGGGTTGTCACTCTAACGGATGGAAGTTCATTATATCAAGATGCGCAGGGAGTGCGGTGCGCGGAGGTGGTATCTGTGGCATTGTTAATGTCCGCTTTGGGTCATGTGTGGACGGCTCCCATTTGGCAAGTGATTATTTGACGTTGGTGCAGATATGGTCGGGTGCAGTCATGTGTCCGGCCTGTTGATGCGGCACTGTGTATGTGGCCGCTGGCCCTAATGCGA
>JACZSK010000085.1 GCA_022574255.1 Pseudomonadota bacterium
CCGGCTTTGGCCCCGGCGCTGCCCCCGGCCACCGACGAGACCTTCACGCCAGTGCCGGTCCAGGTAAAATCGGGCATGGTGCCGGTGCTCACCCGGCGTCCCCCGCCACGCTGGCCTCCCCCACCGGCGGCGGGCCGGGCTGGCGCCGCTTCTGTTCCCGCACCCAGGGTTGAGGTCAGCGGCTCCGGTCGGGCGGCGAGATATTCGACCACTTCCTTCGAGATCGACGCCGCCTTGACCAGGCTGGAAATATCAATCTTGTCGGCGGTGTCGCCGGGGCGGTGATAGTCGCCGTGGGCAGCGCCAAAGAGATGGATCGCGGGCACCCCCACTTCGGCAAAGGCGGTGTGGTCGCTGGCCGCGATTTCCTGCATCACCAACTCGGTCTCGATGCCGGTGACCGCCGTAATACCGAGAAAGATAAACCGCCATTCGCTGGCCGATGCGCCGCCGAAGACGAGGAACTTCTCCGCCGCCCGTCCCACGGTATCGAGATTAAGATTGCCGATGGCCTGTCTGGCCGGGTAGGCCTGCATGGTTTTCACATAATGCCGCGCGCCCAGCAGCCCTGATTCCTCGGCGGTGGTGGCGACAAAGACGATTGCCCGGTCGGGGGCCGACCTGGCCAATGACTTGGCCAGTTCCAGCATCACCGCGACGCCCGAGGCATTATCGTCGGCGCCGGGATGAACCTGGCCCGCAAAAGCTTCGCGCACGCCCGGCCAGCCATGCCCCAGATGGTCGTAATGAGCGGTGACCACGACAGATTGCCCGGCGAGTTTCGCATTTTTGCCGGGGATCACCGCGACCACGTTCCGGACCGTCACCGACGCGCCGTCAGGGCCGGGAACCTCGAACCTCTGATACCAGCCACCGTCATCTCCGGCGGGCTGCAGGCCGTATTCGGCAAAGGATTTGGCGATATAGTCCGCCGCCTCCACCAGCCCCGCCTCGCCAACGCCGCGCCCGTGAAGCGCCGGAGCCGCCAAAAACGCCACATGGGCCATCATCCGGCGGCCGTCGAAGACCGGCGCCAGCTCGGCCAGCGCCGGGCGGGACTTGAGCGTCGCGCTGCTCTGTGTGTCCGCATCCAGCACCGCCACCAGCGGCGAGCCGACAGCGGGCCACTCGCCCTTGGCGCTGTTGTCCGGGGCATCACCGGCGAAGGCCAGGTAGCTGTATTTGCCGTAATGGGGCAGTTTGCGCGCCAGGCCCGCCACCGCCGCGTCATTGTGGATGGTGATGCCAACCACCACGCTATGGGGATTGGCCGGGTTGCGCAGGGCGATGATGGTGGAATTCTCGCCGGTCGGCAGCGCCGTCTCGCCGAAACGCACGGTGCCGGAGCCAATCTCCGCGTCGTAGTCACCAAGCGCCTCTTCGACCACGCCGTAGAAACGGTTCGCGGCCCCCAATATCCAGATGGCGCCTTCCCCGGGCAGCGCCTCAATCTCGCTGTCCATGACCACCCGCAACTGGTCGCCGCTGCCGGTCCAGATGCTTGCCAACTTCTGGTAGCGCGCCTTCAGTGAGGGCGGCGCAGCCGAGGGCAAAATCATGACCACTTGGTCGGCGCCGAAGGCATTGCCCAGCGACGGCGGGGTCTCGGCCCAATGCAGGCGGCGAAAGAGGTTGAATTCCGGGTCGACTTCAACCCGCACCACCTTGCCCGCCACCTCTATCGCGAAATCCTGGGCCTTGGCGCTCATCTCTACGCGGTGACTGGAAACGCTGTCGGCGGTGAAAACCGCCACATCGATCAAGAGCGAAAAGACCTCGCCTTCCTGCACCTGGGCCAGCGACAGACGGAGCTTGCCGCCTTTCTGAGCGGCCTTGGTGATCCGCAGTTCCGGTGCGCCGGTGCGCGCAACCCATTGAGCGAAAAAGGCTTTCAGGTCGCGGCCCGTCACATCCTCGAAGGCCCGGCGGATATCGTCGAAGGAGGCATTGGCGTATTTATGCTGGCGGTAAAAACGCTGGAAGCTGCGGCGGAAATTCTCGTCGCCGACCAGCACCCGCAGCATGTTCCAGGTCATGGCGGTCTTGCCATAGCCCACCGCCTCGGTGGCGGCGTTATGGCGGCTGCGGAATTCGCGGATGGGAAAGTCCGAGGTCTCGTCCACATAATTCGTATAGCGCTGCAGGATGGCGCGGCGGTATGCCCCGCCCTGCCCGCGCTGCTCGGCAACCAGATGGTCGGCCATATAGGCGGTCAGACCCTCGGCCCAGTTGCCGGTATCGAAATCGACGAAAACGCCGTTGCCCCACCAGTTATGCAGCAACTCATGGGGATAGCTGGAATGGAGGATGAAGGGAAAGCGGATGACCTGCGGCCCCAGCAGCGTGAAGGACGGCATGCCGTAGCCGGTCTCCCAGAAATTCTCGACCAGCGCAAACTTGGTATAGGGATAGGGGCCGAGAAGCCCGCGGTACATCTCCAGATATTGCGCCGTGGTCTCCAGATATTTGTTGGCCAGCGCGTCGTCCGGGGTGCGCAGGAAGGCCATGGCGGTGACATTGCCCGCAGGCAGCGTATAGACATGAAATGGCGCGGCGATGAGGTAAATTTCCTCGGTAGGCGTGGTCGCCCGCCAGCCGTCTAACGAACGCTCACCCTTGATTTGCGGCGCGACACGCGATCCCTGGCTTACGCTGGACCAGCCGACGGGCAAATCCACCGAAATCTCGTAAGTGATGAGCGTATCCTCGACCATGGGCACCCAATAGGTGGCGCCGGTCAGATAGACGCCGCGCTCCTCGATCAGCCCCACCGAGCGTGAGAAGCCGCGGGCATATTCCTGCGCCAGCTCCTCGATCAGGTTGTTGATGACGCCGGAAAGTTTCAGCGTCAGGGTAATCGCCTGGCCCGATTTTGCGCCGCGAAGCGCGTAGCGGGTAATCTGAACGGCGGCGCGGGGGTCGTCGTTTTCGCGGTCGATGCCCACATCGGCGCCGGCCTCCTCGCCGGGCAATGCCTCCAGCGCGACCTCACCCATGACCTGCTCGACCGTCAGGTCGCTGTTAATCCGCAACACCATGTCTTGCTTGGCGAGGGACGCGGGAATGGTGATCTGGTCCAGCGCGTTTATGCGGTGCGTTGCCGGCTCGATCCTGATCGACATAGTGTGGTGGATGGTGTCCCCGGCAGCGCGCGCCGGGGCTGCAGCGCCTGTATTGGCGGCCAGCGTGACCAGCAGGGCCAGACAGAGCCCCCCCGTGATTTTCAACATTCCCTGTTTCCCTGTTTGCACTCTCAATGCACTCCCAATGCATCGACGCCCAGATTGCGCCCGCGCCGGGCGGGACACAAGATCGGGCGCGGGAAAGCGACCATTCCGTGGTTGGGAGGGGGGGTGTGATCAAATTATAAGCGGTTGTCCGGAAGATCGGGTGCGCGCATTTTATACTCCATTGTCATGATCGGCAGCTTATTGTGAAGTTTGATCTCTTCCGAAGCACCTTCAATTACGAAGGGCAAGACGAACTCCTTAAATCGAAGAACAGAATCGTACACCTTGTCGAAGTTGAAGGAGCGGTGACCCACTCCCAAGCAGACCTTGCTCACCCATTTTTTTTCCAGCCTGTCATACACGCAGCCTGAATATCCGGTGCCTTCAATTTGGGCGCCAAATAGTGCTATATGTGATTCCGCCTCATTCTTATCGTCAACCCAAGAGAGCGACCCCCAAACTGGAAATCCGTTAGGAGGGTCCTTTGATAACTCGCCCCTAAGATGCTGAATGTAATGCCTATAATCCTCTGCAAGAGCTGTTGCAGAAAGAAAGGCCCTCATTTCTGGGTGTTTGTCGCCAAGCCTTGGCAATGATTGCGAAATTTCCCTTATTCTGTGCAACGCATCTACGAAGCCCCAAGCGCAAGCCAAGGCAGGAATAACCTTAGCGTTGTCATCGATTATTTCGCAACACATGGGATGCAAGTTCGAATGAAAGTAGCTAAGCAACTCGAACGAATAATGTAATCCATCAAAGCATCTGATATTTCGCACTTCTAGAATCGTAGCCATATTGTGCCCTCTGGTCGGTGCTGGGTCGTACAGTTCGCTCCGGTGAAGATCGGATTATCCCACCCTCGCCGCTACGCACCCCTGGGTTATTCTGCTTTCCCTTCATCGAACTGGTCGATGGGGAAAACCTCCGCCGTGTTGACCATGAAGGACTGTTTGCGGAAGAAGCGCATATAGCCCGAGCGGCCCATGCGCGAGGCGCCCATGCCGCTGAGCTTGAAGGCGCTTTTCTCGGCCTCGTAGACCAGCGCGGTGAGCGCCGCGTCATTGATGCTGATACCGCCGGCCTCGATCCGCCGGCCCACGGCAATGGCTTCTTCTTCCGTGCCGGCAAAAACGCAGGCGCTGAGCCCATAGAGGCTGTCGTTGGCCATGGCAACAGCGTCATCAACGCTGTCGAACGGAATGACCGGAAGAAGCGGCCCGAAGGTCTCCTCCTGCATGATTTTCATATCATTGGTGAGACCGGTTATCACCGTGGGGCGCAGCCAAAAGCCGCCATGCTCTTCAATCTCGCCGCCCGTATGCACCACCGCGCCCTTGGCCCGCGCGTCGTCGATTTGCTTCACGAGCACCGCCGCCTGCCTCTCGAATATGATCGGCCCGAGATGGCCTTCGCCGATGTCCGGCCAGTTCAGGGTCACCGCTTGAGCCTTTTCAATCAGCCGGGCGAGAAAATCCTCATAGATGGCCTTGGCCACGTAAATCCGCTCGATCGACTGGCAGGCCTGCCCGGCGTTGAGGATCGAGCCCCTGAGAAGCGCCGTCGCCGCGCGCTCCACGTCTGCGCTGTCCAGAACGATGGCCGGGTCTTTGCCACCCAGCTCGAGGAAGGCGGGGATGAAATTGCGCGCCGCCTGTTCGCCGACCGCGCGGCCGGTGGGCACGCTGCCGGTAAAACAGATCACATCCACGCTATCGACCAGCGCGGTGCCGGTCTCGCCGTCGCCATCAATGACCGTGAAAACCCCGCCAAGCCCCGGCGTGTCGGCGATGACCCGGCGCAGCGGCGCGGCGAAGCGGGGCGTCACCTCGCTGGGCTTGATAATCACCGCACAGCCGGCAAGCAGCGCCGGCAGCGCATCCATGATCGAGAGCGTCAGCGGAAAGTTCCACGGGCTGATAATTCCGACCAGCCCGTAGGGGCGCTTGGTGATAGTATAGGCAATGAACGGCAGCGCGCTGGAGCGCCCGACGGGGTCTTCCTCCAGTTCTTTCGCGATTTTCACCCAGCGCTCGATTGCCGGGGCGATGATATCCACCTCTACGATGGATATGGCGCGCCGCCCGGTGTCCAGGACAAGCGCTTCCACAAGGCTCTCGCGGTTTTCTTCAAGGGACTTGGCGAAGGCGCGCAGCACGGAAATCCGATGCTCGAGGCCGGCGGAGGCCCAGGCCCCCTGATTGCCGCGCAACCCGGTGCAGGCATCATCCACGGCGCTGCGGTCGGCCGGCACAAGGGTGTAATCCGCCTCGCCGCTGCGCGGATTGCGCACCTGAATTTCTGGTCTTGCCCCGGACATCAGAGCCCTTCCATCAGGCGCACGCGCACGGTGGCCTTGCCCAGTCGCAGCTTCCTGACCTCGGCATAGGCGTCGCTGTTCCAGAAGGCCCTTGCCGCCTCCATGGACGGCCAACGGGATATGACGCATTTGGTCTCGTCGGGCCAGTCGCCCTCCAGGCATTCTGTATCCTGCGCGCCACGGACAATATATTCGCCGCCAAACTCGGCGACCAATTCGCCCGCCGCCACGGCATAATCCCTGAAGGCCGCGGGATCCGGCACTTCCGCCAATATCACCATGTAAGCCGCCATGTTCTGGCTCTCCCTGTTGCCGGGCCAAGCTGTCGCCCAGCCAGACTGTTGCCCAGCAAGAGTATCGCAGATTCGAGGGAAAAGGGGCTTTGATCTATGTCAGCAGCGGGTGGGCTAGACGCCCAGCAGGATGACCCCGTCAACGGCCATCCGGTCTATTTCATCATGGCTGTACCCGGCCTCGCGCAGCACCTGATCGGTATGTTCGCCGATCCCGGGCAAATCCTGGCGCGCGCCGGGCCGCCTGCCGTCCATTTCAATGGGCAGCGCCGGCAGCCGCGTTTTGGTTCCATCCGGCAGCGTCACATCAAGAAGCCCGCCAGACTGATTGAGATGCGGGTCGTCGAAAAGGTCGCTGGGCTGGGCAATGGGCGCGAAGGGCAGCCCGGTATGCTCCAGCTTTTCCATCAAATCGGCTTTGCTGAAGCCCTTGAAGAGTTCGCGGATGCGCGGCAGCAGGGTCTTCCGCGCCGCCACCCTGCCGGCATTTTTGGCCAGCGCCGGGTCGCTGCCCAGATCATCCAGCCCGAAGGCCGCGCAGAACTGCACCCACTGGCTGTCGCTGACCACGCCAACAAAGACGCTATCGTCGTCAGCGGTCTCGAAAATATCATAGATGGCCCAGGCCGAGACCCGCGCGGGCATGGGGGCAGCGGGCTCGCCGGTCACCGCATGCTGCGCCATATGCTGGCCGACCAGAAAGGCGGTGCTCTCGAAGAGTGCGCTTTTCACCAGTTGCCCCTTGCCGGTGCGGTGGCGCTGTTCCAGGGCGGCGAGCACCGCAATGGCGCCGAACATGCCGCCGGTAACGTCGATGACACTGGCCCCGGCGCGCAACGGCCTGCCCGGCGGTCCGGTCATATAGGCCAGCCCACCCATCATCTGGGCGACCTCGTCCAGAGCCGTGCGGTGGCCGTATGGCCCCTCCAGGAAGCCTTTTTCCGAGCAGTATATCAGCCCCGGATTATCGCTCTTGAGATCGTCGTAGCCGAAGCCCAGCTTGTCCATGGCGCCGGGGCGGAAGTTCTCGATCACAACGTCGGCTTCGCGCACCAGCCGCCGCGCCGCTTCCTTGCCCACCGGTGATTTCATGTCCAGCGCGACGCTGCGCTTTCCCCTGGCATACATGGGAAAATAACCGGCGCCCGAGCCCACCAGGCGGCGCGTGTTGTCGCCCGCCACCGGCTCGATCTTGACCACGTCGGCGCCCAGCTCCGCCAGCACCAGCCCGACCATGGGGCCCATCACCATATGGGTGAATTCATAGACGCGGATGCCTTCAAGGGGCTGTTTCTGCTCGCTGGTCATGTTCCCCGCCCTGTCCCGAATTTATGGACAATTGCTGTAACTGCGGATAAAATAGGTTGTTATAGAGATAGTACATTTAAATAGCCGGGACAATAGGCCGGGACAATAGAGAGACCAGATATGCCGGACAGGGAAAGCCTCTTCACCGCCGTTACATGCATCGACAAACCGGGCGAGGAGTCTACGACCGCGCGGCAGGACCTGCTGGCGGTGCATCTGGAATATGTCGAGACCATCCTCGAGCAGATACTGGTTGCCGGCCCGCTCTATGATGACGACGGCGAAACGCTTGTGGGCTCGCTGTTCATATACCGCACCGGCGACGTGGCCGGGGCCCGCGCGCTGCTGGAAAATGATCCCTATTTCGAGGCCGGTTTCTGGGCGGAGATTCGCTTCAACCCCTTCCTGGCGGCGGCAGGCACGGCGGTGGGCGGCAAGACCTGGTGAACGGAGTCTGGGTCTGGCTACAGCAACCGCCGCTACCTCTCTTTTTTTGCGTCACCCTCACCCGTGCACTCTGTGCGCCTCCCTCTCCCTCAAGGGAGAGGGGTGAAAGGGGGGCGCGAGATTTAAAGCCCTCTCCCGCAAGGGCAGAGGGTAGTCAGGATGCGCCCAATCAAGAAGCCCTCTCCCTCAAGGGAGAGGGTTGGGTGAGGGTGGCCAAAAAAAACTCTGCCACGCCGGACCAATCCAGGATCGTGATCCGGAGTCCACCGCCTTTAGGGTCGCCCCTAGTTGGCGCCGCCCCTGGGCAGCCTGCCGCCCTCCACGGTCTGCATGAACACCGACCAGCTTGTCTCGTTGGGGCGCTGGTCATCGCCGGGCGGCGGCTCGCGGTATTTGGGCGCCTCGTCCTTGATGTAATCCTGCAGAATCTGCGGCAGCGCGTCGAACCCGGAAATTTTCCGCGAGGCGGCGTGGAAATACATCAGCCCGTCGCGACCCTGCATGGCCATCCACGGCAGCCACTGGGCAATGCGCACCCAGCCGACTTTTACTTCTGCCGCAGTATGCGTATCGGGGTCGGTCAAATCATCGAGGCTGCCGGTGAAATTGAACATTTCCGTGGCGTGGTAAGCGCCGCCCACATAGGGCTGGTAGTCGCCCTGCAAAACATTGTGATAAAACAGCGGGATGGTGATGGTCATGGTCCAGTCGTTACCCTGAACGCGCCCGTTCCAGGCGAGATAAGCATTACCCTCGGGGTCGCTCGGAAAGGTGGGCCGGCCATTTACGGGATCGTTCGCCACATGCAGCACCGTCACGTCTTCCCCGGTCCAGGGATTGTGCCAGTGGCGCAGAATCTCGCCACTCTCGGGGTCCAGATAGAGCATGATTTCGCGGCTGACCATGCGGTAGCCCTGGCCCCTGTCGCCCCCGTCGAGGGTGACGCATTGGCGTACATTCATGCCCACCACACGAAACAGCTTCCTGTCGGCCTCGCCGGCGCGGCGCGAATAACCCTCGCCAGCCCATGAAAAGAAAATCGGGTGGTTGTCTTCGGTCGAGCAATGGATCTTGCGCATCACGCGGATCAAGTCGTCCGGGTCGGCCAGATCAAGGGGTTTCGCGGTCACGGGCGAAGACAACAGAAGCGCCACGCCCAGCGCTAACATCTTCAGGTTTCCAGTTCGCATCCCGAAGCGCTCCCCCGGTCAAAAAGCCTTGGTCACGCCGATAAAGGCCATGGTGCCGATACAGACCCAATAGACGTAGGCGTAAATGCGGGCGCGAGCCAGGGTTTTGGTGAATATTTCCTCGATTTCCGGGGTCGAGCCTTCATCGCGCAGGCGCATGAAGCCGATGGCCCAGGCCTTCATGGTATGGCGCAGCAACAGGCCGATGATCAGGATAAAGCCGAAAAAGGTGACCTTGGTCGCCAGCCAGTATTGCGTCAGCAACTCGCCGGTGGTGGGGATTTCGCCGGTCACCAGCATCACGCCGCCAACCAGGATAAGCGCCGGGATCACCACATAACGCAGCTTGTTGTCGATATCGGTCAGCTTGATCGCCCTGGGTGTGCCGCGCGCCCTGAAGGCCGCCAGTATGAGCAGCTGCCAGGCCACGGTAAGAACCCAGACCAGCGTCACATACTGGCCGGTTATGGGCGACAGGCCGTAATTGTCGGCCATGTGGAAGCCCACGGGCAGCAGCCAGATGATCGCCGAGCGCGGCATGATGTCGATACGATAGACCAGTTCCATCGCGCGCAGCCGCTCGTCCAGGCTCAGGGCGCCATCGGCGACATTGGTGGCGGCGTTGAAAACGCCCCATTCGCCGCCCAGCCAATAGGCCACGAGAATAATGTGAAACCAGCGCAGGATATCGTGCAACGGGATATCCAGTCCGAGGATCGCCACATAGGTATCCATTGTCCCTCTCCTCCGCAGTCTCTGCCCTCTGGCGGGCCAGCCATATGAGCGAGCTTACTTTGCCACGAAATAGCGGAACAATGATCCATGTCAATAAGCCGGAGATGGGGGCGGAGATGGGCAGCCAACGGGGGCGCGAAGTTACCCGCCATACCCGCCGCCGCCGGGGGTTTCGATAAGTATGGCATCACCGGCTTTGAGCGCCACGCTGTCGGCGCCCTGAAGCGCTTCCACGGACCCATCCGCCCGCTCAATGGAATTCTTGCCCACAGCGCCCGGTGCGCCGCCCGCAAGGCCCGGCGGCGGGATTTCGCGGTGAGACGAGAGAATGGCGGCGTCCATGGCTTCCAAAAACCTGATTTTGCGCACCACCCCGTCGCCGCCCCGCCATCGCCCCGCCCCGCCCGAACCGCGCCGCACGGAGAATTCCTCGAGCAGGACCGGATAACGCCATTCCAGAACTTCGGGGTCGGTGAGGCGCGAATTGGTCATATGCACCTGAATGGCATCGGCCCCATCGAAGCCGTCTCCAGCGCCGGCACCGCCCGCAATGGTCTCGTAATATTGGTATGTGGCGTTGCCGAAAGTCAGGTTGTTCATGGTCCCCTGCGACGCCGCCAGCGCCCCGGTGGCCAGCAGCAGCGCATTGGTCACCGCCTGGCTGGTCTCCACATTGCCCGCGACCACGGCGTGGGGCGGGGTCGGATTGAGTAGCGAACCTTCGGGAACAATAATCTCCAGCGGCGCCAGGCAGCCCGAGTTGAGCGGTATATCGTCGTCGACCAGGGCCCGGAAGGTATACAAGACCGCCGCCTTGGTGATCGCCAGGGGCGCGTTGAAATTGCCGTCGTCTTCGGGGGACGTTCCGGTGAAGTCTATCACCGCCGCGCGGGCGGCCTTGTCCACGGTGATTTTCACCCGGATTTGCCGGCCACTGTCCATCCGGTAGGTGATTTCGCCATCTTCCAGCGCCCCGATCACCCGGCGCACAGCCTCCTCGGCATTGTCACGCACATGGCCCATGTAGGCGGCCACAACATCCGGGCCAAAGTCGGTCACAAGTTTGGCCACCAGGCCGGCGCCGCGGGCGTTGGCCGCCACTTCTGCCTTCAGATCGGCGATATTCTGGTCGGGGTTGCGCGCCGGGTATGGGCCGCCGGTAAGCGCCGCGCGCACTCCCGCTTCGCGAAATTCGCCATCCCGCACCAGCAGGAAATTATCGAAGACCACGCCCTCCTCATCAAGGGTCTTTGAATGGGGTGGCATGGAGCCCGGCGAGATTCCGCCGATGTCGGCATGATGGCCGCGCGAGGCGACATAATAGTCCGGTTCATCACCGCCCAGATACACCCCCAGATACACAGGCGTCACGACTGTCACATCGGGCAGGTGGGTGCCGCCCCGGTAGGGGTCGTTCAGCATCCAGACGTCGCCGGGCCTGAGATCGTCTTTGTTGCGGGCAATCACCTCGGCGATACTCTCGCCCATTGAGCCCAGATGCACCGGCATGTGGGGGGCGTTGGCCACCAGGTTGCCGGCCGCATCGAACACCGCGCAGGAGAAATCCAGGCGCTCTTTCATATTCACCGAATGGGCGGTGTTGGCCAGCACCGCGCCCATCTCCTCGGCCACGTTCATAAAAAGGTTATTGAACACTTCCAGCCGGATGGGGTCGACTTCCGTGCCGGCTGTGGCCGCGCGGCGCGGCTCTCTGCGGGTCAGCACCAGCATGGCGTCGGCGCGGCGTGTCGCCTGCCAGCCCGGCTCGATGACGTTGGTGCCGTGGTCCTCGATGATGATGGCGGGGCCGGAAATCGCCTCGCCAGCCGCCAGGTCATCGCGCTGGTAGACCGGGGCGTCATGCCATGCCCCGCCGGAGTAGATTTTCGTGGCGGCGACCGCATCATTGCTGCCGCCCGCCGCGTCCAAATCCAGCGCCGCTTTGGTTCCGGCGCCAACCGCCTCGACGACCGCCGCCTCGACAGTCAGCGCCCTCTCCGGCTCGACGAAACCGAAATGCTTCCTGTGCGCAACGGAAAACGCCTCACTCACCTCTGACAGGCTGCCGGAAGGCACGGAAAGCGCGGTATCACTGCCCTGATATTTGATGCGCAGGGTGCGCGTGGCGCTTATGGCCTCCGGCGCGACGCCCTGCCCGGCCACGATTTCAACCGCTTGCTGCTCCAGCGCATCCAGCGCCGCCACCACTTCCTTCATGCTCGCATCGCGCAAAGGCAGCTCCAGCGTGCGCATTTTCATCTCGCGCAGATCCGCCAGCCCCATGCCCAGCGCCGACAGCACGCCGGCCAGGGGATGAATAAGAATGGTGCCGATCGCCAGCGCGTCGGCAACAGCGCAGGCATGCTGGCCACCGGCGCCGCCAAACGAGACCAGCGCGTGGGCGGTGATATCGTGGCCGCGCTCGACCGAAACTTTTTTGATGGCGCGCGCCATATGGCCGACGGCAACTTGCAGGAAACCGTCCGCGACTTTCTCGGCGGTGGGCCGCGCGCCGGTCTCCACCCCGGTCTGATCCATTATTTCCGCCAGCCGTGACAGCGCCGCCCCGGCGTCCAGAACCGCGTCGCCGCTGGCGCCAAAAATTCTCGGGAAGAAGCCGGGCAGCAATTTGCCCACCGCCAGATTGCAGTCAGTCACGGTCAGCGGCCCGCTGTGGCCATAGCAGGCGGGGCCGGGCACCGCGCCGGCCGACGCCGGACCGACCCGGTATCGCCCGCCGCTGAGCGAACAGACAGAGCCGCCGCCCGCCGCCACGGTGTGGATATCCATCATCGGCACC
>JACZSK010000086.1 GCA_022574255.1 Pseudomonadota bacterium
AGCTTGACTGGCTGGCCGCGGAATTTTCTCCGGCATCTCCGGTGTCACTCGGCAGTGTCTTTTTCGGTGGCGGCACCCCCTCGCTGATGCCCCCCGGCATTGTCGCCGAAATTCTGGAAAAGGCGCAGGCGCTATGGCCCGCCGACAGCAGCCTTGAAATCACGCTGGAAGCCAACCCGACCAGCGTCGAAGCGGGGCGCTTCAAGGGTTTTGCCGCCGCAGGCATCAACCGCCTGTCGCTGGGGGTTCAGGCGCTTGACGATGCGGCGCTGGCTTTTCTGGGGCGCCAGCATAGTGCCACCGAGGCGCTGGCCGCGCTTGAAGTTGCGCAAGCCAACTTCAGCCGGGTCAATATTGATCTGATTTACGCCCGTCCCGACCAGACCCCCGAAAGCTGGCGGACGGAACTGAGGCGGGCATTGGCTCTCGGTGTTGAACATATATCGCTGTATCAATTGACCATGGAGGAAGGCACGCCCTTCCTGGCGCGGCAAAAACGCGGCGAATTTCAGCTTCCCGACGACGACGGGGGCAATGCGCTCTACGATGTGACCAGGGAACTCACGGTGGCGGCGGGCCTGCCCGCCTACGAGATTTCCAACCATGCGCGGTCAGGCGCGGAATGCCGGCATAATCTCGATATCTGGCGCGGCGGCCACTACGCCGCCATTGGCCCCGGCGCCCATGCCAGGCTGCGTGACGCCTCCGGCGCGACCATCAGCCAGCAGGGCTGGCGCAAGCCCGAAGCCTGGCTTGACGCGGTTGAGACCCACGGACACGGCACCGAAGCGCGCGCAACCCTGCCCGCCGGTGAGCGGGCGGAAGAAATGGTGATGATGGGCCTGCGGCTCACCGAGGGCATCGACAAGGCGCGATTCGTGGCCATGGCCGGGGTGAGCCTGGATGACAGCATAAATGCCGAACAGCTGAGCGATCTGGTGGCCGGCGGCTTTCTCATTGATGAAGAAGCCACCCTCAGGGCGACAGCGCGCGGCCAGCGGGTGCTGAACGCGGTTATCGCGGCGCTCCTTCTGTGATTATTTCTCAAAGCTTTCGGGTGCCGGCGAGACGGTTCTGAAGCCGGTCTTGCCGATCTCGATCACCGCCAGGTTACGCTCGGTGGTGCCGTTGGGGAGAAAGCGGAAGCCGCCATCGACGCCGGTAAAACCGTTCGGATTCTCAATCGCCGCGGCGGTAAAACGCTCACTGCGAATCTCGTTCCGCGCCAATAGGGCGACCAGCGACATGGCGTCGTAACCGAGAGAGGCGATGCGCGGCGGCTCGGCGCCAAACAACGTCTTGTAACGCAGCGCAAAGGCGTCGCGGGCTTCAACCGGAACGCCCGCATACCACCCGCCCTGCAGGGGCGGCTCGTGGACCAGGCTGCGGTCGTCCCACAGGCCGGTTCCCAGGAAACGCACGGTCGCCGGGTCAACCTCGAAAAAGGGCAACAGCGGCGCCAGCGAACGCAGCAACTGGCCGCCTTCAGGCACCAGCACGGCGTCAAAGGTCACCTCGCCCAGGGTCTCCAGGTTTTCGATCGATTTGAGAATTTCGTCGGCCAGGTCGTCATCCAGCGCCTTCAGGAAGGCTTCTTCCGCAAGATAGGCGCGCCGCCGCGTGTCGTAATTGGCCAGCCGCCGGACCGGCGCGAAGACCTCCTGCGAGTCGCGGGTATAAATTTCCAGCGCCACGATAGAGGCGTCGCTTTCACTTAGAGTATCCGAGAGGCTTTTCAGGATCATCTGGCCGTAAGCGGTGTCCGGGATGAGGGCGGCAAATTTCCGGTGGCCCTTGCTGGTGGCATAACGCACCACGCGCCGCACCTCCTGGTCGGGCATGAAGCTGGCCAGGTAAACGCCGTCTCCGGCCACCGCCCGGTTATTGGAAAAGCCGATGAGCAGCACGCCGGCATCGCGGGCCAGCGGCGCGGCGCGGCGGATCGATTCGGCAAATAACGGCCCGAGAATGACCTCCGCCCCGTCACTTAGCGCCAGTTGCACCGCGCGCTCCGCGCCCTCCGGTGTGCCCAGCGTGTCATAGGGATTAAGCGAGATGCGCGGATCATAGGCCTCGAACAGCGCCAGGCTGGCGGCATCCAGCAACGCCTGCCCCGCCGCGGCGCTGGGCCCCGACAGCGGCAGCGCGATGGCAATGCTGATCGGATCGTCGGTAAACTCCCCCTCGGGCAGCCCGTACCCCGCCGGTGGCAGGGACGATCCCACCAGCATCCCGGTGCCCGGCGCAGTCAGGCCGTCGACCGCGCAGCCGGCCAGCGCCAGCGGCAGCCAGAACAGCAGCAGAAGGCGCCGGACAGGGAAGTTTCCCATCAAAGCGGTCATATCCACGAAGCGTTCGCCATTGTACTGTCGCTCATCCTATAATGGGGCATCCTGTAATGGGCGTTCTCTGGTTATCCGGGCGTCTTTGAATCCTACCCGCGGCGGCGGCCAAGCGCAAACGGGGATCAACCGCGATGGCGGAGGATGTAGCACCGAAACCCGGCCTTTATGTGACGGCCACGCCGATCGGCAATCTTGGCGATATATCCCGCCGCGCCCTGGCCCTGCTGGCCGCGGTCGATGTCATCGCCTGCGAAGACACCCGCACCACCGGGAAATTGCTGTCGCGCTATGGTATCCGCACCCGCTGCATTGCCTACCATGACCATAACGCGGCCCGGGTGCGACCGCGAATTCTCGAACGCATCAAGGAAGGCCAGTCGGTGGCGCTGGTCTCGGACGCGGGTACGCCGATGATCTCCGATCCCGGCTTCAAGCTGGTGGCGGAAGCGCTGGATGCGGGGCTCATGGTCACCACCCTGCCCGGTGCGTCGGCGGTGCTGGCGGCGCTGGCCGTGGCCGGCCTGCCCACCGACCGTTTTTTGTTCGCCGGGTTTCCGCCGCCAAAAAAAACCGCGCGCCGGAAAATGCTGGCCGGGCTGGCCGAGACCCCCGCCACCCTGGTATTTTATGAAAGCCCCAAGCGGCTGGTCGCCAGCCTGGAAGACATGACCGCTGCCCTTGGCGCCTCCAGGCAAGCGGCGGTTTGCCGGGAGTTGACCAAGCTGCACGAGGAAGTGCGGCGCGGCAGTCTCGAAGATTTATGCGCGGAGTTCGCGGCGCGGGAACGCATTCGCGGCGAGATCGCTATAGTGGTGGCCCCGCCGCCCGCTGCCGGGCCGGACAGTGACGCCAGCATTGACCGGGCGCTGAGAGAAGCGCTGGAAAAATTGTCGCTGAAAGAGGCGGCGCACGCGGTTGCTTACATCACCGGGGCTTCGCGAAAAAAGGTCTACAGCCGGGCTCTTGAAATCAGGGAAGGCAAATGAGTCCTCTCGCCAAGCGCCCTCTCGCCAAGCGCTCTCTCGCCAAGCGCCCTGTCGCCAAGCGCCGCACCGCCGAGCGCCGGGGCCGGCTGGCCGAGCGAATGGCGTTGGCCTTGCTGCGGCTCAAGGGCTACCGGATTCTCGAGCAGCGCTATAAGACGCCGGTCGGTGAAATCGACATCATCGCGCAGAGAAAAGACGCGCTGATCTTTATTGAGGTCAAGGCGCGCCGCCGCATGCGGGACGCGATCGAATCAATTGGCGCCCGCCAGCGGCAGCGGATTACCCGCGCCGCCGAGGCCTATCTGGCGCGCCACCCGGCCCAGGCCGGCAAGACCTGCCGGTTCGACGCCATCCTCGTTGCCCCGGGGCGACTGCCCAGGCATATGATCGACGCCTGGAGCAACGGTTAAAAGTCTTGATTTCCTGCCGTCTCGTACCCATCCTCATACCCGGAATTGATGCCACGCCACAGTGAAGACAAGGACAGGTTATGGCCAGCAAGACACTCACCGTCGCCATACAGATGGACCCGCTCGATAATATCGATATCGACGGCGACAGCACCTTTGCCCTGGCGCTGGAGGCCCAGGCGCGCGGCCACGAGCTTTTTCATTATCTGCCCCGCGATCTGAGTTTTCTTGACGGGCAGGTGCGGGCCGTATTGCGGCCCCTGGAGGTGCGCCGTGAGAAGGGCAATCATTTTTCCCTGGGCGAGGCCAGCCAGCGAGACCTGAGCAAACTGGACGTGGTGCTGATGCGCCAGGACCCGCCTTTTGATATGGCCTATATAACCGCCACCCATATTCTCGAGCATATTCACCCGAAGACGCTGGTGGTCAACGACCCGGTGCATGTGCGCAACGCCCCCGAAAAGCTGTTCATCACCCATTTCAAGGGGCTGATGCCGCCGACTTTGATTACCAACCGGCGCGAGGATATTCTGGCCTTCCGCGAGGTCCACAAGGACATCATCCTGAAGCCTCTCTATGGCAATGGCGGGGCCGGGGTGTTCCGGGTGATGCCGGGCGACGAGAACATGAACTCGTTGCTTGAAATGTTCACGCAGTTTTACCGCGAGCCGATTATTGCGCAGAAATATCTGCCCGAGATTCGCAATGGCGACAAGCGCATCATTCTGGTGGATGGCCGGCCCGCCGGGGCCATCAACCGGGTGCCTGCGGAAGGCGAGGCGCGCTCCAACCTGCATGTGGGCGGACGGGCCGAGGCCAGCAAATTGACGGCGCGGGAAGAGGAGATTTGCGCCGTCATCGGCCCGGCGCTCAAGGAAATGGGGCTGATTTTCGTCGGTATTGACGTGATCGGCGACTATCTGACTGAAATCAACGTCACCTCGCCCACCGGTATTCAGGAGATCGACCGCTTTAACGCCAGCAACCTGTCCGGTGAAATCTGGGATGCCATCGAGGGCCGGGTCGCTGCGGGCTAGCACTCGCCTGCCAGGCGTCAGCGTTCACCTACCAAGCGTCAGCACTCACCTGCCAAGCGTCAGCACTCACCTGCCAAGCGTCAGCGTTCACCAAAAGAATCATTCAGCGTGTTATAGACCGGCCTCAGCAGGTATCCGATCAGGCTCTTTTCGCCGGTCTTGATATCGGCGACCAGCGTCATGCCCGGGGTGATGCGGTTGGCAAGCGGGTCGGGGCCCACATAGTCCTGGTCCAGGGACACCAGTCCGCGGAAATAGGGATTACCGTCTTCATCGCGGAAACTGGAGGCTGAGATCTGTTTGATATGGCCGGTAATGCCCCCGTAGCGCGCATAATTGAACGTCTCTATCTTCAGTATGGCCTCCTTGCCCACCGACAGATGGCCCACGTCGCGCGGCGATATGCGGATGGCGGCCACCAGCTCGCGGGAGGAGGGCACGATTTCCATGATCACGCTGCCCGGGCCAATGATGGTGCCCGCCGAAGTCACAACCAGCCCCTTGACGATGCCATCGACCGGCGCCGTTATGGAGGTGCGCACCATGCGATCCTCGAGACGCGCAAGCTGCTCGCCCACCTGTGAGCGTTCGCTGGCGATACCGCCCATTTCGCCCAGAGCCTCGTTACGCAGGCGCTCTTTCAGTGCGAACATCCGCTCGGCGGCCTCGGCCTTGTTGGCCTTGCTGCGCGCTTTCCGGGTCTGGATTTCGGCCAGTTGACCTTCGGCGCGGGCGAGCTGGCGCTGGGCATTCAGGTAAACCACCCTTGATGTCAGCCCCTTGTCCAGCAGCGTCTTCCTGAGCTGCACTTCTTCCCGGGCAAAGCCAACCTCCCTGGACAGCGCCGCCGCCTGTGCATTCAGGCCGGCAACTTCGGCGTCCGACTGTTCGATCTGCGACTGGATGACACCGATTTGTGCCTTGCGGGCGCCCACCTGGGCAAGATAGACCTCCCGCTGCTCATGGACCAGCTGCGCATGATCCGGCGCGATGGTTTCAAAATCCGGTGCGGACTTCGCCGCGAACGCCCGCAGCCTCTCGATCTGAAGATTGAGCGCGGAATATCGCGCCAGCAGGGTCTCAAGTTCCGAGCGGGCGGCGGTGTCGTCCATCGAGATCAGGATCTGGCCTTCTTTTACAATTTCCCCCTCTTCGACCAGAACCGCCGAGACGATGCCCCCCTCCAGATGTTGCACCGGCTGAACGAAATTAAGCGGCAGTATTTCGCCATTGGCCACAGCCCTTTCATCCAGGGTTGCGACAGAGGCAAGCAGGACGAAGGCCGCCAGGGTGGCGGAAACGATATTGATCACCGCGCGGGCGTTTTTGGGCGGCGCGGCCTCTTCCAGCAGGATGGAGCGCGACAGGTATGGCGCGTAGGGATTGGCTTTTTCCTCATTGGGGTTGGCGCCCAGAACGGTCGGCAGATATTTCGTGGCCGCTGCCGAGGCCCGCCCGGCAAGCGGCGCGGCGCTCTCGCGCAACCGGGCAAGCGCCCCGGTCAGGCGCTTTTTTAATTGACCCGGCCTCTTGGCCTGATCCTCCCCGTCGGGTATTTTGGGTGCGTCGGTCATTTATTTGCCTCACCCAGCAATTTGGGCAGAATTTCCTCAGGGCTGCCATCGGCGATCAGGAGCCCGCGATTCATTACCAGAATCCGGTCGGCCAGCCGCATATGGCTTGGCCGGTGGGTGATCATGATCACCGTGGCGGATCCGCGTATTTTTTCCAGTGCTTCAATAAATAGTGCGTCTCCCGCTTCGTCCAGCCGCTGGGCCGGTTCGTCGAGCAGCAAAATGGGAGCTTTCTTGACATAGGCCCGGGCCAGGCTAAGCCGCTGGCGGAAACCGGCGCTCAGATGCCGGGTGTTCTGATCGCCCAGCCAGGTCTCGAAACCGTCTTTCAGGGCCAATATTTCATTCAGCACACCAGCGGCACGGCAGGCGGCGGTAATGTCCTGGTCGGTTGCCGAGGGGCTGGCCAGCCTCAGGTTTTGGGCGATGGAGCCGTGGAAGAAATTTTCCGTCTGCGGCACATAGGCGATGGCGCGGCGCATTTCCTTCGGGTTGATCTGCCTTAAATCAAGACCATCCACAAGAACCTGCCCGGCCTGCGGCGTATAGAGGCCAAGCAGCAACCTGAGAATGGTTGATTTGCCCGACCCGCTGGGCCCGGTAATGGCGACAATCTCGCCGGGCCGGATATTGAAATTGACCCCCAGCAACGCCGGCTCGGTATCCGGCTGATAGCGAAACGAGGTGCGAAACAGGCCAATGGCGCCAATAAACCGCCGCGGCTTGCCGGCCTTGGAATAATCATCGGCCTCGCCGGTCATGGCCATCAACTGGTTGATCTGGCGCAGGCTGATCTTGATCTGCTCAAACCGGGAGAGGGTCAGGAACATGCTCTGCATGGGCGCCAGCACCCGCCAGACCAGCGCCATGGTGGCAATCAGCGCACCAATGCCCATCACTCCGTCGATAACCCGCAAGACTCCGAAAGCTATGGTCGCAAGGCCCGCCGCCATCATAATTGCCTGGGCCAGGGTCTGGAACAGAAAGGTAATCTGGCCAACCTCGAACTGCGCATAGCTGGCCTCAGCCGAGATATCCCGATAGCGCCCCAGCCACACCTTGGAGGCATTGGTCTCGCGGATCGTACGCAAATTTGTAACGGTCTCCACAAGGAACCCGTGACGCTTGGCGCGCGCCGTGCCCGAGGCCGCAACGGCCCTTTTCAGCCGCGGCGACAGCACCGCCATGGCCAGCGCGAACACCCCAATCATCACTGCCGGGATGATGACCAGTGGCCCGGCGATGGCGCCGATCACGGCCAGGAACAGGATGACAAACGGCGCCTCCAGGACAACCGAAACAAGGGGGCCGGTGAACAGGTCGCGGACCGCGTCGAACTCGCGCAGCCGGGAAACCTGGCCGCCCAGCGGCGCCGTCTCGGTCATCGAAGCGGGCAGTGCCAGCACCTGCTTCAATGCGCTGGTGGCGACGATATTTTCTATTCTGCCGCCCAGAAACGCGATGACGCGCGTACGCACCACCCGCAGGGTACCCTCGGCCAGCAGCGCCAGAGCAATACCGGCCACCAGATAGCCCAGCACAACAGGCGAGCGGGAGGGAATGACCTGGTCATAGACCGCCATGATGAACAGCGGCACCAGAAGCGCCAGGATGTTGAGGAAAAACGTCATGCCCGCAAGAAGGGCGATGGTACCCCTGAACCGCCGCGTGATTTCGCGCAGCCAATTTTCCTTCTCAAATTTCTCCTCGACCCGGCTATGGATTTCGGGTGTCACCAGATAGAGCGTGCCGGCCAGGTCGCGCGCATTAACCGTGGTCTCTTGTCGCAAAGCGCCGTCATAGACCCGCATCCGTCCTTCCGGGCCGCGTTCCAGCAGCACCAGGGAACCCTCGTCTTCCCCGTCCCCTTCATCTCCCCCGTCTTTTACCAGAAGGCAGGGCAGCAGCCGGATATCCAGATCACCGGCGTCGCCCTCAACCCGGATGGTCTTGTAGCCGAGGCGGGCCAGCACATTTCTCAATTCCGCGAGATCGAGTGTGTTGGCAAAGTGGGGCAGCGATTCGGCGACCTCGCGGAGTTCCCGGCGCCAGCCGAGAGCGTTGAGCAGGGGCAGCAGGCAGGCCGCGAATTCCGATTTAGCCTCGAAATCTCCCAGCCGGCCCTGGCGCAACGGCGTTGCCAGGGCGTCCGCCCTCGGTGTGTCGAAAGCCAGATCCGAAATTGTCAGCGAGCCGCTCATGATGCCGCCCCCCGATCCTGCGATTCCCCTGCCGCGTCCTTCGCCTTGCCGTCGCCATCAAGCGCCACCCGGACCAGCCGGCCCTCTTCAAGGTCGAAACGCGAGGTGGCGATGGCCAGCAGTGAGGGCCGGTAGCTTATCAGGACGATCGCTGCATCCGCCTGGTGGCGCAGCAGCGCCTCGCGCAGCAGATTATCACCGGTGTTGTCCATGGCCGCGTTGGCCTCGTCGAACAGAATAAGTTTGGGGCGGCGCAACAATGCCCGGGCCGCAGCAACGCTCTGGCCAACACCGCCGGCCAGGTTTGAAACCGCCCGCGCGCCGATCTGCGTATCGAAACCCTCGGGATAGCGCGCGAACACCTTGTCCAGACCCAGGGTCTTTGCGATGGCCAGCGCCTCGTCGGTCTGGTCGTCGCAAAACATGGTTATGTTTTCCATGACGCTGCCGTCAAACAGCACCGGGCGTTGCGCAAGATAGGCGATATCCTGGCGCCATTTTTCGCTGCCGGTTTTGGCGATGTCCTGGCCGTTGATCAGAACCCGCCCCAAGCTGGGCTCCAGCGCCCCCATCATCAGCCGCAGCAGGGTGCTCTTGCCGCTGCCGTTTTTCCCCCGGATGCCGATTATTTCACCGGGGCGCACCGACAGCGACATATCCTGCAACAGATGCCGCCCCTCGCCGGCGAAGCGGAAGGAGACGCGCTCGAACTGAAGCTGTGTGAAAGGCTCCGGGTCGGCGGCCTCCGCGGCCAGTCTGGGCGCATACTTGTCCAGTTCAGCGAGTTTTTCTTCGGCCACCTGAATGGACTGAAAACGGGTCCACAGCCCCAGGGCGCGAAGCACCGGCTGTACCGCCCGCCCGGCGAGCAGCGTACAGGCCGCCAGGCCACCAATGGACAACCGCCCGTCTATCACATACAGTCAGGAGACGGCGACCACCGAGACCATGGTAATTTGCGAAAAAGAGCTGCCCAGGCTCTGCGCCAGCCCGCTGAAATATACCGTCTTCATGCCGGCCATTGAGCAGCTTTGCATCAGCCGCTCGTAACGGCGTTCGATCAACCGTTCCATTGCCATGCTCTTGATGGTGTGAATGCCGCCCAGGGTCTCGATAATGAAACTGTAGCGGCGGTCGTCCCATACCGAGCGCTCGCTCAGGGCCTTATGCAGGCCCCTCCCCAGGGCGGCTGCGGAGAGGCTGAATACCGCAAGCAGCAAAAGCGGCAGCAGAACCAGGCTGCCGGCAATGTAGAAAAACAGACCAAGAAAAAGCGCCACGAACGGCAGGTCAATTATCGCGATGCTCGCCTGGCTGGAATAGAAATCCCTGACCAGGTCAACGCCGGCGAGGCGGTCGAGATGGCGGCCCGGTGCTTCGGCCTCTACCGCACGCGGGTCGGCGCGGAGAATTTTCTCGACACTTTCCATGCCGATCCGGTGTTCGAAGCGGGCGCCAATCCAGCCCGCCAGATAGGCCCGCGCGGTCTTGAGAATTGAATCGAGGATCAGCACCACAAGCATGCCCAGCACAAGCAGCAGAAGCGTGCTGGTCGCCTGGTTCGGGATGATTCGGTCATAGACCTGGAGCACGACCATGGGCAGAGCCAGGGAAAACAGATTCACCCCGAGCGACGCGCCAAGCACGTCCCGGCGCAACAACGGCGAATTCCGCCAATGGAAGGCAGGGGCCGTGCTGACGTCGAACTCACCCAGCGTCCCTGGATTGGCGGGCCTGGTGTCGGACCGGTCCAAATTTACTGCTCCCGTTGCCCCTTTTTCCCGGGGTTTTTCCGCATCAAAACTATCGGCTGTTATTAACGTTAATCTCTTGATCTTTAGTTAAAATTTAACGGAATTGACCCAAGCAGCCGCGCTCTTTGGGATGCCGCGTCTGTTAATTCCGTGGCTGGCGGAAATCACGCCTGAATCGGCGGTTTTTCGCGGCGTTGGGAGGGTCGTGGTTAACCATTCTCCTAAACGCTTCCTTTAAGGTTTTAATCTAATTTTTGAGGCAGGACAGAGCGATCCTGCCCCTCCCCAGCCCGGTGGTTTGGCGCCGCACCGGGAAGCCTGTTGGGGGCAGAAAAACAGGATAAAAAAATGGCAGAACGCATACCTGGCGAAATGGCGGATCATGATGCCGCCAACCCGGAATCCACTGACCAGGATCCCAATATCAACGCTGATGCCACGGCGCGGCCAGCAGCGCAGGACGATCCCGAACTCCTTTCGGAAGCACCGCCCGAAGACGCAGCGGATGGCTCCCTGGCCAACATTCACATGGGCGGTGGCGGCACGGAGCCCGATGTTCACCTGGATGCGCCGCGAGAAGCCGATGTACCACAGAGCGAAGACAGCGTGCCGCCCGGCGAAGGGGCTGCCGCCCAGGAACCCCTTGATGTAACCGGACTGTTCCAGTCGAGCCGCGGCGATGAAGGCGCGGTGGAGCCGGCATCCGATAACCCACCCCCCCGGCTTGGCGGTGGCAGGTCAGTCTCCGGCCGGGCCGGAGTGGATTTTGATCCGGCTTTGCCGGCCCAGAATGAGGCCACGGTTACGCCGGCCGGAACCGCTGGTGCGGCGGCATCCGGCGGCAACGCCGTGGTTGCCGACGCCGATTTTGCCGCGGAGGATGTCACGGGCGGCGATGCGGGCGATAGTGGCAATGACACGGACGAAGGAACGGGTGGCGGCGATACCGGCACCGATACCGGCACCGACACGGGCACCGATACCGGTGGTGGCGGAACCGATACCGGCACCGATACAGGTGGTGGCGATACCGGCGGCGGCGGAACCGACACGGGCACTGATACCGGCACCGATACCGGCACCGACACGGGCACCGATACCGGTGGCACGGGTGACGGCGGAACCGATACAGGTGGTGGCGATACCGGCGGCGTGCCTGTGAACCAGGCACCCCTGGCGGCAGCCGACACCGGTTCGGTCGCGGAAGACAACAGCAAGACTTTCGACGTTCTTGCCAATGATACAGACCCTGATGGCGACCCCCTGTCGCTGATTTCCGCTGAGGTATTCGCGGGTCAGGGCTCGGTCATAATTCAGGATGGCCAGCTTCTTTATGACCCGGGCAACGCCTATAATGGGCTCGCTGCCGGCGAAAGCGCCGAAGTGGTCATTCGTTACAGAATTTCCGATGGCCAGGGGGGCGAAAGCGAAGCATCGCTGACCGTTGGTGTTCAGGGCACCAATGATGGCCCGGTTGTTCTGGACGCCGCTCTTTCGGTGTCCGAGAGCGCCGCAGAGGGCACGATTATCGGCACCATCGACGCCACCGATCCGGATATCAGCGACAGCCTGACTTACGTGATTGCCAGCGGCAACGAAGACGGGGCCTTTGCCATCGATTCAGTCACCGGCGAGATCACCGTTGCCGACTCTGGCGCGCTGGATCACGAGACCCAGGCGACGCGTCTGCTCACCGTTGATGTGAGTGATGGGGCCATAACCGAGACGGTCTCGGTGACCATCGATGTGAGTGATGCCAACGAAGCGCCTTCGCTGACGGTGACCGGGTCGCTGGTTGCCGAGGATGCGGCGGCGGGTGCCGTGGTCGGTCAGGCCACCGGGTCTGACCCTGACGCCGGCGATAGTCTCACATACAGCCTCACCGATGATGCCGGCGGGCTGTTCCAGATCGATGCGGCGACGGGCGAGATCAC
>JACZSK010000087.1 GCA_022574255.1 Pseudomonadota bacterium
ACAGGGCGTCGACCAGCGCATTCATCACCGACGGACAGGCGCCGATTGTGCCCGCCTCGCCGCAGCCCTTGATCCCCAAGGGATTGGTCTGGCAGGGCACGCCATTCAGCTTGAAGGCAATGGGCGGAATATCGTCGGCGCGGGGCATGCCATAATCCATGAATGATCCGGTCAGCAATTGGCCGCTTTCTTCCTCGAATACGCAATTCTCGGTCACCGCCTGACCAATGCCCTGGGCAACGCCGCCATGTACCTGGCCGGCCACCACATCGGGATTTATGACGACGCCAAAATCGTCGGATACCGCATAGGCCACTACCGCCATCACGCCGGTCTCGGGGTCAACCTCGACTTCGGCGATATGGCACCCGTTTGGAAATGTCGATGCCTGCATCTTGTAGCTTGCGGCGACGCTGAGGCCGCCGGCCAGTTCGGGCGGCAGGTCGTCGAGTGCGCCAGCCTCGGCGGCCAGGTCCAGCACGGCGATGGAGCGGTTGGTGCCCTTGGCCTGGAACAGCCCGTCCGCAAAAGAAATATCCTCTTCGCCGGTCTCCAGAATAATCGCCGCCAGTTGCCTGCCCTTATCGACGACTGCGTCGCAGGCCGCGGCAGTGGCGTTGCCGACCATTTGCAGGGAGCGCGATCCGCCGGTGCCGCCGCCATCGGCCTTTCTTGCGGTGTCGCCCTCGATCAGGTCAATGATGTCCGCCGGCACATCCAGGCGATCGGCGATGATCTGGGCAAATGTGGTGTGATGACCCTGGCCGTTGGACTGGGTGCCGACAACCAGCTCAACGCGCCCATCGTCTGTAAAGGTCAGTCCGACCTCCTCGTGGGGCGCGCCCAGCGTGCATTCGATGTAATAGGCCATGCCGATGCCACGCAGCCTGCCGCGCGCTTCTGACTCCTTTTGGCGGGCGGCGAATCCGCTCCAGTCGGCCAGCGCCATGCCGGATTCCATATTGGCGGGAAAATCGCCGCTGTCGAAGGTGGCCCCGGTGGCGTTGGTATAAGGAATATCCGCTGCGGTAATGAAATTGCGCCGGCGAATTTCGTCCTGGGTCAGGCCGAGCTCAGCCGCCGCCTGGTTCATGGCCCGCTCCAGCATATAGGCGGCCTCGGGCCGTCCGGCGCCACGATAGGCATCGACCGGCGGCGTATTGGTCAGGGCACATTTCACGCCCACATAAATTGCCGGTATCTTGTAAACCCCGCCCAGCACCTGAACCGCTGCCATGGTGGGAATATAGGGCGCGAACATCGACAAATAGGCGCCAAGATTGGCCCGCGTATCGACCCGGTAACCGAGAATCTTCCCCTCCCCGTCCAGCGCCAGCTTTATGTCGGAGACAAGGTCGCGCCCGTGGCTGTCGGCAACGAAAGATTCGGTGCGTTCGCCGGTCCATTTCACCGGGCGTCCCAGCTTCCTGGCGGCAAACATGACCAGCGGGTATTCGTCAAAAACGAAAGCCTTCATGCCAAAGCCGCCGCCGACGTCGGGGGTGACAATGCGCAGCCGCTCTCCGGGCTCGTTCAGGATGCCAGCAAGGGCCTTGTGAAAGCTGGCAACTCCCTGCGAGCAGACATAAAGCGTGTAGCCCGCATCCTCGCTGTATTCGGCAATGGCGGCGCGCGGCTCGATGGGATTGGGAATGACCCGGTTGTTTACCAGAGTAAGCGCGGTCACATGTGCGGCGGCGTCAAAAGCCGTCTGAACCGCTGCCTCGTCGCCGACTTCCCAGTCCAGGGACAGGTTTCCCGGGGCGTCGTCGAATATTTGCGGGGCGCCATCGCTGAGCGCCCGCTCCACGCCGGTCACCACGTCCAGCGCCTCGTAGTCGACTTCCACCAGTTCGGCGGCGTCTTGCGCCTGCGCCAAGGTTTCGGCAACCACGAAAGCGACCGCATCGCCGGCGTAGCGCACGCGGCTTGCCGCCAATACCGGCCGGTTTGGCCCCTTGGGGGGGCTGCCGTCACGACCGGGAAGAGGCGCTACACAGGGTATTTCACCAACTTCCCCGGCGATATCCGCGGCCGTGTAGACCGCCAGCACACCATCCGCGGCGCGGGCCTGGTCGGTGTTTATCCGCTTGATTTCGGCGTGGGCATAGGGCGAGCGGACCATGGTGCCGACCGCCGCGCCGGCAAGGCGGATATCGTCCGTGAAAAGCCCGTTTCCGGTCAGAAGGCGGCTGTCTTCCAGTCGCGTGACCGGCTGGCCAATACCAAATTTTTTCACCATTCGCCCGCGCCTAGTCGCTGAAGCCGGGGTCGAGCCTGGCCGCCTTGCGCAGCAGCGCCTCGCCGGTGAAATAGCCGAGGGGAGCGCCCGCGACCCGCGATTGCGCGTCAACGCGGTCCTGAACCTCCGGTGATAACAGGATCAGCTTCTTGCCGCCGGCCTGCGCCATGACTTGCGCCTCGCAGGCCCGCTGCAGGGTGTGCATGCGAAAAAAGGCTTCGCCAACGGTGCCGCCCAGCGTCATCAGGCCGTGATTGCGCAGGATCACGTTATTCTTGTCACCGATGGCGGGGAGCAGGCGCTCGCGTTCGTCCGCATCCAGAACGATGCCCTCGAAGTCGTGATAGGCCAGGTCGCTGTAGACCGTGAGAGCCGTCTGCGTTAAGGGCAGCAGCCCGTCTTCCTGTGCCGCGACAGCCATGCCTTCAACGGTATGGGTGTGGAGAATGACATGGGCATCATCGCGCGCGCCATGTATGGCGCCGTGGATGACGAACCCCGCCGGATTGATGGCGTACTCGGTTGGCATAACGGCATTCCCGTCCTGGTCCACTTTAACCAGGTTCGACGCCGTAATTTCCTCGAACAGAAGCCCGAAAGGATTGAGCAGGAAATGCCCGTCCGCGCCCGGCACCCGGGCCGAGAAATGAGTAATCAGCATGTCGTCCCAGCCGTAATCGGCGGCAACCCGGTATGCCGCGGCCAATTCCTTGCGCAGCTTCCATTCCTCGGGGCTTACCTCTTCCCGTATGCTGGATTTCTTGCTGGATAAAACGTCCATATTCGCCTCTGCCGTATCTTCGCACTCGGCCCTAGAATTGCCCGGCGAGGCACAAAAGAAAAGCCTTTTCCTTACAGGCTCGCAATAGGCTCGCGCCGGGGAAACATTCTCTGTAGAATAGCCGCGCACGCAGTCCCCAAGGCGGGGCATCACAGGATTCCACAGGGCCGCGAGATGCTGAAACGAGTTGAGCCAATCACTGAGCCAACCACTGACCCAATCGCTGGGCCGCAGGCAGCGCCGGTGCAGGCCAACACGATGCCCGCCTCCACCATGGTTGACCCCTTCGGGCGAACGGTCAGCTACCTGCGGCTGTCGGTCACTGACCGCTGCGATTTCCGCTGCACCTATTGCATGAGCGAGGACATGACCTTCCTGCCCAAGAAAGAGGTGCTGTCGCTGGAAGAGCTGGACCGGCTGAGCACTGCCTTTATTGCCAAGGGCGTGCGCAAGCTGCGCATCACCGGCGGCGAGCCCCTGGTGCGGAGGGATATTCTCAAGTTATTCACCTCGCTGGGCCGGCACCTGGAAGCGGGAGCGCTGGACGAGTTAACGCTGACCACCAATGGCAGCCAGCTGACACGCCATGCCGCGGCGCTGTATGCGGCAGGCGTGCGGAGAATCAACGTATCGCTGGATACGCTGGACGCGGGAAAATTCCGCAAACTGACCCGCAACGGCAATCTCGATCAGGTAATGGCCGGCATCGATGCGGCTCTGCAAGCCGGCCTGGCGGTCAAAATAAACACCGTCGCGCTGCGCGGCATAAATGACGTCGAAGTGGATGATCTGATCCGCTGGTGCGGTGACTTGGGGCTCGACCTGACTTTCATTGAAGTCATGCCCATGGGCGAGATGGAAGCCGACCGGGCCGACTATTACCTGCCGCTGTCGGTGGTGCGCGGCGATATCCAGAAGCGCTGGACGCTGGAGGAAAGCGACCATCGGTCGGGCGGTCCGGCGCGTTACATGCGCATCGCCGAGACCGGACGCAGGCTGGGTTTTATCACGCCCCTGACCAATAATTTTTGCGAAGGCTGCAACCGGGTGCGCCTGACCTGCACCGGGCAATTGTATATGTGCCTGGGTCAGCAGGACATGGCCGACCTGCGCAGGCCGCTGCGCGACGGATCAAACGCCGAGACCTTGTCCGCGGCAATCGACGAAGCCATTTCGCGCAAGCCCAAGGGCCATGATTTCGTCATGGACAAACGCCGGCAGGCCCCCGCCGTGCCCCGCCACATGAATGTGACGGGCGGCTGATGGCTGCCAAAATAGCGATAATCAACAGCGGCAGCGACGACGCCCTGGCCGCCCAGGCAGAGCTGGACGCGCTATACACGTCGGTTCCCGCCGACGAGGCCGATATAATCGTGGCGCTGGGCGGCGACGGTTTCATGCTGGAGACCCTGCACAGCACGCTGAACGGTATGGCGCCCATTTTCGGCATAAACCGGGGCACGGTGGGCTTTTTGATGAACGAGTTCAAGGCCGATGGCCTGCCGGAAAGGCTGGAGCAGGCGCAGCCGTTAATCCTGCATCCCCTGCGCATGCGCGCGGAAAGCGCCGACGGAACCCTTACCGAAGCGCTTGCAATCAACGAAGTGTCGTTGCTGCGCGAAACCCGCCAGGCGGCAAAAATCCGTATTCATGTGGACGGCAAAGTGCGGCTGGAAGAACTGGTCTGCGACGGTGTGTTGGCCGCCACCCCTGCCGGCAGCACCGCCTATAACCTTTCAGCCCATGGGCCTATCTTGCCGTTGGAGAGCGAATTGATGGCGCTGACGCCAATTTCGGCCTTCAGACCCCGGCGCTGGCGCGGCGCCATACTGCCACAAGCCGCCTGCCTGAGATTCGAGATTCTCGAGCCGGAGAAACGCAGGGTCAGCGCCACCGCCGACCAGACCGAAGTTCGCGATGTGGTGAATGTCTATGTCGAGGAAGACCGTTCGGTGAATTTGCGGCTGTTGTTCGATCCCGAACATAACCTGGCGGAGCGTATTTTGATGGAACAATTTGTCGCGAGTTAGGTTAGGGTCCAGACCCATCAATCCTATGATAATATCGATCCCATGATAATATCCCGAAAAAATTTCGGAGCCATGACAGGAAAAATGGAATGTTGAAGCAATTCTGTACGGCGATTGCACTTGCCGGCGCACTGGGCGCCTGCGAACAAGGCCAGACTGACAGCGCGGCCAATGGTGGGGACGCCGCAGAGGCCACCGCCGCGGCGGCTATCAGCGCCGGCAGGATGCGCGCCCATATCGAATTTTTGGCCGACGACCTGATGGAGGGCCGCGAAGCGGGTACCAGGGGTTACGACCTAGCAGCAAAATATGTGGCCAGCCAGATGAAGCTCCTTGGGCTGGAACCGGCGGCGAGCGGCGGCGGTTATTTCCAGCCGATCCAATTTATGACTTCGCGCCTGGATGAAGGATCAGCCAGCCTGTCCATCATCGGAAATGGCGAAGCGCAGCAATTCGTCTTCAAGGAAGATTTTATTGCCCGCGGCGGCTATGGAGCCGCTTCGACAAGCGTGACGGCGCCCCTGGTGTTCGTCGGCTATGGCGTAACCGCACCGGAATTGGAGTATGACGATTTCGAGGGCGTGGATGCTGCCGGAAAAATAGCGGTCGTGCTGAGCGGTGCGCCGCCCACCTTCCCTACCGACCAGCGCGCCTATTATTCCTCCGGTGTAGGCAAAGGAGAGCGTCTGACCGATCAGGGCGCAGTCGGAATTATCTTCGTACGCACGCCGGTCGATGAAAAACGCTATGCTTGGGAGCGCATTACGCTTGGCGTCGGCTCCAAGGGAATGCGCTGGCTTCAACCGGACGGCAATCCCTGGAACGGATTTACCAATTTACAGGGCAGCGTGCTGCTGAGCCGTCCTGGCGCCGAGAAGTTATTCGCCGACGCGCCGCAGACGCTGGAAAACGTTTTCCTCAAGGCCGAGGCCGGCGAGAGCAATTCTTTCGCCATGGAAATAAGCGCCACCCTCGCCCAGAGTTCCGAGCAAACCCGCGTCGAGAGCGCCAACGTCATCGGCCTGCTGAAGGGCAGCGACCCCGAACTCAGAAGCGAGTATGTGGTCTTCACCGCCCATCTGGACCATATCGGCATTCGCCCCTCGAAGACCGACGACAAGATCCACAACGGCGCCTATGACAACGCAACCGGGGTCGCGATTATGCTGGAGACCGCCCGCGCCTTGGCAAGCCTGCCGGTGCCGCCGCGCCGCTCAATCCTTTTCCTGGCTGTAACGGCCGAGGAAAAAGGCCTGTTGGGTTCCGAATATTTCGCCAGGAACCCAACCGTGCCGGTGGACAGCATTGTCGCCAACGTCAATATCGACATGCCGATTATGACTTTTCCCTTTTCCGACGTCATGGCTTTCGGCGCGGAGCATTCCTCACTTGAGAAAATTGTGCGCTCGGCTGCGGAATCAGAAGGCCTGACGCTTTCGCCGGACCCCTTCCCAGAGGAGACAATTTTCATCCGCTCGGACCAATTCTCCTTCATCAAGGAAGGCATCCCCGCCGTTCTTCTCAGTGCGGGATATAATTCGACCGATCCGGAAATCGACGGAATGGAACGTCTGACGCATTTCCTGAAAACGGATTACCATGAGCCGTCGGACGAATACGAGTTGCCTTTTTATGATGACTCGGCGGAAAAACTGGCGCGCGCCACCTTCAGGATATGCCTTGGCATCGCCAACGCCGACGCGCCGCCAACCTGGAACGCCGGTGATTTCTTCGGCAACAAATTCGGCCCCGACCGGATGGCGCCCGAACCGGATAGCGGAATTTATACTGCAACCCCGGAATAATCGAGCGCCCGAAAAACCTTTTGGTCGAGAAAAAGAAAGCGGCGCGTCCCGAGGGACGGCTGAAAGTGCCCGCCATGAACTTCAAAGGCAAAGAATTTCAGGGTCGCACCGGCGCCACAAGAAAAGCTGGATACTGCCCGTCGAAATAATTTAATCGGCGCAAAAACGACCCTCGAAAAATCCGTTGACTCTGTCGGCGAAACCTTTATTTGGCAGCGCATCATATGGAAAAATGGAAATTGTAAATTAAGGAGCTGCATAGGGTGGCTAAGAAAGTCAGGAAGAAAGACATAATCGCTGATTCAGTATTGGCGATAAACATAGGGCGGTACACCGCAACAGATCGAAGTCAATTCATAAATCTAGGCCTGTCGTTCCTGTTTCTATTCGTTGTTTGGGCGGCAGCACATTTTCTTACAGACGGGGTGCCAGGGGCACCCTTTATTGTTTCTGCCGCAGTGATCGGCGGATACATGGCGATGAATATCGGTGCCAACGATGTCGCCAATACCATGGGGCCGGCGGTGGGTTCGAAGGCCCTGACCATGGGCGGCGCGCTGCTCATTGCGGCATTCGCCAATGCCGCGGGCGCATTAATTGCCGGCGGCGAGGTGGTCGACACCATATCGAAAGGCATCATCAATCCGGAAGATTTCGCCAACGTCGACATGTTTATCTGGGCCATGATGTCGGCGCTCCTCTCGGCCGCCCTGTGGATTAATCTCGCGACCTGGATGGGTGCGCCAGTATCAACCACACATTCCATTGTCGGCGGTGTTCTGGGTGCCGGGGTGGCCGCCGCGGGCGTGGCCATCGTAAACTGGGACACCATGGGCGCCATCGCAGCCAGCTGGGTTATTTCGCCGCTCATGGGCGGCATCATCGCCGCCAGTTTCCTGCTCTTCGTCAAAAAAATGATCCTGTACCAGGATGACAAGATGGCGGCGGCCAAGCGCTGGGTGCCGGTGCTGGTGGCCATCATGGCCGGCGTCTTCGGCATGTATCTGACCGTGAAGGGACTAAAGCGCATCTGGACGCCCGACGCCGCAGCGATCTGGGGCATCGGAGCGGCCGCATTTACGATTACATATTTCACCACAAGACCGTTTATCGCGCGCCACGCGGAGACCCTTGAGAACCGCAAAAAGTCGGTCAACCAGTTGTTTACAGCACCGCTGATTTTTGCCGTCGGCCTGCTGGCTTTCGCCCATGGGGCCAACGACGTGGCCAACGCCGTGGGGCCACTGGCTGCAATTGTCAGCGCCGTGGGCGACGGTGGCATCGCCGCCAAGGTCACTATTCCAATATGGGTTCTGGTGATCGGCGGCGTCGGCATAGCGGTGGGGCTGGCGCTGTTCGGCCCCAAGCTGATCCGCACTGTCGGCAAGCAGATCACCCGGCTGAACCAGACCAGGGCCTTTTGCGTGGCGCTGTCGGCGGCAATCACAGTGATCATCGCCTCCTGGCTGGGGTTGCCCGTATCCTCAACGCATATCGCGGTGGGCGGCGTTTTCGGGGTCGGGTTCCTGCGCGAATATCTGGCCAATCGCGCCGGAAAAGAGCGCTATATAAGCGATTTGTCGAAGTTGGAGTTGAAGGAGCTGCCCAAGCCGGAGCGTAAAAAGATCAAAAAATGGCAGAGACGGCGGCTGGTGCGCCGGCAGCAATTGCTGACCATCATCGCCGCCTGGCTGATCACCGTGCCGGTCTCGGCGGTGCTGGCCGGCAGCATATTCCTGATACTGACACGCACCTTCGGAAGTGGATAAGGTGGGGTTTGCGGCAGCACCCGCGGGCAGAGGCCATAAAGCGCTTGCCCGCCGCCGCCGGGAGCGCTAGGAAGAGCCCAATTCAACGCCTGTTCAATACCCTTGGGGGCCGTAGCTCAGTTGGGAGAGCGCAGCGTTCGCAACGCTGAGGTCAGGGGTTCGATTCCCCTCGGCTCCACCACCTCAATTTCAAGCGTTTAATATTGAAATTTTGGCTGTTTTCCGCTATGTTAAAGTGGATTAACAAGATCGAATTTTGGTACAAACGGTACAAATAATGCAGCGCGTTCCTTCAGCTATAGATTTATACGAAACCAACTCCTCTTACATTTTCAGAAAGGTCTATCCTGTTCATTTGCGGGCCACTCTGGGGCAAGAATTAAAGAAAAGTATTGGAAAAAAGAAGGATTTGAGCCTTAGAGAGGCCCAACGGCGGGCCGTTGATATGCGTCGGGTCTATGAACGCAGGGTCAAAAGCCAAGATAGGATCATCCCAAAAAACCAGCGTTCGCCTTCCCTTCTTCCCTCCTCTGATCCTGAGCTAAAACAGATGGTGAGGCATTTCTTTAGAGATATGCCCAACAAAAAAGCCGGTGCCAGGAGAGAAACAACCGGTGCGGTTCCAGACTCCACTCCAGCCGACATACAAGAGCGCCGCGAACTGGCCCAACTATTGAGGCGAATGCACTCAAACGGGAACTTCGCCCCTTTTCAAGGGTATGTCGACTTATTCCTGACGAAAGAAAATCTGATCGTAGGAATGGGCTCCAGAGACTGGCTACGTCTCACAAGTTTTATTGGCCTCGCCTTTATCGAGAATATTGAGCGGGATATTGACCTCCAGAATATGAAGCCCGAGCAAACTCACGATCCGATATTTCAACCGACCCTAGTCGATGAGGCCCAACGGCAAGGCCGGAAGGCCAACGTCGTCGTAGCCCAATTAACGAAAGAATATATGGCCGATCCAATTCACCAGAGAAGATGGAGTCCAAAAACGCAACTAAAGCACAAGGTATTTGTAGATTTTTTCACCCAGTTCTTCGGGGCAAATGCAGTGGTATCCTCTATCGACAGACAAGCCTGCCGCAATTTCCAAAATATACTTCTCTCTTACCCAACCAACGCTAAAAAACTTTACCCTGATCATTCGATCCGGGAACGCATCGCGCTTGCTGAGTATAACGGCAAGGCAACCATGTCGGTCACTACCGTAAACGATTATATGTCGAAACTTTCAACCTTGCTCCGATGGGGAATCAGGGAAAGCGTCATTTATTTGCCCGAAGGCAATCCGGCTGAGGGGCTCCAGATCCCTGACAACCGGAGGGCCAGAGAGTTGCGCGATTCCTTTACGCTCGACGAGCTAAAAAAGATTTTCGGCACCGCAAAAGAGTTCGGTGGAGAAATCCGCGATATCAACCCCGAGCCGGTTGAAGAAGGGGACCGGGAATGGAAATTCTGGCTGTCCCTGCTGGCACTATTCACTGGCGCGCGGGCCAATGAGATAGCTCAGCTGGACGTGGCAGACGTAATCACCGGAGGGGAGGTCGATTACATTGAAATTACTGATGAACCAGAAGGCTCAGAAAAGAGGCTCAAAACGAAGAACGCCAGGAGAATTATTCCAGTTCATCCGGAATTGGTGAAAATAGGTTTCCTCAGTTACGCTAACAAAATGAAAATGAAGGGTGAGATAAAACTCTTTCCTGGACTGAAACCGGGTGCAGGTGGTTATCGCTCCGCCGCTGTTACCAGATGGTTTAGCCGTTACCTCAAGAAGGTAAAGGCAAAGACCCCCAAGAACAGCTTCCACAGTTTCCGACACAATATGTCGGAGGCTCTGGAACGGGCGGAGGTTAGAAGTTCCAACCACAAAGAACTGTTGGGCTGGGAGCGAGCAGGAATGATCGGAAGATACGGCGGCGCCCGCCTGGCCAAGGAACTGTACGAAGATATAGCCAAAGTCAAATACGAGGGCCTGGACCTCAGCCACTTATATACTAACCCTGACGAATTCAGAAAATAGTAGAACCCAACAAGCCGCCAGTTTCTCACCAGCGTTACATTGCGCACCATCACCGCGGCAGCGACTATTCTGGGAATGCTCATGCCCTCGGACAGCCTTGTTCGCGCGCAGTTCTGCCCGGGGACGTATCCTGTTATTTCTGGATATGGCTTTGGGTAATCCTTGCATTTTCTCACATAATATCACATAATCTCACATGCGCTAATCGGATGATTGCGATATGGACTGGCAAAATAACAGATTGAGCAAAAGACTGGCCTTCAGCCCTGAACGGACTGAAGCAATTTACGCCATTATATCGGAAATCGACGCCGTCAAAAATGCTTTCCAGCTGACGGACAAGCCTGTTCCGCAAACCATCGCCAGACTAACCCAAACAATGATCATCACGTCCACCGGGGCCTCTAACCGGATCGAAGGCAACCAACTGAGCAACAAGGAAGTTGAAGCACTATTTCGCAATCGGGGCATCCGCAAATTCAAAACCCGCGATGAACAGGAAGTCGCCGGATATCTGGAGATGCTTGAACTCGTTCTGGAGTCCTATGATCACATGCCGCTTACCGAAGCGCTCATCCTGCAACTGCACCGCGACATGCTCCAATACTCGGACAAAGACGAACGCCAGCGTGGCACCTATAAATTCGCGCCGAACCGCGTGGAAGCAAAAGACCAAAGCGGTGAGATTGTTGGCGTTATTTTTGATCCAACGCCCCCGCACCTGACGCCCAAAGAAATGCAAGAACTCACCGGGTGGCATAAATGGGCCGATGAAGAAGACTTCAAACACCCGCTAATCCGTATTGGAAACTTTGTGTTCGAGTATCTGGCCATTCATCCGTTTCAGGATGGAAATGGCCGCACAAGCCGCCTTCTCACGAACCTCCTGCTTCTCCAGCAAGGGTACGTGTTCGCTGCTTTGGTTTCGCACGAAAATCTGATTGAGGAACGCAAAGCGGATTACTATCTGGCTCTCAACAAGGCGCAATCGAGCTGGAAAAAGAAGACGGAAGATATATACCCTTGGCTCATCTACTTCCTTGAGATCGTAAAATCTCAGGCCACAAGCGCCCTAGCGCTCATGCAGGAAGAACGGATCGAAAATCTGCTTTCTGAAAAGCAACTCGCTTTGTGGCAGTGGACGCAAGCGCGGAACGAACCGGAATTCAGCCGTAAGGACGCTATTGAAGCCTTGGGATTTCCGGCACGCACGGTTGAGGCGACCATCAAGAAGCTGGTTATGCTGAAACGCCTTGAGCGCATCGGCGAGGGGCGCGCAACGCGATATCGACTGAAAGGAGAATAACGGATTTGTTCGGGGGGAGTAGCCTTGTCACGCCAAACTAGAGCACTTTCAGACCATACGGAACCATTCTGACGGAGCGGTTTCGCACCAGGACCAAGCCAAGGACCGCAGCGCGTATCGGGGATAAAGGGCTCTCTAACCGATATTCAGCCAGTAACGCGAACGCTTGCGCTCGCCAGTACGT
>JACZSK010000088.1 GCA_022574255.1 Pseudomonadota bacterium
GGCGGCACCTTGCCTGTGATCTCTGCCTTTTCAATGTCTTCGAAAAGTTTTTCAGCAAAAAGGCTCTGTTCCATTGGAGACTTGTAATAGGCCAGAAGTTCCCTGTTATAGCCATTCCAGTCGTAAAGACTGTTGCTCTGGCCGCAGGCCGACAGGCCGAACAGCACAAGGCTGCCGACCATAAGATGTGTGATTGAATTACCCGATTTCCCTTCCCCCTTTTTTTTGTAGCCAAGTTGACCCGATCGAAAGCCTGTTATTATTGTTGGATTTCCCCGTTCACTGTCGGTTGTATTCAGGAGCCGATATGAATCTCCCGCGTGGTGCCTTTTTGGACGAAGACATCCCTCTCATACAAAAGATTTCCGCCTATAAAAACCTCGACATGGCGTGTGCCCGGCGTAATCACATAGCGCGTGCCTTCGCCGCCTTGCGAAGCCAGCATCGTGCCATCGACCACCACTGCGGCGCCCTGAGGGGCGCCGACCAGAACAAGAATTGTTGCCTCATCGGCCCTGATGTCCGCATGTTTTGGCATGGCGCCACATGCGGTGAGCGTCAGGCAGGCAAGTATTGCCAAAGTGCGCAGCATATCTTTCACCTTCCTTTTCAGTTGGATTCCGCCACATACAGGCCGTCAAGCTGACTGGCATCGATGCTGCCGGACACGAGCCGCGTTACAGCGCCTTCGTTGGTCTCACTGTCGCCAAATAGCGATATAATCTCCAGCGTGCCCATGGCCGTTGGCGGCAAGGTAATGTCAAAGCCGGTTTGCCTGCTCTTGATGGTTTTGCCCTGGCGCATGACCGCAAGCCTGTCGCCAACGCGCAACCCCTGACGCTGGCCACCGGAAATAAAGACCGTATCACCCTCCACCTGCAGAATATCGGTGCGCCACTGACGCGCGGCGATGGTGTTGATCAACTCCTCAATCACGTCTTCAATGGCAATCGAAATGGCCTTGTCACTCAGCGTCTCATCAAATTTCGAAGTGCTGCCAATGCCCAAAACGGTTTTGGTCTGGGTGGTCGCCTCGCCAGAGCCCGTGGCCGAATGGAAGACCAGACCGGTGCGCACATCCACCAGACGAAGCGCCACGCTGGCATGGGCCCGCTGCACTTTCTTGCGGTTGAACAGGCCGCGCTTTCCATCCACGGTTCGGCCAAACTCGACAATCGATCCCAGGATCAGGGTATCGACACCGATGATGCCGGCGCCGCCGCCTTCACGCGCTATTTTTGATATATCAGGCCGCTCGAATACCAGGAATTTGCCCGACATGGTAAGATAGGCCGAAAGAATATCCGAAGCCTGCTTGCCCAACGGATCCAGGTCCTGGTCGCGCAACAGGCTCTTGCCATAGCGCGTTTCATTGGTGAAACGCCCGATCGCGATTTTCTGTTTCAGAACATTGGCGCCATCTCCGCTCTGGCCGGCACCCTGCGCAAAAGCGCCGGGAGTACCGATGAACAAAACACTGAGTAATGCCAATGAAAACAAAAAACGCGCGGGAATAAGAAGAATTCTCATAATATACCCCTGCGACTTATTGATGCCAGACATTGTAGATTGTCGGCAATACACTCGCAAGCCTTCGTGGCTATTCCGGGGCAGATTTAAGGCCAATAAATAGGGACAGTATATATTTAAAAGACGCGGCAGCTTCGGCAGCCGGCAAAAATAAATATATACTGTCCCTATTTATTTTCTGGAATATGGAGACCATGTTCTACAGCGGGACAATAACATGATTTGGCTAACTCGACTTGCGGTCATTATAACTGCCTTGTGGATCAATGCCTCGATCTGGTTTCCTGTCTATATGCTGGACGATACTGGCGTATCCGTGTGGCGCTGGCCAATTGCGTTGGCGCTGGTTTTGTTCGCTAGCTGGCTTGTCTGGCGATCAAGAATTTCCGGTATCGCAAACCTTCTGCTAATTCTCTGCGGCGCTTGGGTAATTTTCATAAATCTTGTCCCGGTCGAACTTCGCTGGTCGTCGTATTATTTTATGATGGCGGGGTTAGGCGGGCTGATCTTCACCGCTTGGGCAGTGTGGGCGGTTTTGACGGGCAAGCCTGGAACAAAGGAAGAGCGGGACGGCGTGGAATAATCCGCCGGGGTATGCACACAAATCTCGGCCAACAGCGCTACATGGGCCCGGTAACCTCCGTCACCGAAAAATATCTCCATGCGGCGCACACCGCGCTGGGTCACATGATGCGGTATCCCTGGCACAACGAGCCTCGCAATACGCGGCATCTTGCTTCTTCCCCGCCCCCTCTAAACCAGGTTGACGACAAACAGCACCAACACCACGATGGGCGCCACCCAGCGCACCACCAGCCGCCACAGCCCATAGAGGGCGCCGTCGCCAATGCCCAGCTCGGCGACGCTGGTGTGCCGCGCAATCACCCAGCCGGCGATGAGCGAAAAGGCAACGCCGGTGACGGGCAGGAGGAAATAGGTCACCACCCCGTCAATCAGGGCGAAGGGGTTGAGTGTCTCAAGCCCGGGCACAAAGGACAGGGGATAATATGTTTCCCATTCCCCGAAAGACAAGATCGTCAGAAAACCGATCGCCCAGGCCACCCCCATGGCCAGCAGGGCGCCGGCCATGCGCGGCCATGCGCGGGTTTCCTCGATATAGCTGACGATGGTCTCCAGCAATGCGATTGAGGTGGTGATGGCGGCGAAGGTGAAGAGCAAAAAGAAAGTGAAGCCGATGAACGCCCCTTGCGGCATTTCAGCAAAGGCCACCGGCATGGTGACGAAAATCAGCCCGGCGCCCTCCGCCGGGTCCAGCCCATGGCCGAATACGATGGGGAAGATGGCGAGCCCGGCCAACAGCGCCACCAGCGTGTCGCCCACCGCAATAATGACCGTGGAGCGGGCGATGGCGATGGGCCGCCCGATATAGGCGCCGTAGGTGAGCATGCCGCCCGAGCCCACCGACATGGTGAAAAAAGCCTGTCCCACCGCGGCCAGCGCCACGCCCGCGGTCAGCGCCGAAGCGTCGAAGGTGAACAGCCAGCGCAGGGCCGCCCCCATGTCGCCGCGCGCCGCGGCAAAGCCGACCAGGCCGATGAGCATGAGGAAGAACACCGGCATCAGGTATTTCGCCGCGCGCTCCAGCCCGCCGCGCACCCCCAGCCCCACGATCAGCGCCGTGGCCAGGGCGAATACCGTATGCCACATGCCGATACGCGGCACATCGGAGAGAAAATCACCAAAAACAGCGGCGGCGTCCGCGCCCCCGGTGGCCAGCGCGGCAAAGTCCCCGGTCAGGATCATGGCCATATATTGCAGCGAAAAGCCGGCGATCACCGAGAAAAAGGAGAGCACCAGTATGGTAGTCAGGAAACACAGATAGCCCCACAGCTTGATGGTTTCGCTGAAGCCCTCTTGCCGGGCAATGGCCTTCAGCGCATTTGGCGGGCTGCGCCGTCCGGCCCGGCCAATAAGCGTTTCGGCCATGAACAAGGGCGCCGCCAGAAAGAAAACCGCGAGCAGATAGACAAGCACGAAGGCGCCACCACCGTTCGACCCGGCGGCATAGGGAAAGCGCCACAGGTTGCCCAGCCCCACCGTGGCGCCAATGGCGGCAACGATATAAATGGCGCGGGATGACCATGCCTGGTGGCTGTGGCCGATGGTGCCGCTGCCAAGTTTTACGCGTTCCGGATCTAAGTCGTCGCTGCCCGCCATGCCGCTGCTCCCTTTTTTCGCCCTCTTTTTTGGTTGGCCGGAGCTTGGCGAAGAGCGGACGCAAATGCAAGAGGGCAGCCCCCTATAGCCCCGCCCCTCAAACAAAAGTGATTGCTTATCCGGCCTTGAAGAACGACCCGGTCGGAACCCCGGATCCAATGTCGATCCAGGTGAAGCCCATTGTTTTTGCGCCTTCATAAAGAACCGGCGAGTTCTTCACGGCCGCCGCCTCGTCCAGCGGCTCAAGCCAGCCGGCGCCGACCAGAAAAATACGCTGGTCTTTTTTTTCGCCAGTATTGTCCTTGTCACCGGGGCCGGGACCATCGCCCTCGCTGCCGCTGCCGGGCCGGGCGGCCAGCGGAAAATAGGATGTGTGATAACAAAAGGAACGGCCAAATTCGTTGGCCCTTTGACGGCGTAGCGCGGCGGCGCAGGGCTGGCTCACCAGCGCCTCAAGGAAGTCCTTGTAGGCCTCGCCATGGCTTTTCGAATATTGCTCGAAGAGATTGTAGTTGTCGCGGGGGCGCTCGACCCTCTCATCCAGCCAGGTTCCCCTCAGCCGCATGATCGCGTGGTCACGGTCGGTCCATTCCAGCAAGTAAATATTGGGCAACAGGGATTTTATGTCGGCGGGGTTCAGGGCGTCGCGGTGGGGCAGACCGCGCGCAGCGTCCCTGGGCATGCTCCGCCAATAGGCAAGCAGTTCGTCGCCCAGCGCATAGCCCGTCTCGTATTGTTTTCCCGCTTCGCTCACATAGCACCCCCCCCGAGGGTCCCACGACACAAACAGAACTTTGGTACGGCGAATGCTACCACAGGAACAGCCGGCGTGCGACATTTAGCCCCAACCCCGGTTAGAACGGACCGTCGTTTTCCGCTTCGATCCTGTCGGCGCATTCGGCCCAGTTGGCAAAGCGGTATTGCAGCAGCACGTAACCGGTCTGGGCGTCGGTGGCCTTGCCCCACAGCAAAACCTCGGTGATATGGTTCTTCAAATCGGCTTTGCTCTCTTCGTCCCACGAAGCCTGCAGCGACATCTCGCCCTGAGCCATGGCCGCCATGTAATTGTCATCACCGTCCAGGCTGCTGCCGTCGGCCAGATGTTCGTAATGGTCGTAATTGCCGTAGGCCCTGCTCACCAGGCCGGCGATCATCTCATATTCCTGTTTCAATGCCGCGCCATCGGCGCCGGTGGCCACGTCCACGCCCACCGCCTGGAACAGGCAAACACCGGTGCTTTCGTGATACATCACCGTGTAGCTCTCGAAATGGCTGTGCGGGCGTGGCACGGCGTGCAGCAGGAAATAGCCGTCGCCAATATCCTTGTCGAACACCAGTTCATCGCCCTTCTGGCCCATGGCGACGCCAAAAGGGCCGTCTGCGGCCTCCACTGATATCGCGCCGGGCAAAGCAAAGGCGACCAGGGCAGCAAAAACAAAAGCAAGTCTGAACATCTGCGACTCCCGAATAACGAAAACCGGTGACGGATGAAAACCGGTGACGGATATTGGCCCGGCGCCTGTTAAAAATCATAAAACGGAACAGGACATTTGTATCAGAAATGTCTCAGAAATTTCCCCTCAGGCTGATCTTGATGCTGGGGCTGGAATGGCGCACCCGAAGTTCGTTGCCGGTGGGCGGCGCCCTGCGCCCGTTCGCAAAAAGGATGCGATTGCGGCCAAAATTGGTATTCGCCGCGTTGCGCATCTCCAGCCGCAGGGTGGCGCCGTGGAACACCTTTCCTTCGGCAAAGGCTGTTACCTGGTGGCGCGAGGGTATTATGATGATTTCGTCGATATCGAAAAACGGTTCGCGGCCCTGAAACTCGTCGGTGACGCCATATGAAACGCCCCAATCGGTGATGTCATGACGGAAGCCGAATTTGGAGCGCACCCGCGAAACGAAGTCCATGCGGTGCTTCAGCCCGGTGAAGGGGTCGGTGACGCTGGTGCTGCGAAAGCGCAACTCGCCCTCGAACTTCAAATCGGGCAGGCCCAGGGCAACGGCCGGCCAGCTGCCCTCAAGGATAAGCTGGCTGAAGCGCGCCGCCCCCGCATTGCCCACCCCCGAAACGCCGGGGTTGATCTCAATCTTGGTCTTGTAGTCCTGGACCAGCCGGTTGAGGGCGCTGATCTTGAAGCGGCCGCCGCCCTTGGTGCGATGTTCAAAGCTGACTTCGGCGATCCAGCTCTTTTCCTGAACCAGATCGGCATTACCGGCGATTATATCGTCGTCCCGGCTGACCGAGGTGGCGAAATCACGGAAATCGAGCTGGGCTATGTCGCGCCGCAAGGAAAGCTGGAACTGGTCACGCGGGGTTATGTCATAGCGCAGGTCAACGGTTGGCCTGAGAAAGAAGAAATCGCGGCTGGCTGTAACGTCCTCCCCCTGCTGGCTGAGCCTGGACCATTCGATGAAAAGCGCGCTCTCCAGGGACAGTTTTGGCGACAGCGTCCAACTGTGTATGAGAAAGCTTTCGTTGCGGGTTTCCTTGATCTTCACATCGCTGGCGAAAACATCCACATCGGTCAACACACCGCCGATGCGCTCTTGCAGATCGAGGTTCACATCCAGCGTGTTGATCGCCAATTCCGAGCCGAATTCCAGCTCGTGGGCCTTGTTGATGCTCCATGTCAGCGAGGCCCGCCCGATGGCCTCGGTCGCCGGCTCATCCGATACCGAGATAACGTCATACGCGACTTCACCGCCACTGCCCGTGCGCAAATCCTCGCGTTGTCTGTCCACCTTGCCGGCACTGGAATAGAGCGCCAGGAGCTTGAATTTGAGCGCCTCGCCGAAGCGCGTTTCATAATCGCCGCCGATTTCCCAATCGGAGCTGTCCACGGCCTCGACGCGCCGCGAATTGCCGTCGAAAACCAGCATACCCCCCGGTCCGCCCCCCAGACCACCCATGCCGTCCGGCACCAGCGCCCGGCCCTCGAACAGGTCGGTGAAGTCCCCTTCCTCGAAGGCGCCGTTGAGGTGCATCTGGTCGCCGTTATCGAAGGAATAAGTCAGGTTGGCGGCAAAACTCTGATCGCTGCGCCTGCGGGTTGTCGGCTCATCAAGAAACTCTGTGATGCTGCCGTCGGCGGCAAAGCTGGTTTCAGACCCGGTGATGGTTCGATGGCGCGGCTCCACCTCCGCCGAGACGAAATATTCCAGCCTGCCCAGCGAGCCGCCATAAGAGAGAAAGCCGCCGAAGCGGGTGTTGCCGCTGTTGGTGATAACCCGGCTGAGCACGCGCCATGCGCCCGAGCCGCTGCTGGCACCTTCCTTGAGCACAACATTGATGATGCCGCGCTGCGACGAGACCTTTATGTCGGGGTTGGAGCCGCGGATAATTTCAATGCGTTCGACCTGGTCGATGGTGATGCGGCCCAGCGCCGAGCGGCTGTCATTGGACTTGCCCGAGATACGCTTGCCGTTGATCAGCACGCTGTCCTCGTTGCCCGAAAAGCCGCGCCTTTGCAGGAATCGCCGGGTTTGGGGATCGCCGAGAATCTGCTCGGCGCCGGGGATGCGCGGGATCAGGTCGAGCACCGAGACCACATTGGGAAAGCGCGCGATGAATTCGGCGTCGTAGGTAATGGTGGTGGCCGCGACCTCATCAGCCTCTTGTTGCGCTCCCCCTTCTTCCTGGGCCAGAGCGGCATTACAGGCGCCGGCCAGCCAAACAGCGGCGGCAAACATTATCCTTGCCGTTGATACACGGGCGGGCGTCTTGGCAATCATTAGGGGATTCGGCATTGGTCTTCTTAGAAGCAATCCCGATGGCCCGCAAGATTGCCGAGATGAGCCCTTGCGCAACACCGCGTGATCATTAGGGTCTGGACTCAATTACCGGTGAGGGCTGTGCCACAGCAAAAATTGGCCGGAACGAGGAGAAAGCGGTGAAGAATAGCAATCTATCTGAGGCGATTTTGACGCTGTTCCGGCCGATTTGGGCGCGGTCCAATTGGATTGGCCCGAAAAGCCCGGGCAAATGCGTCGAAAATCCTCGCCGATATGCTATATCGCCTGCGGTGTTTTCCTTTTTTCCGGGCTTTTCGGAGCCAACACAGCTCCACCCGGTAATTGGGTTCAGACCCTAAGCTGTGACGGCAATAAAAACGGGGGCGGCATTTATGCGATCAGCGAGGATTGGGGCGGCGCTCATGGGCGCGGTTGTGGCTGCCCGGGCAGCGACAGCAGTAGCACAAGAGGCGACGCAGGAGGCCGCGAAAGCGGCTTTTTCAATTGACGCCACCGTCGCCGCCATCCTCGGGCCGATCGGCAATGCGCTCTCCTCGGTGGTCTTTTTTGAAATTCCCATCGCCGGAACCTCGATCAGCGTCATCGTGCTGTGGCTGGGCATCGCGCTCATTTACCTCACCGTCCGCTTCGGCTTCATAAATCTGCGCGCGGTATCCTTCCGTCAGGCGTGGAAGATACTGCGCGGGCGCTATCACGACCCCTCGGCGCCGGGCGAGGTGACCCAGTTCCAGGCCATGTCAACGGCGCTGTCGGGCACCGTGGGCATCGGCAATATCGCCGGCGTTGGAATGGCCATTGCCTGGGGCGGGCCGGGCGCCACCTTCTGGATGATCATCATCGGGCTCTGCGCCATGTCGGTGAAATTCGCCGAATGTACGCTGGGGGTCAAATACCGCGAGATCCACGCCGATGGCACGGTCTCGGGCGGGCCCATGTATTACCTCAAGCACGGCCTGGCCAACCGCGGTTACGCCAAGCTCGGGCTGGTGCTCAGCGCCATGTATGCCGCCTTCGGCATCCCCACGCTGTTGCAATGGGCAACGGTCAACCAGATGTTTGTCCAGGTGAAGAACACCGCCGGCTTCGATCACGGCATCCTCTTCGGGGTTATTCTGGCGGCCCTGACCGCGGCGGTCATTATCGGCGGCATCAAGTCTATTGCCCGGGTCACCGTGCGCCTGGTGCCCACCATGGCGGCCATCTATGTGCTGGCGGCGATGACCATCATCCTCTTTAATTTCACCGCCGTCCCCGCCGCCGTGGGCATCATCATTGAAGGCGCCTTCGCGCCCCACGCCGTGCAGGGCGGCATTCTCGGCGCCATTATCGTCGGCATGCGCCGCGCCATTTATTCCACCGAAGCGGGGCTCGGCACATCCTCCATGGCCCATGCCGCGGCCAAGACCCGCGAGCCGGTGTCCGAGGGCCTGGTCGGGCTGTTGGAGCCCTTCATCGACACCGTCCTCATCTCCACCATGACAGCGCTGGTCATCGTCATCAGCGGCCAGCATGTGCTGCGCCTTGAAGGGGTCGAGGGCATCGCGCTGACGTCGGCCGCCTTCACCAGCATTTTCCCCTGGTTCGGCTGGGTGTTGATGGTGGCGGTGCTGCTGTTCGGCTTCTCGACGATCATTTCATGGGGCTATTACACCGAGAAGATATGGACCTTCGTGTTCGGCGAAAGCCGCCGTTCGGTATACACCTTCAAGACCATCTTCTGCCTGCTGCTCATCCCCGGCGGCGTACTCACCGCAACCCAGGTGTTCGATATCATCGACAGCCTGTTCTTCCTGCTGGCCCTGCCCAATATCATCGGGCTGTATATCATGGCCCCTGAAATAAAGGCCGACCTGAAGGATTACATGGCGCGGCTGAAGGCGGGCGAAATACCCGAGACCGGAGGGACGGCGGCGGCAACGAGCGCGGCGGAATAGCGCGCGAAAGCCAATTCTTCCATCAAAGCTGCCCGCATCAAAGAGGGCCGCAGCGGAAATCGGCCTCGCCGTCCATATCATCGGCGGCGGCGCAATTGTCTGGCCAACCGTTCTTGCGCCAATAGTCGACAAAGCCCATATCCCGCAAGAACGCCCGAAATCGCGGCTCGCCGAACAGCCGCCGGATAATCGGGTCGCTGCCAATCCGAATAGGGAGCATCAGCATCAGTCCCGCCTTCGCCGATTCTTCGAAATAGCCCGTCGCACGGTTATTGAAGCCGGCCATAACAAGCAGAGCTACGGTGGTCGATCGCCGGCCCCCGAATTCCGAAATTAGCCTATCGACCCTGGGGTCGTGTTCCTCCAGAACTGTCTTTCCCTCGATCAGGTCGATCCATGAGCGAAAGGTGGCGCCGGCTTCGGCGTTGTCAATAGTATCTGCCAATCCTCTCGCTTCCTCATACCGACCCAGTTCCAAATAAGCCATGCCGAGCGCGAGTAAGGCCCATTCATGCCCCGGCGCCAGCGTGACCGTCTCTTTATATTGCGCTATGGCATCTTCGTACTGGCCCGCCAGGAATAGCGTTTTCCCGTAGCTGAGGTTTATGGCGACCGAAAGAGGATCCAGCGCCACAGCCTGCTGCATGAGCGCAAGCGTGTTTGTCGAATAACCAAGAAATTCTAAATTCATGACCATCCAGTGCGGCGTCGTAGGGTCATTGGGTGCCAGTGCAATCGCTTTTTCACTGTTTGGAAGTATTTCATCCAGATTGAATCTGATCGTATCGACAAGAGCCTGGGTCGCGTAAGCCGGGCCATAGCCGGGGTCGAGCTCAAGGGCCCTTTCGTTCGCCAACAGACCAAGGTTAAAACGATCCGAATAGGGCAAAGGATCACCCCCCGTCACCAGAAGCAGAAGATGCGCATCGGCCAGCCCATGATAGGCTGCCGCATAGTCGGGGGCGATTTCGATCGCCCGTTCGAAATATTCGATCGCCTTTAGCTCGGCCTCCGGTGTCCGCCGGTTCCAGAAATATCTGCCGCGCAAATAGGCCTGGTAAGATTCCGGGTCGGTGGGACCACGCCCTGTCAGGCGCCGACTGTCCTCTTTTATCAACTCAATCTGCAGCGCACCGGCGACGGCCTGCGCGATTTCGTCCTGAACAGCCAGGATGTCGGATAATTGCCGGTCGTAGGTACCAGACCAGAGATGCACACCATTTGTGGCCTCGATCAGTTGAGCCGTGACGCGAACCCGGTCGCCGACCAGACGCACGGAACCCTCGACGATATATCCGACCCCCAATATCACGCCAATATCGCGCAAGTCCTGCGGCTTATCCTTGAAGACAAAGGATGATGTCCGCCCGATCACGTCCAGCTCTCTATTCTGGACCAAAGCGGCAATGATCTCCTCCGTAATCCCGTCTGAAAAATACTCGTTACCGGGTTCCTCCGACATGTTCACAAAGGGAAGCACGGCAAGTGAGGGGCGTCCGGTCAGTCCCTTCGGATATGAAAATACCATATAGGCGGCAATCAATAGCGTGACGGCCAATAGGCTGGCGAGGACTGACGTTTTGCCCAAGGCATGTGTCAGGATCGCGAGTCCCGGCTTGTGATCGGACTTATCATTGTCATCGGCCCTGCGCCCGGAACCCTTGGCGTATTCTGGAAAAGAGACCGCAGCGATCAGCCGGTAGCCGCGTTTGGGGATGGTTTCAATATAGGCGGGGTCGGCCTTGGCGTCGCCCAAAGCCTGGCGCAGCTCGGTGATGCAATTATAGACGGAGCTTGAGGTTACCGTCACGCCGCGCCATACGCGGTCAATGATCTCATCACCGCCAACCACCTCGCCGGGCCGCCCGGCCAGATAAATCAGCAGGTCCATGACCAGGGGGCGCAAAGCCACGGCCCCGGACCCGTTGCTGATCCGGTTGCGGTCTGGCTCAATCAGGAACTCACCAATCCTGAGCGGCTGTCTTCCGACCCCCTGCATGACGCAGCCCTTTCTCCCTTATGGGTAGAAAATAGCGGCTTTCCCTAAGCCCATGCAAGTGCGGTGTTTTCTTATGGTTAAGAATCGGCGCCACGGGGTGTGAGAAAATTGTGAGAAAACCTTCCGCCCGCCATGAGGACAAATACCCTGCAAACCGCCGAGACTGTGGCTCCGGTTCCCGTGCGCTTCAGGCGCCAGCAAATGACCCGCCCGGTGTGGTTCGCTCAGGGCGGCAATCAACAATCGCGTGAGGTGCGCGGGGCTAATGTAAAATGGAGGCTAAAAATGAACTCGAAGTATCTTAAAGCGACTCGGGCTGGGGCGATTCTCGCTCTGGCGATGGGCACCGTGGTCATGATGGCTAACAGCGCGATGGCAGAACCTGCCTCACGCTCGACTCGTCCAGTGGTCAGCCTGCCCAGCCTGTCAGTGGTGCCAGGGGCCACCTCAACCATCACGCGCACGGACAGCGGCATCCACGCGACGATCACTACCAATGGTCTGCCCGCAGGGGCCTATACGGTGTGGATTCTGGTTTTTAATGATCCCAGCGTCTGCGGCGGGTCGCTTTGTTCACCGCCCCTGCATATTGGCGCCAGCAACGGCGGCGTCCATTTCGGCGGCGGCCATGTGGTCGGTGGCAGAGGCCCGACCAACTTCGCAGTCAACCGTGCTGGGGGCGACTCCAGTG
>JACZSK010000089.1 GCA_022574255.1 Pseudomonadota bacterium
GTTTTTTATCCAGCCCCCTGGCTCTCAGCTCATAGGGGTCGAGCTTTTCAAGCGCCTTCCGCTCGGTCTTATCCTCGGGCATCAGGCCGTGTGCCACCAGCGACGCCATCAGGTCTTTCCGCCGCAAAAGAAAACGGTCGCGCCTGCGCCGCGCCGAGTGGGCATCGCGCCGGTCCACCGCCAGCGAAGCGCCGGTCTGCGGGTCGCGCCCTGCCTCCTGATTGGCTGAAAGGATGCGAACGCCCGCATCCAGAATTCCGCAGGGCTCTCTGTTCCCGTCCAGTTTCAACAGGCACCAGCACAGTGCGTTGGTGCCCAAGTCTATGCCGATTCTATAAGATTGCATTGCTCTGCCCCCCAATGTTTGCAAGCTTACAAATATGATGCCCTAGAAGTGCGGCGGAGCAATTTGGACCACCGCCTAGCCTTTACCGCGTGTCATGGTTGCAGAAATGGTGGTGCTTGACAATATATGCGATTCGCCCGATGATTTGACCGGGTGTTCAGCGAAAGCTATTTAGCCGATAGGAAATCGTGGTCCACCCGTTAACAAGTCTTTATGACACAAAATAGGGGCAGCTTCGCGGCTGCCCCTTTCTGCGACCGTCAACGTTTCCCAAATGCCAGCAATCTCGATCGCAGTTGGAGTTCATAGCAAGCCATTACCACTATCCGATCTGGGGGAATTGCCGTGCGGCTTATCATCACTGACGTTACATACATGTATGGTGGTCAGTTCTGCGTGGCCGGCTGGGATCCGGAAGCCGAGCGCATGGTACGTCCGATGTCGAGCCCATGGGGCCACTGGCCTGCGGAAGTTATCGGGCGCCGAAAGTTTTGTACAGGTAACCTCGTAAGAGTTACACCCACGGAAGAGAGGTCCAAAAGGAGCTTTCCGCACAAGACTGAGGACGTTGTCATTGATCCGGCAAGTATTAGTCGTTGTGGAGTGCTCCAAGGCGCAGAATTCACTGCGGCAATATCTGGATCTGTATCGTCTTCGATCACAAAAATTTTTGATAACAACCTCGTTATCGAGAATTCTTGTTATGTGCCTGCAAATGTAAAATGCAGATCATTGGGCGCAGTTGATAGAGCGCTGAATGCTGTTACTGTTTATGAGGATGGATGGGGGAAATTGCGCTGCCAAATTCGTAGGGGCAGCGCACACGCTCAGTTCAAGGTGTCGAGCAAGTTGCTCAAGGATATCTATGATGCCGATGGAAACGAAGGATTGGAGGCGCTGCGGGAAGGTTGCACACGTGCCCATGTTCGAATTGGTCTGGCTCGCGCTTGGAGCCCTCGCGACTCTGGTCAACCAAAGAGATGCTACGCCATGGTCAACAACATCATCTTCTATTAAGATGAACTTATGGCACCATTAGACAAGCAATCTGATAGCGATGAGCGCGATGTGGTCTATACCGTAGGTCACTCAAACCATTCGCTGGAGGAGTTTCTCAAATTACTCCAGAACGCTCAAGTGACTGCGATTGCTGATGTGCGGTCCGCACCCTATTCGAGCTATTCTCCCCACTTCAACAAGGACGCCCTGAAGGAAGCGCTAAAGGACCATGGCATTGCCTATGTCTATTTAGGGAAAGAGCTTGGCGGGCGAAGCGACGACCCATCTTATTTTGACGGCGACCGTGTTTCCTATCAGCGACTTGCCGAGACTCACTTGTTTTTAGAGGGCCTGAAGCGCGTGAGAGAAGGCGCAGCAAGATACAAGATTGCTCTGATGTGTTCGGAAAAAGACCCGCTCGATTGTCACCGTCATTTGCTTGTCTCTCGCAAATTGAGTGAAGACGGTGTGCAGGTCCTACACATTCTGTCGGATGGAACGATCGAAGACCATGCGGCAACTGAGGCGAGAATGTTGGGCAGCAGCAATTCGGAGCAGGGTGATATGTTCCATGCCGCAAGGCTCGTTGACCCCTTGGTGGAAGCCTATGAACGCCAGGCTAAATCTGTGGCTTATAGACGCAGCGACGACCGCAATGATAAGGCCCTGCGCAAGACAGCATGACAGAGCAAACTTACGTCACCACAATTGGCTTCACCAAAACTACCGCTGAGAATTTTTTTCAGAGGTTGCTCACAAACGAGGTGCGCCAGGTAATAGACGTGCGCCTGAACAACACGTCGCAGCTATCGGGTTTTGCCAAGGCGAAAGACCTCATCTACTTTCTGCAGACGCTGGGGGAAATTGGATATGTGCATGAACCGCTCTTGGCACCGACCAAAGATATTCTGACGGCTTACAGAAAAAAGCAAAGTGATTGGAGTGATTATCGCATCCGCTTCCTGGACTTGATGGACACGCGCAGTATAGATCAGAATCTGTCACCCGATTTTTTTGATCATGGCTGCTTATTGTGCAGCGAAGACAAACCACATCATTGTCACAGGAGTCTCGTTGTGGAGTTTCTCAACGATCGTTGGGATGACCAGCTCAAGGTGAGGCATTTGTAACGAGGTGTGAGTGAACCCCAATAACCCGCTTTTTGTCAAATATGGGAATCGAACTCAGCGTCCATGGATGTCCCGGTGATTCGGTGGTAAAAATCTGGGTATTTTTGTTGGCGTAAAATTCGGAAAGCCATGGCCATAGCGGCTTTGCGGCGTTTGTGCCAGTTTCTCCTCCGCTACCATTTTCTGATGTATTACAAGAGGTTACCGAGTCGGATCGGCTCTTAGAGAAATCCCTCAAGGTCGCATATCTGACCCCGTTTTTGCCCTCTAAATATTGCTTTTTCGAATCTGCTCTTAAGGCCCGAAAGCTTGCCCAAGGTCAGGGCAGGAGGCCATGTCCCACCGGAGCCCTCCCGTTTTTGCTGGCCGCGCTCCCTTAGGCCAATACCGGTGATGATCAGCCCTCAATAACGGGCTCGATATTACGGCAGACGCTGACCTCAATTATTTTCCTGCCCAGACGGATGTTATTCCGCCCTGATGGCCTTGATCGGACTGGCCTGCGCCGCCTGAATGGCATGCGCTGCGCCGACGCCCCATCCGATGATGAGGGTCAGAAGTCCGGCAAACAGGAAATAGGCCAGGCTGACATCAATGCGGTAGACGAATGCTGTCAACCAATCTTCCATATAGAAATAAGCCACCGGCCAGGCGATGAAATTTGCCGCCAAAATCGGCCAGGAAAACTGCAATAAAAGCAGTTTAACAATGTCAAAGACACTGGCGCCATGGACCTTGCGAATGCCAATTTCCAGGGTTCGGCTTTTGGCGACAAAAGCGGCCAGGCCATAAATTCCGATGCTGGAAATCAGAATGGCAAGGGCTGCAAAGATCGCAAAAATGGTGGCCCGGTCATTATCGACACGATAGAGGCTGCCGAAGGCGTCTTCGGCAAAAGTCATCACAATTGGAACGCTGGGGGAGAGTTTCGACCAAACCTCCTCTATTTGCTCAATGACGCTTCCGTTGCTGCTTTCGTCAAGCTCGATTGTGACAAAGTCGAGCCCACTTTGGGTTAAAAGATAAATCATCGGCACCGGAGACTGGCGGGTGGTTCCGGTATGAAGGTCATTAATGACCCCGACAATGTTGATCGCCACCAGCCTTGGATTCCTGGCGCTGGCAGGGATGGTCAACTGCTGCCCTATCGCCTGGTCGGGCATCTCAAATCCTGCCAACTTTGCCAGGCTCTTATTGATGACGGCGGCCCTGGTGATCGGTAAATTTGTGTCCTCGGGGACCGATCCAAAATCGCCTTGAAAGGCCTCGGAAAATACGCGTCCGGCAATGGGGGAGATTTCATAGGTCGTCAGAAAGTCAACGCCGACTAATGTATGCCTGATGTTCATCGTTTCGGTTTGATTTTGTCCCGGCATGGCAAGAGGTATGGAATTATTATATTTCTGCGGGAACGTGTCCGATGAAAGACCAACCGACCTTACGCCAGGTATGTTCAGCAGCTCCCGCTTCAGGACCGTCGACACCGGTGCAACCTGATTAAAACCGGTGCCGGAAAGGGTCAGGCGGTTTTCCCTGGCAAAACCCGGATCAACCGATTGCGAAAAAAGCATCTGGGCATAAATAATCAGGGTCGAAATAATAAGCGCAGTCGAAATTGTAAATTGCACGACGACCAAAACCTGGCGCACGCGGGGAGAGCCCGAGCCTCTGGACTGATTTGACTGCAGGGTTTTTGCCGGTCGAAACGACGATAAAACAAAGGCCGGATAAGCCCCCCCGGCAATGCCAACAGCAACGGCAAACAGCAGAAGAGTGAGGGCTTCCACCGGGTTGGTGAAGAATTGAAGGGCAATTTCCTTACCCAGGAACTCATTATAAAAAGGCAGCAAAAGTTCAACAATCGCGATGCCGAGCAGCATGGCGACCATGGTCGTCACAATGGACTCGCCCAGGAACTGCATGGCTATCTGGCGTCGGTTCGCGCCCAGAACTTTTCTGACGGAAACTTCACGGGCCCGCTTGATCGCCTGAGCCGATGCCAGATTGGTGAAATTGATGCTGGCCATGGCCAGGATAAGAAGGGCGATCACCGAAAAACTGTTGACGGTGGCAATGCCCCCGCTGGGCTTGACCATCGGTGTGGCGTCTGAATAAAGGTGAATATCAGTCACATTAAGAAAGCTGAAAACAAACCTAGGCGGAACGTCTTCCTCGTCCTTTCCGGCGAGAGGTAACGACCTGACAAAATCGGGGAACTTCGCTTCGAAGGCCTCAATTGTCAGTCCGGGGCGAAGCTTGAAATAGGTGTCAACAGTCGCAGAAGTCCAGTCCTCTGTCACCCATGGCCAATTCACATATCTGGGCGGGTCGAGCAAGGCAATAAAGCTGAATTCCATGTGCGTATTTATCGGCAGATCTTTGAAAACACCGACGACCTGATAGTCAATTTTGCTACCGCTCGGCGGATGGTCAATATTCAATATCTGCCCGACCGGACTTTGATCGCCAAAATATTTCCGGCCGACCGTTTCGCTAATCATGATGTTATTGCTGTTGGCTAGGGCCAGTTCGCCGCTGCCTTCTGCAATTGGCAAGTCAAACAGCTCAAAGAAAGAAGCATCAACATAAGTCAGTGCCTCGTTGAACTGTCGATCGGCGGTGCGCACGGTCGTGTTATTGCGATAGACCCGAGTGGCGGCCTCAATCTCTTCGTTGAAATAATCGCCCAGGGCGGGCGCCAGGGTTCCTGGCGTGAAGGATGACTTAACCGATTCCTGGCCTGGCGTGTTGATCGTCGTTTCCACCTTATAAAGGCGGTCTGCATCACTGAGCCATTTGTCATAACTCAGTTCATCCCGAACAAAAAGTCCGATTAAAATCACGGTGGCAAGAGCAACCGCCAAACCAAGGATATTGATGGCAAAGTATTGCTTGTTGCGGGCGGCGCCCCGCATTTGGGATCGCAGGTAATGTAAGATCATTCCAAAACTCCAGTCGCTGCAACTTTTCGAATTTGGCCAAAGTAATATTTCTGGTTTTTGTTCCCTGCCCCCATGTCTTCAGTCGTCAGAGACGCAATATATATGCCACAAACGCCACGCTGATAATTATCTTTAAAATCAACGCGTTGATGGTTTCGTTGCGCGTGTCATTTAATCAGATTTGTACGTTATCGAACAAAAATGTTCGATATCGAACACAGAAGGTTGGGTCGGCACTTGCCATCAATTGGCGCCGGCCACTCTTGCTCGCGGTGTTACAAGCAATATTCGACATTGCCATTCCCAAAGCCAAGACATTGCGACGGATACAGGTCTGTTGAAACGCGGGTGACCGCTCGTCTACTGCTTCTCCCGCGGCCGAGAGCTCATCAGAGACCGCCTGTCGCACCGACGATGTTCTGCCTAAAGAGAGATCAATCTGGCAATCTTGAATAGCGTCGTTTACTTCATCGACTTCTCTGTGTGCGCGATAGATCGGAATCGGTCACGGTCGTGTGCGTGCCTTGTCGAATATCTCGATTTCTCTGTGATAGATCGCGCGTACCAACTGATCAACTAACTGAGGGTTCATCTCATCCTGTCTTTTTTCTATTTCGCTGATTAACTCCTCCGCTACCACTCACCGAGACTTAAAGGCCACCACCCTTTTGAATCCGCGCGCCCTGTGCCGGTATTTGTGCCGACTGAAATATGCCATGGCTTTTTCAGGAGAGCCTTGTTCGTCCAGAAAAAAACTTGTGCCAAAAATGGGTGGCGAAGGGACGCGCTGGCGGGTCCGGAGGCAATCCAGTCAATTAGGACCTCGCGGCCCTTTTTGCGACTCCCGAACTGGAAACGGAATATGCAGCCTCAGCGAACGACACGCAGCCTGCGATGATTCTGCGGATAAATACCGAAATTTCTATGAAAATGATACGCGCCGCGGAGCAAAGAATTAAGCCTATATCTATAACTCTGAACATAAAGACGATTCGCAGCCAAAGTCTCCCGACCAGACCGGGGGAGACAAGCGACAATGTGGAGACCATATGCCCGCCCCCTTGGATTTCAGGAAGGTCAAAATTCATCTTATCGTTTTCGAGTCCGGAACGCGCCGGATGGTTCGCGACCTGTTGCGCTCTATCGGCTTCGAGGATGTGATCCTCGGCAGCGAATTTGAGGCGGTTCGTATCGCCATCACTGAAAACAGGCCCGACCTTTTAATTCTGGGGTCGAGCTTCCCCGACGGAGACGTCGTCGCTCTGATCAAGGATCTTCGGCATAACAAGCTTGGAAAAGATCCTTTTCTTCCCGTTATAACGCTGACCTCGGAGGCAACGGAGGAGCTTGTAGGCGCCGTCGCTGATTCCGGGTCTGATGATCTGCTGGTCTATCCCCTGTCGGCAGGCCACCTGCTGAAGCGCATAGAGGCTCTCGTCGAGAAGAGAAAACCCTTTGTCGTAACCCGCGATTACATCGGGCCCGACAGGCGGGGCGTCGGCTCCTTCAAGGAAGGGCCGATGGAAGTCCCCCTTATTGATGCGCCCAATGCGCTCAGGGCCACAGTCAAGGGGGATATGTCCAGGCAGGAACTGGATGCCGCCATCGCGTCAACCAGGAACGTTGTCAACAGCCAGCGGCTTGACCGCAGCGGATATCAGATTGCGTGGCTGATCAAGCGGATTATAGCTGGATATAGTTCCGGGACCGGCGGCCTGCTGGAGCCCAAGGTCGCTGATTTCCTGGACCAGCTGATAGAGATAGGTGGCGAAACGACCAAGCGGATCGCCGGTACCGGGTTCGAGCATGTATCCTACCTTTGCGAGACCCTGATTTCGGTATCGGCAAGAATGCTGGCTGCAGGACAAGACGCTGACGAGAAGGACAAGGCACTGCTGCCCGAACTCGGCAATGCGTTCAAAACAGCCTTCGTTGTCGCAGACGATGACAATATCTCCATGAAAATCCGTGACACGCTTAAAAAACCGCCATCGAAAAAATCCGGATCGAAGAAACCCGGCGCTGCTGATCGCTAATAGCATTGTCGTCTATGGACGACTCCTGATCCGCAAGAATTAAGCCGCAAGACCCGATGTGCCGCGTCCGTGGTTGCCGTCCCCGATTTTGAATCTGCGGCGCTTATAAAATCAAAAATATCGGCGAGGGCTCCCGCGTCCGTCTTCGCCGGACCTTGCCGGGCATGAGCCAGCAGAAATTATGTCGCAACTCTTATACGGAATGATCGCCGGCGCCAGCGGCTCACCTGCTCCATGGACATTCCGTAATCCTGCAAAGGCCCGCGACCGCGCGCCCTCCCAAGAGGCCCGGAAGGCAATCGCCGGAAAGCTTCCTCAGTGGTTCGCGCTAGAAACGATAGCGCAAGCCAATTTGAATCCGGTACACCGACGGGATGCGGGCAACATTTGGATCTGCCGCGCTTGCTGTCGCCGTACTTGACGGGCTGAAGATAAACTGCGTGCCATCGCCGCTAATGGCCACGTCCGCCAGGGGAATGTTCGACGGTTGGAAGATCGCGTCCACGCGTCCCCACTTGTTGTTGAGCAGGTTGCCAAAGTTCTCGATGTTGAAAACAAACTCGACCACATGGCCTCTGGCCACTTCAATTTCCTGAGAGAAGTGCAGATTTATCCGATTGACCCAGCCGGTTTTACAGGCGTTCCGCGGAATGATTCCGCCGCGGTGGTCTGAAAGGCATGGATCACTGTCGATGAGCGTGTCCAGTCCGGCCAGGAAGGCCGCATCGCCGGTCACGATCGGGTCGCTAAGCCCTGTCGGCACATAGAACAGGTTTGGTCCCGGGTTGTCGGGGGAAGCGAAGTCAGCGAGGAAATTGCCGCCAAAGGCGCCGGTGCCGTTAAAGATATAGCTGAAGTTTCGCCCCGAACGCCCGGCGTAGACCATGCTCACTTGTGTTCTGTTTTCACCCCAGATCTCTTTTTCCCAGGTGAGTGTGGCGGTTACGCTGTTGGGAATTTCGTACTTCGAAGTCGCCAGGTCCGGGTCATTCAAATCCCGTTGCGGGTCGAAGGCAAAGGATTCGAAATTGATAAACCGGTTATAGGAGCGGACGTCCTTCACAACCTGATGGGTATAGCCAAGTGTCGTGTAGAACCGGCCATATTCGGTATCGAAATCTTTTGCGATATCCAGCGATAGTACCGAGCTGTGACCCTTCTTGGTATTGCGAACGATATAGTCCGCGCAATTAAAGCCGGTGGAGCAGGTGAAGTCAGTGTTATCATAGATCGGGCGACCGTCGGGTGCCGAACCAATAACCTGCCGGCGCCCTTCAGTGATGTCATAGCCGTTCTTCACGCTGGTGAAGATGCCTTCCAGCGTGATGTTCCAGTCGTCGCCAAGGCCAATGCTGGTGAGGTCGGCGACGTAATCGAGCGCGATATTGTATTTCCAGCTGGACAGCAGTTCGAAATCAGGCGAGATCGCGTCGACGTCGGAGTCCGGATTGACGCCGAGGAACTGCTGGAACCGGGAAGAAATGGAGTCCGCTGCCGGCAGGGCGGCCATCGCAGCGGCGAATTCCGTTGCTACGGCGCCGCCAAAGAACGGCGCGAAGAAGCCCGCGAAGGTCCGTGTAATGCCGTTGGCGGCGTAGCTGTTGGACAACATGATCAGCGGTGTGCCGCCACCGAAAAGGCCGAAGCCGCCGCGAACGGTCAATCGGTCCATCGCCTGCCAGTTGAAGCCGAAGCGCGGCAGCCACAGGTCCTTGCCATCCAGGTTTTCGGTGTTGTCAAAACCGTTCCGGTCGAGGAAGCTTTGGTTGAACGGAATTTCATCATCATTGCTCATCCAGTCATAACGAATACCGAATTTCACCGTTAAAGTGTCGGTTACCAGCCACTCGTCCTGAATGTAGACCGTGTTGGTATCCAGCGAGAAGACCGCGTCGGCGTCTTCGACCACGCCGGTATTGGATCCACCAAACAAAAGGAAGTCCGGCGTGCGATTCTCCAGATCGGCCAGGGGATCTGGGCTTCCGAAGGCGCCAAAGACTATATTACCCCGGGAAAACGGCAGGAAGACATTGTTGACCGAGTTATGTTCCTGCTCAATGCCCACGGTGAAGGTGTGGTCGGCGATCGTGTAGTCGCCCTTCAGGCGGAAGATGCGTGATTTATTATCAAGGGTATTATTGTGACGGAAGCGGTCTCCGCCCGCCGCTATGGTGCCGCCGGTGGGCAGGATGATGGTAAAGTCCGGGGTGGATGAATCGATACTGACCTGACGGTTTTTTACGTCCTTGAAGCCAATTTTCAGTTCCGTGGAAAAATTATCCGTCCAGTTCGAGAAAACCTGGAAGCTGTAACTGTCGAGCCGTTCGTTGATGTTATAGCGACCGGAATTAAGGACCGCGAGCTCGGGAAAATCATCAAATATGACGTCGCCGTCCGCCCGCTGGTAGGTCGCGGTCGCTCGATGATCTTCGTTGATATGCCAGTCAAGCTTGAGCAGGATTTTCTCGTCTTTGTCGGTGTCGGAGGCTGCGAACGCGCCCGGCTCAAAGCCATATACGGTATTGAAAATATCTATGGCGCGGTCAACATCTGCCTGGGTTACACCGGGAATCCTGTCGATTGTCTGGGAGTTCGCCGGCAGCGTTGTTTTGAAATTTTCATAGTTGGCGAAGAAGAAGAGCTTGTCCTTGATGATCGGACCGCCGAGCGTCCCGCCAAATACTCTTTCCTTGAAATCATCGATCGAAAGATCAAGACCCTGGCTGGTGCTTCCGGACAGGCTGTCGCCGGAATAGAAGCCGAACAGGCCACCGTGAAATTCATTGGTGCCTGATTTGGTTACGATATTGATGTTGCCGCCGAGGAAATTACCGTAGGTGACATCAAACGGCGCCACATTCACATTTATGGCTTCGATTGCGTCGATCGAAATTGGCGAGCGTTGCGTGGCCGAGGCGTTAAAGGAGAGGCCAAAATTGTCGTTCTGCGCAACGCCGTCAACGGTCACGCTGTTGAAGCGGAAATTCTGCCCGGCGATGGACACCGCGGGACCCCGCGGCACGCTGTAGTCGACAAGAATTTTGGAGTCGGTCGCCAGCACGCTGACAAAATCGCGGGCAATGGAGGGCACGGATTCAATTTCACGCTGGCCAAAATCGCGGCCTGCTCCGGTCCGCAAAGGGCCCATGATGCGCTGGGCGGTAACAACGACTTCTTCAATCACGTCTCCGGCGGCGGCGCGGCGGGCACGGAGAACCACGGATTCGGTTTCGTCAAGACTGAGGCGAATATTGTCGATTGAACTTGGAGCGTCCGTCAGGGCGCGGCTTTGGTCGGTGAGTCGCACAATGTAGGGGCCGCCGACCGGCAGCCCCTTGGCGGCGAATATGCCGGCGCTGTTGGTGACGCGGTCAAAAATGCGCCCGGTGGGAACATGCTCGATTGTAACGGATACTCCCGCCAGGTCGGCACCGGCGGCGTCCATAACGCGTACGCGCAGCGTGGAAGTTGTTGACTGGGCCATGGCCATGCCTGCCGACAGGGCCGTTGACGAGACGAGCGCGGCAATAATTGCGGCGCGGCGAAAGGTAATCATATGACTGCTCCCTGCAAGTTCATCGGCTGACCCTGTTCAGGCTCTTTTTGACCGATTGGTAAAAATTCGGTAAAATTATGATGCCAGCATATTCATGGTCTGTCGATTGTAATATTCCCCTCACACCAGATATCCGCAATATTTGAGCCTTGCGGCCCGCGGCCCGCGGCCCCGGCCCCGGCCGGGAAGACCTTGTCCGGTGTTTTCACAGGCTACGACCTGAGGGGCAGTTTTTCCACCAGAATGATTCCCCCGTCGATCTCCGCAGCCCGGTCTACCACGTACGCCGCGGATGCGCTCCAGATAATCGTTCGCCCGGCATAAAACGAACTGTGAATTTGCGAAAATCGGACCAGGGGTGGTATTGACCATGGCATTCCGGCACTACCAGCTATCATCGCGTGTGAAAGAGAGGCCCCGAACCCCATGGTGGAAATTTACATCGACGCGGACGCCTGCCCGGTCAAGGACGAGACCCGCCGTGTCGCCGCCCGCCACGGCCTGAAAATCCTCATGGTCAGTGACGGCGGCATCCGCCCCAGCAAGCACCCCCTGGTGGAGCTGGTTATTGTCGAGCAGGGTCCCGACGCCGCCGATGACTGGATCGCGGAGAATATTCAGCGCGCCGATATTTGCGTCACCAGCGACATCCCCCTGGCCGCGCGCTGCCTCAAGGAGGGAGCGCTGGCGATCAAGCCCAACGGCGAGCTGTTCACCGAAGACGGCATCGGCATGGCGCTGGCCAACCGGTCATTGATGCAGGGGCTGCGCGAAAGCGGCGAGATCACAGGCGGGCCAAAGCCGTTCAGCAGGGCCGACCGCTCGGCCTTCCTCGACCGCCTGGAAACCACGGTGCAGGCAGCGCTGCGCAGGGGGTGACCTGGCCCTCTCCCTCAGGGAGAAGGTTTTTTTCCTTCGTCACCCTCACCCTGACCCTCTCCCTCAGGGAGAGGGGATAAGAGAGCCGGCGCGAAAACCCCTCTCCCCTCGCGGGAGAGCAAGGGGCCCCCAAGGCGCATCACGCAAAAATGGTGGGAAGGTGAG
>JACZSK010000013.1 GCA_022574255.1 Pseudomonadota bacterium
TCTGAATGTGGAGGTTCGTGCCATCTGTTCTGAACACGACTCGCACACCAGATTGCGACCACCCGGCCTCCATATTCTCAGCTAGCGTCCGATTCGCTCTTTCTTGAATCGTGTTGACGTCCGCTTGATCTTCATCTTGGACTGCTTTCAACAAGTCCGGCAGATTCAGCGATGCCCCACTCGCGAGATTTTTAAGTGCGCGCGGTGGTGCGCCACAGGGGCAATCAGGTGCATCACCGCGGCGCGCGTCTTCAAAAACGCTGTTGCCGATAAGCGGGGCCGGGAGGCGCGCTCAGGCCAGCCTGCGTTTGGCGATTGCCCAGCGGTGCACTTCCGACGGGCCGTCGTAGATACGAAACAGTCTTGTGTCGCGGAAAATTCTCTCCACCAGGTTCTCGCGCATTGCCCCAGAGCCACCCAGCGCCTGCAGCGACCGGTCAACAATGCGAAAAATTGCCTCGGCGCAGAATACCTTGGCCATGCTGCTTTCCTGGCGGGCGTCATCGCCCTGATCCAGCGCCCAGCATGCCTGCAGCGTCATCAGGCGCGACGCAACAATTTCGATCTCGTTATCGGCAATCATAAAGCCGATGCCTTCGTGGTCGGCAAGGCGCCTGCCGAAAGCTTTGCGGTTTTTCACATAGACCGAGGCGATGTCGTTGCAGCGGCGCGCGGCGCCGAGCCAGCGCATGCAATGGGTCAGCCGCGCTGGCACCAGGCGAACCTGGGCATAGCGGTAGCCTTCGTCCAGCTCTCCGAGAATATGATCGGCGGTGACCCTGAGATTCTCGAATTTCAGCTCGCTGTGGCCACCGACAAATCCCGAGTCCATGGTTTCGATGCGGCGTATTTCGTTAAATCCCGGCATATCGGTTTCGACCAGGAACATCGACGCGCCCTTGCCCTTTTCAATTTTATCGGCGGTGCGCGCCATGATGATTGCCAGGCCCGAGCCCTGGGCGCTCGATATCATCCATTTATGGCCATTGATGACCCAATGATTGCCATCCTTGACGGCGGTGGTCGCCAGCATGTTGGGGTCCGATCCCGCGCCGGGGGCCGGTTCGGTCATGGCGAAGCAGGAGCGCAATTCCCCTGACGCCAGACGCGGCAGGTAGGCGTTTTTCTGCGCATCGCTGCCCACCGCTTCAATCAAATGCATATTGCCCTCATCGGGCGCGCCTATATGCATGGCGATTGGCCCCAAGGGGGAATAGCCGGAGGCCTCGAATACTGCGGCTCTTTCGGTGTGGCTCAGGTCAGCCCCGCCCCATTTCTCGGGCAGGTGAGGGGTCAGCAACCCGGCGTCCCTGGCCAGCGCCACAAGCTCAAGGCGCAGATCCTCGGTCACCCCGGTCTGGCAATCCAGAAATCGCGGGTCGGATTCAAAGGGAATTATTTTCTCGGCAACGAAAGCGTCGGTGCGCTCTTTCAGGTCCTGCGCCTTGGGCGAAAGAGAGAAATCAATCATGCTAGCTGGCTCCCACTAATGGAGCAGAAGATGACACGGCTGCGAATGTGGGGCAAGCACGGGCAGGAAGAGGCAAGAGCACCGCCAGGATAACGCCATCAGGATAACGCCATCAGGATAACGCGGTTGGCAACCAGGTCCGGGTTCGATTGACCTGACCGGCCCTGTGGCCGCCCGGCGCGCCGTGCTGTTCCAGATGCATGAGGAAAACCGAAAGCCGCCTTGTAAACGGCCCGGCGGCATCAACCAGGCCCTTGGTGGCCATCAGCCACAAAAGAATGAAAAAAGCCAAGCTCAGAAGATTCAAAATCACATCACCGCTCCCAGTGCCTTATCAGATGTTCATGCTTTGTTCTTACCGCGGCATCACGCGTCTGTCAATGGAAATGGTGGCAACAGGCTAATCCAGCGCAACTCGGCGGTTCGGGACGGGTGAGGCGGGCTGAAACGAGCAGCGCCGCGCCAGCGCCAGGAGGGTGCCAGGAGGGTCAAGGGGGCAGGGAAACGCTGGATGCCCCGCGTGGATTCGAACCACGATTGGCGGAGTCAGAGTCCGCAGTCTTACCGTTAGACGACAGGGCAATTGCGCCCGCCCATATATGCCCGCGACCCTCTTTTGTCAATGTATGCGCTGAATGATGGCGCAGGGAATACGAGCAATCCTCACTCCCCATCAGCGGCAATTGGTGCTATCAATTTGCGCAGTAAGGAGCGCGGGGCATAAACCCGGCGATCCGGCGACCGATCCGGATGGTGTGGTACGATGACGGTCAACAGCGAAAAAAGTGGCGGACAAGCCAGCAATGGTTCGCGCCGGGCGGGTAACGGTTTTCGGCCAGACGCCGCCAATCCGCCGTGGCCTGGCAGTTATCCAGACAGCAGAGGCCATGGCCGCCCGGTATATGGGGCAGTGGATCTGGGCACTAATAATTGCCGGCTGCTGGTCGCCAAGCCCGTGCATGGCGGTTTTCGCGTCATAGACGCTTTTTCACGCATCGTGCGGCTGGGCGAGGGACTGTCCAGCACCGGCATGCTTTCGGAACAGGCCATGGACCGCGCTGTCGATGCGCTGGCGGTCTGTGCGGGCAAGCTGGGCCGGCGCCAGACCACCCGGTTACGCGCCGTCGCCACCGAGGCCTGCAGGGCGGCGGGAAATTCCAGCCATTTTGTCGATCGGGTGCGTGAGGAAACCGGTATCGCGCTCGACGTCATCACGCCCGCCGAAGAGGCGCGGCTGGCGGTTATGGGGTGCTGGTCGTTGCTAGAGGCATGCTCGGGACGCGCCATTATTTTCGATATCGGCGGGGGCAGCACCGAAGTGATCCTTACCGACGTGTCGGGGCCGGGCGAGCCGCGCATCATCGACTGGCTTTCGATCCCGCTTGGTGTCGTTACGTTATCGGAACGAATTGACGCCGACGGAATCTCTAGGGCCCTTTACGAAGATATCATCGGGGAAGTGGAAAACGCGCTGGCCGACTTCAACATCCGCAATGGCCTGGCAAATGGCGGCAGCGAGGACGTCACCCTGGTGGGAACCTCCGGCACAGTGACAACGCTGACCAGTGTGCATCTGGGTCTGCAGGAATATGACCGGTCCCTGGTGGATGGGGCTCAGGTCGAACTGGCGGAAATCTACAAACTTGCGCGGGAAGTTACTTTTCTCGATCACGCCAGCCGCGTCGCGATTCCCTGCATCGGCGACGAGCGCGCCAGGCTGGTGGTTCCGGGCTGCGTCATATTCGAGGCCATCGTCAGCTCCTGGAAGATCGACAAATTGATGGTTGCGGACCGCGGTATCCGCGAGGGCGTACTGCGCAAGTTGATGCGCCGCGATCCTTTGGTCAATGCTCCGAAGCGACAGCTTGCCAATGCCAATGGCGGCGGCTGATGGCGGGCAGGGGTTCAAAAGGCGGCACCCGCGACCCGCGAAGCCGCAGCCGTGGCAAGCATGTGCGGGTAAAGACCGCAAGAGGCCGCAAGCTGTCATCAACCCGCTGGCTGGAGCGCCAGTTGAACGATCCCTTCGTGGCCGAGGCCAGAAGGCTGGGCTACCGCGCGCGTTCCGCCTTCAAGCTGATGGGCATTGACGACAAATTCCAGATTTTACGCCGCGCCCGCCGCATCGTCGACCTTGGCGCCGCACCGGGGGGGTGGGCGCAGGTTGTGGTCGAGCGTGGCTCGAAGAATATGAAATTGCTGGGCATTGACCTGCAGGATATCGAGCCGCTGGAGGGTGCCGAATTCCTGAAGATGGATTTACTGGCCGCCGACGCCGAGGAGCGGCTGATGGCGGCGCTCGACGGGCCCGCTGACCTGGTGCTGTCGGATATGGCCAATGCCGCGACCGGGCATAAGCAGACCGACCATCTGAAAACAATGGCGCTTTGCGAGGCCGCCCTGGACTTCGCGCTGAAGGTTCTGGCCCCCGGAGGCGCTTTCGTGGCCAAGGTGCTGGTCGGGGGCACCGAGAGCCAGTTGCTGGCCACCATGAAGCAGAATTTTGCTGTTGTGCGCCATTTCAAGCCCGATGCCAGCCGCCAGGAATCAAGCGAACTTTACGTTGTCGCCAAGGGGTTCAAGGGTGCCGCCGGGAATAAGGATCGGGGCTGAAAAGCCTGATTTGAAACATGAGCTTGGCATAATTCCCCCGCCCGTGGCATATATGGCCCACTTTTCGATTCGGGGAGTGTTATGAAAGTTCGATTAGGTCTGACATTCGATGACGTCTTGCTGGTTCCAGCCGCCTCTGAAGTGATGCCGGCGGAGGTTGATATCAGCACGCGCCTGACCAGGGAAATCGAACTTAGAATCCCGCTTCTTTCCGCCGCCATGGACACCGTGACCGAAGTGCCGCTGGCCATTGCCATGGCCCAGGCTGGCGGTATCGGCGTCTTGCACCGCAACATGGATATTGCTCAGCAGGCCGAAATGGTCCGCCAGGTGAAAAAATTCGAGGCCGGCATGGTGGTCAATCCGGTGACCATGCATCCCGACCAGACCCTGGCCGACGCCCTGGAATTAATGTCGCACTACAAGATTTCCGGCATTCCGGTGATCGAGCGGGGCTCGAACGACAGCGCCGCGTCGGTTGGTAAACTGGCTGGCATGCTGACCAACCGCGATGTGCGCTTTGCCGAGAATATGCAGCAGCCGGTCAGCGAGTTGATGACCAAAGAGAATCTGGTGACGGTCAGCGAAGGCGTTGGCCCCGAAGAAGCCCGCCGGCTGTTGCACAAACACCGGATTGAAAAACTGCTGGTGGTCGATGACGACTATAATTGCGTCGGCCTGATAACCGTGCGGGATATGGAAAAATCCACGACTTATCCCGACGCCGCCAAGGACGAAAACGGGCGGCTCAGGGTGGCCGCCGCCACGACCGTTGGCGATGCCGGTTTCGCGCGTTCGGAAGCCCTGATCGATGCGGAATGCGATGTGGTGGTGGTAGACACCGCCCACGGCCATTCCTTTCGTGTCCTCGAGGCCGTGGAACGGGTCAAAAAGCAATCCAATCATGTGCAGTTGATCGCCGGGAACGTGGCCACCGCCGACGCCGCCAGGGCGTTGATCGACGTCGGGGCCGACGCCATCAAAGTGGGCATCGGGCCGGGCTCTATCTGCACCACACGCATTGTCGCCGGCGTTGGCGTGCCGCAACTGACCGCCATAATGGACACCGCCGAAGTTTGCGAAAAACTGAACATTCCGGTCATTGCCGATGGCGGCGTGAAAACTTCCGGCGATATCGCCAAGGCCATTGCCGGCGGTGCCGCGGCGGTGATGGTGGGGTCGCTGCTGGCCGGCACACAGGAAGCGCCGGGTGACGTGTTTCTCTATCAAGGCAGATCTTACAAGAGCTATCGCGGCATGGGCTCCGTGGGCGCCATGTCCCGTGGCTCAGCCGACCGTTATTTCCAGGAAGACATCAAGGATGCGCTGAAACTGGTGCCGGAAGGCGTTGAGGGACAAGTGCCCTACAAGGGCCCGGTCATGAACGTCCTGCACCAGATGGTCGGTGGCCTCAGGGCGGCGATGGGCTATACCGGCTCGAAGAACATCAATGAGCTGCGCACAAAATCGGAATTTGTACGCATAACCGGCGCCGGCTTCCGCGAGAGCCATGTGCATGATGTGTCGATCACCCGCGAATCGCCGAACTATCCCTCGCGCTGAATTTTTTAGGATCCAGCAATGACGCCAGATGCCCGCCTCGCGGCAACCCTTGAGCTGTTTGAGCTGGTGCGCGATGCCGCCCTTTCCGGTGGCGCCGCCGCCGACAACATCATTCGCGGATATTTCCGCAGGCGCCGCTATGCGGGCTCGAAAGACCGCCGCGACATCACCGGAAATATCTACGCCATCCTGCATGATCATGAGGCGCTGGCCTGGCGGGTCGGGGAGGCGGGGGGCGAGGTCAGCGCCCGTTCGCTGGTCATCGCCTGGCGGGTGGTTATGGGAGAAGACCCCCGGGAGCAATTCATTGGCGGAAAATATGCGCCGCAACCGCTGGACGACGACGAGAAGGCGTTCTGCGCGCGACTTGGGGCATTGAATACAGAACCATCTGAGACTACCCGCCTCAATTGCCCGAAATGGCTGGAATCTGCTTTGCGCGCGCGTTTCGGCGAGGAATTCGCTGCGGCGATGCAAGAGCTGAACGGCCGCGGGCTGGCCACATTCCGGGTCAATACGCTAAAAATGCGCCGCGAGGAGGCAGTCGCAAAACTCGCCCTGGAAGAGGCGGAAATAAAGCCCACCAGGCATTCTCCCTGGGGTTTTACGCTGGCCGCGCAGGCAACTAATATTCGTGCCCATGCGTTGTTCAAGAGTGGCGCCGTCGAGGTGCAGAGCGAAGCCAGCCAGATTGCCAGCCTGCTGGTGGATGCGCGCCCCGGTATGCAGGTGCTGGACCTCTGCGCCGGCGCGGGGGGCAAGTCACTGGCGCTGGCGGCGAGCATGGAAAACAAGGGGCAAATCCACGCCGCTGATATTAATGCCCGGCGGCTGGGCCGTCTGAAAGACCGCTATCGCCGTGCCGGGGCCCGCAACATCCAGACCATCCTGCTGCCGGAAGATAGTGGCGCGAGAAATGCCGCGCTCAGTCATTGCGCCGCCGCCATGGACCGGGTGGTTGTCGACGTGCCATGCACCGGCACCGGCACCTGGAAACATAATCCTGAGCTACGCCTGCGCATCAATGTTGATTGGCTTGAGACGCTGGTAAAGACACAGGCCGAATTGCTGGCCGAGGCTTCCGGCTACGTAAAGCCGGGCGGGCGGCTGGTTTACATCACCTGCTCTTTGCTGGCTGAAGAAAACGAGGCGCAGGTGGAGAAGTTTCTGGCTTCGCATGAGGGTTGGTCGATCCTGCGGCCCGATGCGGCGTGGCTCGAAACCGGCAGCGATTTTCCCCTCGACGGCCTCTCGAAGCTGGAGGGCACGCTGCAGCTGAACCCCGTGGATGGATTGGACGGTTTTTTTGTCGCTGTCCTTAAGGCGCCGTAAACCCGGCTTGCCTAAGACTGAACCCATGTTATCTAAGCCCTTGTGAGCGGCAATATTCGCCCCCATAATGGGCTGGTAAACCGGCCAAAGGAAATTGCCTTGCGAATGACAGTGAGCATCGTTGCGGCGGCCATGATTCTGGTTATAGCCGGGTCTGTGGCCGCGAATCCGGCATCCGCCGCGCGCCTGGAATTTGTCCGCGCCGCGGAGACCCTGGTGGTGGCCGGTAACGAAGCGCTTGCTGAGGATGAGGCTTACGGCGCACTGACGCTGTTCGAGCAGGCGATTGTCGCCAATCCCAAAAATGCCGATGCTTACGTGGGCCTGGGCCGGGTGCATGTAAAGCTGGGCAAAACGCAGAGCGGCCTGAACTATTTTTCCGTGGCGCTGGAAATTGAGCCCACCCACCTGAGTGCGCTGGAGGCCGAAGCCATAACATTTCTGTCGATCGGCGAGATTGAAGACGCCGAGGAAACATTGTCCAGGATCAGCCGCATATGCGGTGAGCGCTTTTGCCCCGAGCAAAACAGCGTGACCGCGGCGATCTCCAGTTTCCAGGAAAAGAAGATTGCCGACAGCACTGAGTAACACCCATCAAATTGCTTCTAATTGGTCTCCAACTACTCTAGTTTCCCGCAATGAAAAACCGGATTCTGATCGTCGATTTTGGATCGCAGGTCACGCAGCTGATTGCCCGGCGCGTGCGCGAAGCCGGCGTCTATTGCGAGATCGTCGCCTTTCACAAGGCGGAAAGCGTATTCGCTGAATTTGACCCCAGCGGGGTGATCCTCTCGGGCGGCCCGGCATCTGTCGCGGAAAAGGATACGCCGCGCATTGCCGACGCCATATTGCAGTCTGGACTGCCGCTCCTCGGCATCTGCTACGGCTATATGGCCATGAGCCAGCAAATGGAAGGGCGGGTCACCACGTCCGATCACCAGGAATTCGGCCGCGCCTATGTGGATATTATCGACGACTGCCCGCTGTTCGACGGCGTCTGGAAAAAGGGCGAACGTCACCAGGTGTGGATGAGCCACGGCGACAGAATTGACGCGATCCCCGGCAGCTTCCGCGCTGTGGCCACCAGCGACGGCGCGCCTTACGCGGTTTCGGTCGATGACGAACGCAAGTTTTACGGCATCCAGTTTCACCCCGAAGTGGTGCACACGCCCGATGGCGCAGCGCTTCTGGCGAATTTCGTGACCAAAATCTGCGGCTGCTCCGGTGACTGGTCGATGGCCGCATTCCGGGAGGCAAAGATCGCCGAGATACGGGCGCAGGTGGGCGATGGCCGCGTCATTTGCGGCCTCTCCGGCGGTGTTGATTCGTCGGTTGTCGCGGTGCTGCTGCAGGAAGCTATTGGCGACCAGCTGACCTGCGTTTTTGTCGATCATGGCCTGATGCGTGCGGGCGAGGCCGAGGAAGTTGTCGCCATGTTCGGCGAGCATTACAACATCAACCTGGTGCACCGGAATGCGTCGGAGTTGTTTCTTGGCCGGCTGGAAGGCGTCGAGGATCCGGAAGAAAAGCGCAAGATTATCGGCGCAACTTTTATCGATATATTCGAGGAAGAAGCGAAAAATGCCGGCGGCGCCGATTTCCTCGCCCAGGGCACCCTGTACCCGGATGTGATCGAGAGCGAATCGGTCTACGGGGGCCCCAGCGAAACAATCAAATCGCACCACAATGTGGGCGGCCTGCCCGAGCGGATGAACATGTCGCTGGTCGAGCCGCTGCGCGAATTGTTCAAGGACGAAGTGCGCGCGCTTGGCCGCGAGTTGGGGCTGCCCAGCTCCTTCATCGGCAGGCATCCTTTTCCCGGCCCCGGCCTGGCAATCAGGATACCCGGCGCTGTCACGGAGGAGAAATGCGATATTCTGCGCGCCGCCGACGCCATTTATCTGGACGAAATTCGCAGTGCCGGACTATATGATGCCATCTGGCAGGCCTTTGCCGTGCTGTTGCCGGTGCGCACGGTTGGCGTAATGGGCGACGCACGCACATATGATTATGTCTGCGGCCTCAGGGCGGTGACCTCGCTGGACGGCATGACGGCGGATTACTATCCTTTTGACCATGAATTTCTCAGCCGGACCGCGACCCGCATCATCAACGAAGTACGCGGTATCAACCGCGTGGTGTACGACATAACCTCAAAGCCGCCCGGCACAATTGAGTGGGAGTGATTCCATGACCACCGGCAGCAAGAACGCTAAAAACAAGCGCCTGACCGTACCGCAATTTGCCGCTCGAAAGGGCGGCGAGCCGCTTGTTTGCATGACCGCCTATTACACCCGCATGGCGGAACTTCTGGACGAGACCTGCGATTTGCTGCTGGTCGGCGATTCTCTGGGCATGGTGTTGTACGGCATGGACAGCACATTGGGCGTCGATCTGGAGATGATGATCCGTCACGGGGCGGCGGTGGTGCGCGGCTCAAAGACGGCGCTGGTCATTATCGATATGCCCTTTGGCAGCTACGAGGAAAGCCCGGCGCAGGCGTTTCGCAATTGCGCCCGGGTGATGGCCGAAACCGGCGCGGGGGGCATAAAGCTGGAAGGCGGGCAGCGCATGCAGGAGACCATTGCCTTTCTGGTGGCCCGCGGCATACCGGTGATGGCGCATATCGGGCTGACCCCGCAGGCGGTCAATACAATCGGCGGATTCAAGACCCAGGGCCACGGCAAAGCCCAGCGTAAGGCTATCATTGCCGACGCCAAGGCAGTGGCCGCCGCCGGCGCGTTCGCCACGGTGGTTGAAGGTGTGCCGGAACCGCTGGGTGCGGAATTGGCGAAGGTCGCCGCCAACGTCATAATTGGTATCGGTGCATCGGCTGGCTGCGACGGCCAGGTCATCGTGACCGAAGACATATTGGGATTTTTTGACCGCAATGCCCGCTTTGTAAAGAAATACGCCGAGGCCGGCCATATGATCCGCAAAGCGGCGGCGGAATACGCCAGCGATGTGCGCGCCCGCAAGTTTCCCGGCAAGGAGCATACCTACGCTCAGCGAGATGAAAAGAGCGAAGGCTGAACAGGCGCTTCTTTTTCACCACAGGGTTTGCTTGTGGCGGCGGCTTTGGCTATATGTTACGCGCCCCGGGGCCGGGTCCGGCGCCGGGCTTGCAGAGGGGCCTTGCTCGCGCCGCAAAATAGTGGTTTTGCAAAGGTCGGGCAGAAGGATTCCAGCTTGGGAAAACCGAAACAGGTTGAGGCGAGGAGAGACAAGCTTTGTCGGATGTTTTTGAAGAAATTGATGAAGAAGTCCGCCAGGACCAGTTGAAAGCGCTGTGGGACCGCTGGGGGCTGCTCTTTGTCGTCTCGGTTGTCAGCATTGTCCTGGCCTGGACGGGCTGGGTGCTGTGGCGCGACAGCGTGGAGGCCAGGAGAGCAGAAGAAAGCGCCGCTTTTGAAGCCGCTGTCCTGGCGCCCGGAGGTGAAGGCCTGGACGCGCTGGATGAACTGGCCGCCACGGCGGCGCCCGGTTATGCCGCGATTGCGTCGTTTCACAAAGCCGGTCTGCTGTTGGAACAGGGCCGGCCTGAGGATGCCGTGCGCGCATACGACGGCATCGCTGGCGAAGATGCAGCAAACAGGCGCCTGCAAGGATTGGCATCGCTGATGGCCGCAATGGTGCTGACCGACCTGAATTTAGCCGACGAAGCCCGCGGGCGACTGGAACTGCTTGCAATTGACGGCGGGGATTGGGCCCTGTCGGCGCGGGAAATGCTGGCATTGCTTGATTTCAGGGCAGGTGACCTGGATGCCGCGGAATCAGCGTTCAGCGTGCTCAGCGCCGATACACGCACACCCGGCTCCATGCGCCAGCGCAGCCGGGAAATGCTCGAGCTGATTGACAGCCGGCGAGCGCCGGAGGCGGCCACAGCGGTTTCGCCAGTGGAGGCCACAGAGGTGACCACAGAGCCGCCAGCGGCACCCCAGGAAGAAGAGGACGCGCCATGATGATGACAATCGCCCGGCATCCGGTTTGGCGCTTCGCGGCCATTACAATGTGCCTGCTGGCGGTGTCGGCTTGCTCCAGCAACAAGAAGAACGAACGGTTACAGGGCGAGCGCCTTTCCGTGTTGACCTTCGAGAGAGCGCTTGATGCCGACCAGACGCTGGCAAATGTACGGGTCGCCCTGCCGATGCCTTATCTCAACAAGAGCTGGCCGCAGGCCGGCGGCAGCAAGACCAATGTATTGCATCATCTGGCCATTGCCGCGGTGCCGCGTCAGGTGTGGCGCGCCAGCGTTGGTACGGGATCGCAGAACTACGAGCGCATGGTTTCAACGCCGGTGGTGGCGGGCGGCGTGGTCTATGTCATTGATGCCCGTGCGGAAGTTGCCGCATTCAGTGCCGAGAGCGGTAACGTGCTTTGGCGGACAAGTCTGAAAGTGAGCAAAAAGACCGAAAAGAGCAAGGTCTCCTTTGGTGGCGGCGTGGCCTATGCCGGGGGGACATTATACGTGACCACCGGATACGGGTCTGTAGTTGCTCTGGAGGCCGCTAATGGCCGGGAATTGTGGCGCAAGGAACTTGGCCTGCCGATCCGCGGTGCCCCGGGTGTGTCCAGTGGCCGGGTTTTCGTTGTCACATTTGATAACCAGTTGTTTGCCCTGTCCAGCGCCGACGGCGAAATAATCTGGGATTATGTGGGCATCGTGGAAGACGCCGGCGTGTTGGGCGCGGCCACTCCCGCCATATCCGGCGATACCGTTGTGGTCGGATTTTCTTCGGGAGAGTTGATTGCGTTCCGCGCGGAGAATGGCCAAATCGCCTGGCAGGATGCGCTAAGCCGCACCGGCAGGCTGACCGCGTTAGCCACGCTCAGCGATATTGATGGCCAGCCGGTAATCGACCGCGGGCGGATTTATGCCATCAACCATTCGGGACGCATGGTGGCCATAGACATGCGCTCTGGCGAGCGGGTCTGGGAAAGCAATATCGGCAGCCTGTACACGCCGTGGGTCGCGGGCGATTATATATTCATCGTTACCGTTGATGCCCAGGTGGCGGCGTTGTCGATTCGCGATGGCCGGGTGCGCTGGGTTACCGAGTTGCAGCGCTTCAAGAATACTGAAAAGCGCAAGGGCGTGATTCGCTGGTCCGGGCCGGTGCTTGCCGGTGACAGGCTTTTTATTGCCTCCTCGCATGGCTATATCCTGACTATTTCGCCCTATACCGGCGACGTCCTGAGCGGCGAAAAAATGTCGGACGGTACGGTCATTCCGCCGATTGTGGTGGACGGGACCATGTATCTGCTGACTGACGACGGCAAACTGACCGCTTACCGGTAAACACGCCGGGCTTGCTCCCATGTATATCCGAGGGTGAAATGCCTCTGACCATCGCCATTGTGGGCCGACCCAACGTCGGCAAATCGACCCTGTTCAACCGGCTGGCCGGCCGCCGGCTGGCGCTGGTCGATGATACCCCGGGCGTCACCCGTGATCGGCGGGAAGCGGTCGGCAGTCTTGGCGATTTGTCATTCACGATTATCGATACAGCGGGCCTGGAGGAGGGCGATGAGGGCAGCCTTTTCGCGCGCATGCGGCTGCAGACCGATGTGGCGCTGGACTCGGCTGATATTATTTTGATGCTGATTGATGCGCGGGCCGGGATCACCCCCCTGGACAGGCATTTTTCAGACTGGCTGAGACGTCAGGATAAACCGGTTATCCTGGTCGCCAATAAATGCGAAGGCAGCGCCGGCGATACCGGGCGCTATGATTCATACAGCCTTGGGCTGGGCGACCCCGTTCCCATTTCAGCCGAGCATGGCGAGGGGTTGGCTGACCTTTATACCGAGTTTCTGGAGGCTATCGAAGGACTGGATCTTGATACGCAAGACCCCGCGGGCGATGAGCCCGACGCGGTAGCGGAAAAAGCCTTGGAAAACCCTAACCTGGAGGTCATTGAGGGCAATCTGGACTTTCAATTCGAGGATGACCCGGACACCGGCCAGAAACCCCTGCAGTTGGCCATCGCCGGCCGGCCAAATGTGGGGAAATCGACGCTTATCAACCAGTTGATCGGCGAAGAACGTCTGATTACCGGTCCGGAGGCCGGGTTAACGCGCGATTCAATCGCCGTCGACTGGACATGGAAAGACCGCAAGCTGCGGCTTTTCGATACCGCTGGCCTGCGCCGTCGGGCCAAGGTGCAGGACAAGCTGGAAAAGCTTTCCGTGGAGGATACGCTGCGCGCCATCCGCTTCGCCAACGTGGTGATCCTGGTGATCGACGCCGTGCAGGGCATCGAGAAGCAGGATTTGCGCATTGCCAACATGGTGGCCGACGAGGGCAGGGCGCTGGTTCTGGTGCCCAACAAGTGGGACATCGTGGAGGATCGGCTGGCTAGTCAGCGAAAGATGAAAAACGACCTGATGCGCTCATTGCCGCAATTGAAAGAGGTCGAGATTATACCCCTTTCGGCGCTGACCGGGCAGGGCACCAAAAAATTGTTACCGGCGGTTGGCCGCGCTTACGAATTGTGGAACAGCCGGGTGGGCACGGCGGCGCTGAACCGGTGGCTGGCGAATGTGACCGAGCAGCATCCACCGCCGATGGCCAACGGCAAGCGCGTGCGTATTCGTTTCATGGCGCAGATAAAAACGCGTCCGCCGACATTCGCCCTGTTCGCCAACCGCCCGGGCGACATTGCCGCCAGCTATTTGCGCTATCTGGAAAATGAGCTGAGGCGCGTTTTTCGTCTTCCGGGCACGCCGCTGCGCTTGCTGCTCAGGGCCGGCAAGAACCCCTTTGAGGGCAAGCGCAAGACCCGCAAGGCCCGCACCGGCAAGACCTCGAAAAAGAAGGCTCGGGCCTCCAGGCGAAAAAGGCAATAGACTCCGGATACTTCTTGCGCGGTGCGCCATGGCCGGGGTGACAGATTCTTTTCTTCGTCACCCTCACCCTGACCCTCTCCCATCAAGGGAGAGGGCTTGTTCTTTCCCCCCTCTCCCCTTGCGGGAGAGGAAGGGGCCCCAAGGCGTATCGCGCAAGAGGGGCGGGAAGGTGAGGGGTAGGAAAAAGAGATTCTATTCGCGGAAATCCGCAAAACTGAACTCTTCCCCGGTCTCGGTCAGCGCCGGGTCGGCCAGCTTCAGAAACAACGGCACAAGCGCGCTGGGCGCGGGCAGGGTCTCGGGGTCTTCACCGGGAAAAGCCTGGGCGCGCATCGCGGTGCGCGTGCCGCCGGGGTTCAGCAGATTAACCCGGACGCTGGTTTTCGCCGTCTCGGCGGCATATGTGAAGGCCAACTGGTTAAGCGCCGCCTTGCTCACCGCATAGCCGCCCCAGTAAGGCACGTTCTTGCCCACGGCGCCGGTGGTGACGAAAATCACCCGCCCCGCATCCGACGCCCGCAGCAAGGGGTCGAACGAGCGCAGCAGGCGCCAGTTGGCGGTCAGGTTAACCGCGATCAGGTCATCCCAGACGCCGGGGTCGATATGCGGCAACGGCGACAGGCTGCCCAGAAGGCCGGCATTTCCGACCAGGATATCCAGCCGCTTCCAGCGCTCGGCAATGGCCCCGCCCAGCCGGTCGATGCCCGGGCCGTCCTGCAAATCAAGGGGAACCAGCGTTGCGTCGCCGCCCAGCGCCTTGATTTCATCGTCCAGTGATTCCAGGTCCTTCTGGGTGCGCGCCGTGGCGATCACATGTATACCCGCTTCAGCCATGCCCAGAGCCACCGCTCGGCCGATGCCGCGGGATGCGCCGGTGACCAGCGCAATGCGATTGGTGGGGTCGGGAGAAATGGGTCTGGACCCTAATTCGACTGCAGGGCGACGAGGCTGAGCTGGCTGTGATACTCGCTATCGTCCTGGTCGGTCAGATGGGTGGGATATTCACCGGTGAAGCAGGCGTCGCAAAATTGCGGGAGGTTATTGTTGCGGCTTTTCTCGCCGACCGCCCGGTAGAGCCCGTCGTTGCTCACGAAGGCCAGGCTGTCGGCACCGATATGGGCGCAAATCTCGTCGACATTCATATGCGAAGCCACCAGCTTGCTGCGCTCCGGCGTATCGACGCCGTAAAAGCAGGAATGCCGCGTCGGTGGGCTGGCCACCCGCATATGCACCTCGCTGGCCCCGGCCTTGCGCATCATGTCGACTATCTTCACCGAGGTTGTGCCGCGAACAATGCTGTCATCGACCAGTATCACCCGCTTGCCGTTGATCTGCCAGCGATTGGCGTTGTGCTTCAGCTTGACCCCCAGATGGCGGATATGCTCGGCGGGCTCAATGAAAGTGCGGCCCACATAATGATTGCGGATGATGCCCAACTCGAAGGGAATGCCCGATTCCTGGGCATAGCCGATGGCCGCCGGCGTTCCCGAATCGGGGACCGGGACCACCAGGTCGGCGTCGACGCCCGACTCGCGTGCCAACTCCGCGCCGATGCGCTTGCGCACCTCGTAGACATTCATATGGTCGACGTAGGAATCGGGCCGCGAGAAGTAAACATGCTCGAAAATGCAAGGCCGCGGGTTTACGCTGGGGAAGGGCTTGTGGCTGAACAGCCCCTCGTCGGTGATGGTGACAACCTCGCCCGGCTCAATGTCACGCTCATATGTGGCGCCGATGATATCCAGCGCGCAGGTCTCGGAGGTGAGAATAAAGGCGCCGTCCAGCTTGCCGAGAACCAGTGGCCGCACACCCAGCGGGTCGCGCACGCCAATCAGCCCTTCCCTGGTCTGGGCCACCAGAGAGTAAGCGCCCTCCAGTTTTCTCAGGGCGTCGATCATCCGATCCATCAGCGTCTGGAAAGTGCTGGTCGCGATCAGGTGAATAATCACTTCGGTGTCGGAACTGGACTGGAATATGGAGCCGGTCTTTACCAGTTGCCGGCGCAGATGCATGGCGTTGGTAATGTTGCCGTTATGGGCGATTGCAAAGCCGCCGCTGGAGAAATCGGCATACAGGGGCTGAACGTTGCGCAGCGCGGTTTCGCCGGTGGTTGAATAGCGCACATGGCCGATAGCCGAGCGGCCCTTTAGCGCATTGACCACCTCCTGGCTGGAAAAGTTATCCGCCACCAGCCCCTGGCAGCGATGGGTGTGAAAGGTGGTGCCATCGAAGGCACAGACACCCGCCGCTTCCTGGCCGCGATGCTGCAGGGCGTGCAGGCCCAGCACCGTATGAGCCGCCGCATCATCAGCGTTATGAATTCCGAAAACGCCACACTCTTCGTGCAGCTTGTCATCGTCAAAGGGATGAACCAGCCCGGGGGGATGAAGCAGAGGGGCCAAAAGGTTTCCTTTTTCTTCCTCGCATTTGGCATTGCGCTCGGCCATCGCACGGCTGTCGAGTTGCGGTTCGCCGCCGTTGGCTAGTCATATACGGCCTGCCGGACAATCTGCATAGTGAGAAAAAACCGGCATCTGTTCCCTCAGTCGTTGTCCTCGTCTTCTTCGTCGTCTTCACCACCGTTTTTGAGCTTTTCGATGGCGTCCGTGACCAGACCTTCCAGGCTCTCCCGCGCTTTCTCGGTGTATTCCGCAATGCCCTCCTCATCAGCAAAAGTCGATGTCGGCATGTTGGCTTTCATGTCCTCGAGGATTTCCCTGTCCTCGTTATCCTGGCGCGCCCGCTCCAATAAATCGGGGCCAATGATGGCCAGCATCTCAACGCCGTATGCAATAAGGGGCCTGACTCTAGCATTGGTAACCCAGTCGGGCTGGTTTTTTACCGGGAACCAGTAAGAAAAAATCAGGTAGGCGAAGGACACCAGCAGCGCCCCGCGCAAAAGCCCGAACAATGTTCCCACGGCGCGGTCCAGGGCGCCCACATAGCTGCTGCGCACATTGTCGCCAATCCAGCTGGCGACCAGTTTCAGCGCCACCAGCGAGGCAAAGAACAAGATAACCAGGGCGATGATATCGGCGATGAAGTCTGGGCGCACAAAATCGCGAATCACGGTGCTGAAAGGAATCAGGCCGTAAAGGGTGATGGCAACGGCGCCGCCCCAGGCGGCCAGGGTCAGAATTTCGGTAACGAAGCCGCGGCGAAATCCGATCAGCGCCGATATCGATACGAAAAGCAATATTGCGGCATCAAAGGCCGTCACATCGGACACGCTGTCCATCTAGTTAGCCTTTCCCGTTGAACCGGCAGGATGAGACGACAATTCAAATATGTCCAGCAGGTCTTGCACCCTGTCAATTTCCGCCAGCTCAATGCCGCGCCTCTTGGTCTTGCTATGGGCCGGGATATAGGCGCGGGCAAAGCCCAGCTTCTCCACTTCGCCAAGCCGCGCATTGCTGCGCGTCACCGGGCGCACTTCGCCGGAAAGGCTCAATTCGCCAAACACCGCGGTATTCGCCGGCACCGGTTTACCGGCCAGCGAGGATATCAGGGCGACGGCCACCGCAAGGTCCGCCGCCGGGTCTTTGATACGCAGGCCCCCGGCCACATTCAGGTAAACGTCCGAACCCGCCAGCCCAAGGCCGCAGCGCGCATCCAGCACCGCCAGCACCATCGCCAGGCGTCCCGAATCCCAGCCGACCACGGCGCGGCGCGGGTTGGCTGCGGGGGAGGGGGCGACAAGCGCCTGTATTTCCACAAGCAGCGGTCTTGTGCCCTCGATTCCGGCGAAGACCACGGAGCCGCTGGCCTCTTCCGAGCGATTGGAGAGAAACAGCGCCGAGGGGTTGGCCACTTCCTCGAGGCCGTGACCGGTCATCTCGAAGACGCCAATCTCATCGGTGCCGCCAAAGCGGTTCTTGTGGGCGCGCAGAATACGGAACTGGTGGCCGCGCTCGCCCTCGAAATACAGAACCGTATCCACCATATGCTCCAGCACCCGGGGGCCGGCGATCTGGCCATCCTTGGTCACATGGCCAACCAGCATCATCACGATGCCGCGCCGCTTGGCGAAGCGGATGAGCTCCTGCGCCGAAGAGCGCACCTGGCTGACGGTGCCGGGTGCTGATTCTATGCCATCGACGAACATGGTCTGGATCGAATCGATAATCACCACATCCACCGATTTGACGTCATCGAGGGTGGTCAGCACATCGCGGACATTTGTTTCGGTTCCGAAACTGATGCGCGAACCGTCAATACCCAGGCGTTCGGCGCGCATGCCAACCTGCGCCACGGCCTCCTCGCCGGAAATGTAAATACAGTTGGCGCCGGAATTGCTCAGCCGGCCCGCGACCTGCAACAGCAACGTGGATTTTCCGATACCCGGATCACCGCCGATCAGCAGCGCCGAACCCGGCACCAGCCCGCCACCGGTGGCGCGATCAAATTCGGCAATGCCCGAGACCAGGCGCGGCGCGTCGTCGCTTCTTACCTGCAGGCTGGTGAGGGGGATGACCCGGCCGCGCTTGCCGCCAAGGCCCTTGGGCGTGCCCGCATCCAGCGGTATTTCCTCGGAGACCGCATTCCATTCGCCGCAGCCGTCACAGCGCCCCTGCCACTTCTGCGTCGTGGCGCCGCAAGACTGGCAAACATATCGGCGTTGTGCCTTGGCCATTTTATCTCTTTATTTCAAGCGGTTACGAACCCGCTTCAGGATTTCAATATGTCCATCTGGATAGGGCCCTCGGCGTGGCCGTGGATAAACTGATCCACATAAGCATTGCCGCTGTTGTCGATCTGATCTTTCGGACCCTGCCAGATGATCTTGCCCTTATACAGCATGGCCGCCCTGTCGGCGATTTTCCTGACGCTGGACATATCATGGGTGATGGTGATGGTGGTGGCGCCCAGGTCGCGCACACATTCGGTAATCAGGTCATTGATCACGTCGGCCATGATCGGGTCGAGGCCGGTGGTCGGCTCGTCGAAAAAGATAATTTCCGGCTCGGTGGCGATGGCCCGGGCCAGGCCAACGCGCTTTTGCATGCCGCCAGAGAGCTCGTCGGGGCGCAGCTCGGCGACGTCGGAACCCAGGCCGACGCGGGCGAGCTTTTCAATGGCGATAACGCGGGCCTCGTCCTTGTCCATGCCGCGCGCCTCGATCAGGCCAAAGGCGACATTCTGCCATACGGTCAGGCTGTCAAACAACGCGCCGCCCTGGAACAGCATGCCGAACTTGGAGAGAATTTTCTCCCGCGCCTTGCCGTGCATGCCAATGGCGTCGGCGCCATCGATGGTGATCCTGCCCTCTTCGGGCGTCATCAGGCCAAGGATACATTTGATCAGCACTGACTTGCCGCTGCCCGAGCCGCCGATCACCACCACCGATTCGCCGGGCATTACGTCGAGGTCGATGCCGTCCAGCACGATCTTGGAGCCAAAGCGTTTTTTCACGCCGCGCAGGGATATTTTGGGGGTCGTGCTCATGTGCCGAACAAATTCACGGTAATGATCAGGTTGGCCAACAGGATCATGATAAAGGCGCTGACCACGGCGTTGGTGGTGGCCTTGCCCACGCCCTGGGCGCCGCCGCTGCTGTTATAGCCGTGATAGCTGCCCATCAGCGCAATAATGAAACCGAAGACCGCAGCCTTGACCAGGCTGGATACCACATCCACCGATTCGAGAAAATCGACGGTGACCTGCAGGTAGGTGGTGGGGCTAAAGCCCAGTTTCTGGGTGGCGATCAGGAAACCGCCGAACACGCCAATCAGGTTGGCGACAATGACCAGAAGCGGCAGGGTCAGCACAGAGGCATAGAGCCGCGGCACGATAAGGTATTTATAAGGGTCGGTGGACAGCGTCACCAGGGCGTCGATCTGTTCGGTCACGCGCATTGTGCCCATTTCGGCGGCCATGGCCGACGACACCCGCCCGGCCACCATCAGGCCGGCCAGCACCGGACCCAGTTCGCGCACAATGGCAATCACCACCACCGCGGCGACAGTGCCTTCGGCATTGAAGCGCGCGCTGCCAACATAGATCTGCTGGGCCAGGGCCGCGCCGGTGAAAATGGCGGTCATGCCGACGACGGGCAGCGAGAAATAACCGATATGCAGCATTTGCCGCCCGATAAGGCGGAAATACAGCGGCGGCCGCACGCAATGGCTGAGGGCGATTGCCGTGAAGCGCGCCACGTCGCCGACGGCGGCCAGGCCGGCAATGAAAAAGCGCCCGAAAGTAGCGAAAAATTCGACCAGGGCGTTCATACGCCCTCCGCCTGGCCGACATAGCGCCGCCCGGTACATTGTGACAATGAGGTCAAAAGCTCATAAGGCGAGCGTCCACTGGCGCCTGACGCGGCATCGAGGGAAATGCCATGACCGAGGAGGGTCAGGTAATCGCCGACAGCGATGGAGCCGGTTGGGCATTCGCTAACATCCACTGCAACAGATCCCATGGAAACCCGACCCACCACCGGCACTTTAATTCCGTTCAGAATTCCGGTTCCCCGATTGTCAAATCCGCGTCCATAGCCATCGCTGTATCCAACGCCGACAATGGCGATGCGCGCCGGCCCCGAGGCCCTGTGGGTTGCACCATATCCAACCGAATCACCGCTGTCAATTTCGCGGAGCTGCAGGATTTTCCCTTCCAGATGAGCCACTTCGGCAAAAGGGTTAGGGCGCCCGGAAAATGGGTTGCCGCCATACAGGCCGACGCCGGGGCGCACCATGTCGTAATGGTATTCGCTGCCCATCATAACCCCGCCGGATCCCGCCAGCGTTGCCGGCAGACCCGGAAACAAGCTGCGCAATTCGTCGAATTTCCGGCGCTGCTGATTATTCATCGGGTGATCGGGATCTTCGCTGAAAGCCAGGTGGCTCATCAGGTAGTCGGGGCTGAGGGACTTCATGGCGCTGTCGTCGGCGGCCAGCGCACGGGTGTCTGTCTCGTCAAGGCCCAGCCGGTTCATGCCGGTGTTGACCTTTAAAATCGAGGGCAGGGGGCCCTGCGCAGCGATCACCTCCAGCCAGCCGGCGACCTGTCCGGCGGTGACCAGCACGGGCCGCAGGGCATGGTGCAGAAAGACCTCCGGTCCATCGCAGTAATAGCCCTTGACGATATAGATGGTGGCGTCGGGCAGCGCCGCGCGCAAGGCCACTCCTTCGCCCGGATTTTCGACAAAAAAGCAGTCGCACCCGGCGCCGGCCAACGCCCGGGATACAGCAATCATACCCATGCCGTAGCCGTCGGCCTTTACCGCCGCCGCGCAGCGGGCACCGGAGGCGGTTTTCGCCAGCAATCGGTAATTGGCCCGCAAAGCGTCCAGATCTATGGTCAGCACCGCAGGCGGATTGTCGCTTGGGCTTTGCCCGGAGCTCACCCGATCTGCTCCGGCAGGTGATCCTCCTGCACCAGATCGCTGAAGCGGGTGAAGGAGGCCTCAAAACGCAGCTTGATGGTGCCGGTGGGGCCGTGGCGTTGTTTGCCGATAATCACTTCCGCCTTGCCGTAAAGGGCCTCCATGTCGGCCATCCACTGGGCATGCTCGGGCGAGCCGGCGCTGGGCTCTTCTTTTTCTTTGTAATATTCCTCGCGGAACACGAACATCACGATATCCGCGTCCTGTTCGATGGTGCCTGATTCGCGCAGGTCCGAAAGCAGCGGCCGCTTGTTATCGCGGTGCTCGACCTGGCGGCTGAGCTGCGATAATGCCAACACCGGCAGGTCCAGTTCCTTGGCCAGGCTTTTCAGTCCACGGGTGATCTCGGAAATCTCCTGCACCCGGTTGTCGCTGGCCTTGCCGCTGCCGTGGATCAGTTGCAGATAGTCGACGACGATCAGCGACAGGGCATGCTGGCGCTTCAGCCGCCGCGCCCGGGTGCGCAGCGCGGCGATGGTAAGCGCCGGCGTGTCGTCGATAAAAAGCGGTATTTCTTCCAACTCCTGCGCGGCGCGGGCAATTTCGCGGAATTCCGATTCTTTCAGGCGTCCGCGGCGCATTTCCTCCGACGATATTCCGGCGCGCTCGGCCAGGATTCGTCCGGCCAGCTGGTCGGCGGCCATTTCCAGCGAGAAAAAACCAACCACCGCACCCTTTGAGGCGGAGGGGTCCACACCGGCGCTCATGTCATCATGGAACCGCTTGGCTGCGGCAAAGGCAATATTGGTGGCCAGCGCCGTCTTGCCCATGGCCGGCCGCCCGGCCAGGATTATCAGATCGCTTTTGTGCAGGCCGCCGATTTTTTCGTTCAGCGATCTCAGGCCGGTGTCCACGCCCGAGAGCTTGTCCGGGTCTTTGTAGGCCTGCTCGATATTCGAGACCGCCTGGGTGAGGGAGAGGGAAAAGCGCTGGAAGCCGCCCTCATGGCCACCCTTGTCGGCCAGCTCGAACAGGTTTTGTTCGGCGCGCTCGATCTGCTCGGTGGCGGGATCATCGACTGGCGAATCATAGGCGGTCAGCACCATATCCTCGCCAATGCCGATCAGCTCGCGCCTCAGCGCCATATCATAGATTGTGCGCCCGTAGTCCTCGGCATTGATGATGGTGGCTGCCGAGGCCGCCAGGCGCACCAGATAGGCGGCGCCGCCAACATCTTCCAGCGCCTCGTCTTTTTCAAAATAGGGCTTCAGCTTTACCGGGTCGGCGCTCTGGCCCCGCGACAGCAGCTTTATAATCGCATCATAAATGCGCGCATGAACATCTTCAAAGAAATGCTCGGGCGTGAGGAAACCCTGAACCTTTTCCGCAGCGGTATTGTTGACCAGCATGGCGCCCAGCAACGCCTGCTCGACCTCCAGATTATGGGGGGCCTGGCGAAAGCTCAGGGCATTTTCGCTGCCGCTGCCGCTCTCTCCCGTGCCCCCGGGTTCTGCCTGTAGAACTGTTGTCATGGCTTCTTGTGGGATAATCCTGTCCGGAGCGGTAAATTAATTTGCCCTCATCCCCGCTGTCTTTTGCACAGGGGGATAAGAACGGGGATAACTTCCTTCTCGTCCCATACTGAGGCAGAAAAAGGGCGGCCCTATGGACCGCCCTCCTAATTCTGTTTTGCCGGAAAGGCTGAAGACTATTTTTCTTCGGCCTCTTCCGCATCCGGGGCATCGTCTGAATTTCCGGCGTCTTCGCCCGCGTCTTCGTCGGCGCTGGCTGCTTCGGCTTTGGCTTTCGCCGCTGCTTCAGCTTTTTTTACAGCCGCCTCTTCGCTGGCGGTCTCCTCGGCCTCGGCTTCGTGGATGGCACCCTCGGCAGCCTCCGCGAACTCCTTGGTCTCGAAGATTTCCTCGGCGGATACGGCGCCGCCTTTTGCCGCCTGCATTTCGGCTTCTTCGACCGAGCGCGCGGTGTTGACCTTAACGCTGACAGTGACTTCAGGATGCAGGCGCACGGTAACCTCGGAAATGCCAATTTCCTTGATCGGCCTGTCCAGGGTCACCTGGTTGCGGTCCAGCTTGAAGCCTTCATCACCCAGCGAGGCGGCAATATCGCGGCTGCTGACCGAGCCGTATAATTGCCCGGTCTCGCCGGCCTGGCGCAGCAGGGTAATGGATACACCCTCCATCTTCTTGGCGACGGCGTCGGCCTCTTTCTTGGCTTTCAGGTTGGCGGCCTCGATATCCTTCTTCTGGCTATCGAAAACCTTCTGGTTCGCCGCGGTTGCCCTGAGCGCCTTTTTTCTGGGCAACAGGAAGTTACGGGCATAGCCGTCCTTGACGGTGACGATGTCGCCCATCAGGCCCAGCTTTTCGACGCGTTCCAGCAGTATGATTTCCATGCGACTTCTCCTACTGCACCAGGAACGGCAACAGGGCCAGGTTCCGCGCCCGTTTGATGGCGCGCGCCAGCTCTCGTTGCTTCTTGGCTGATACTGCGGTTATACGGCTGGGAACGATCTTGCCGCGCTCGGATATATAGCGCTGCAGCGTGCGAACGTCCTTGTAATCAATTTTCTTGCCGCGCGTGCCCGAGAACGGGCAGGTCTTGCGCCGGCGGAAGAAAGGACGGCGTCCACCACCGCCACCACCGGGCCTGCCGCCGCCACTGCCGCCACTGCCGCCACTGCCGCCACCGGGCCTGCCGCCGCCACCTGGTCCACTTGGTCCACCGGGCCGGTTCATTTGTCATCTCCCGCTGCTGGTGCTTCTGCTTTCGGCTCTGCCGCATCCGCTTTCGGTGCTGCCGCTGCATCCGCTTTCGGTGCTTCCGCATCCGCTTTCGGTGCTTCCGCATCTGCTTTCGGTTTCGCCGCCGGGGCTGTCGCCGCCGGTGCCGGCGCATCGCGGCGCGGAGGCCTGCGATCATCGTCACGGCGCGGACGCCTGTCGGTTCTGGCCTGCATCATGATGGAAGGGCCTTCTTCCAATTCATCGACGCGAATGGTCATGAAACGCAAAATATCCTCGTTCAGATGCTCGAGGCGCTCCATTTCGGCGATCGCGGGATGCGGACCGTCGATATTGAGGAACATATAATGGGCTTTGCGGTTCTTCTTGATTTTGTAGGCGAGGGTCCGAAGGCCCCAGTATTCAGATTTTGTTACCTTTGCACCGCCTTTTTCGACGATCTTGGTAAAATCCTGGGTAATCGCCTCAACCTGTTGCGCGTTGATGTCGGGGCGCGCGATAATGACATGCTCGTAATAGGGCAAGTTATATTCTCCTCTGCTGATCGTTTGCCAGCCCCGGAATGACGCAATGGGACGGCACCTTCAGCCTGCTTGATTTTTGGCCCCGTATCTCTCGATAACCGGGCCGCCGCCGATCCACGAAACGCGCCAGTTCATACTGGTGGCACAAATCTTCGGACCGGAGGCGCCTCTATATACCGCGCTATTCGCTGGCGCAAGCAAAATAGCCGCTGAATCCGGCTCGAGTGCGCTTGCATCTTGGCCGTCAAAGGGCTATTGCAGGGCCGGTTTTCGGCCATTTTCATATCCGGCCACAATCAGGAACACGCCAGCATGAGCCGCGCTTTTATTTTCCCCGGCCAAGGCAGCCAATTCGCCGGCATGGGCAAGGCCCTGGCGAAGGCGGAACCCGCCGCCCGCGCGGTCTTTGCCGAAGTTGACGAAACGCTGGGCGAATCCCTGTCGGCACTGATGTTTGAAGGGCCGGAGGACGACCTGCGCCTGACCCGCAACGCGCAACCGGCGCTGATGGCGTTGAGCATGGCCCTGATGCGCGTTCTTGAAGACCGGGGCCTGGTGCTTGGCGACAGGGCGTCCTATGTGGCCGGCCATTCGCTGGGCGAATACTCGGCGCTGGCGGCGGCGGGGGCCATAAGCCTGACCGATACGGCGCGCTTGCTGCGACGGCGTGGCGAGGCCATGCAGCGGGCCGTGCCGGTGGGAGAGGGGGCCATGGCGGCGATTCTCGGCCTTGATTTCGAGGCTGTGCGCGAAGTTGCCCGGGAAGCCGCGGAAGATATGGTCTGCACGCCGGCCAACGACAATGCACCGGGCCAGGTGGTGGTCAGCGGTCATACGGCGGCTGTGGAGCGGGCCATGGAAATTGCCAAAGGCAAGGGCGCCAGGAGAAGCATGCTGCTGCCGGTCAGCGCGCCCTTTCATTGCCTGTTGATGCAGCCGGCTGCCGACGAGATGGCGGAAGCCTTGGCGGAAGTAACGATCAGCGCTCCGGTCATACCGCTTGTCGCCAATATAACCGCGGCGCCGGTCAGTGACCCCGACGAAATCCGCGATTTGCTGGTGCGTCAGGTGACCGGCGCGGTGCGCTGGCGCGAGAGCGTGGGCGCCATGGCCGGGCTGGGTGTGAACAGCCTGGTGGAAGTGGGCGCGGGCAAAGTATTGTGCGGGCTGGCACGGCGTATCGACCGAACACTGGAAAGCGTATCGCTTCAGGAGGCGGAAGAAATTGACGCCTTTTGCGGTTCGCTCTAGGGAGAAGGCTATGTTTGATCTGAAAGGAAAGCGGGCGCTGGTAACCGGCGCTTCGGGCGGCATCGGCAGCGTCATCGCCGCGACGCTGCATGCGCAGGGCGCCGAGGTCTGCCTGTCGGGCACCCGCGTTGAGGCCCTGGAAGAGGTGGCCGCCAGGCTGGGCGGCAATACCCATATTATTCCCTGTGACCTCGGCGAGCGCGAGAGCGTCGACGCCCTTGTCCCGGCGGCCATTGAGGCGATGGGTGGACTTGATATCCTGGTCAATAACGCCGGTATCACGCGCGACAATCTGGCCATGCGCATGAAAGACGAGGAATGGGGCGATGTGCTGAAGATCAATCTGGAGGGCTCGTTCCGGCTCTCCAAGGCCGCTCTGAGGCCAATGATGAAGGCCAGATGGGGCCGCATCATTGCCATCACCAGCATTGTCGGGGTCACCGGCAACCCGGGCCAGGCAAATTACGCGGCCTCCAAAGCGGGCCTGATCGGCATGTCCAAGTCGCTGGCGCAGGAAGTGGGTTCGCGCGGCATCACGGTGAATTGCGTGGCGCCCGGCTTTATCGAAACCGCGATGACCGGCGCCCTGACCGAGGCGCAAAAAGAACGGCTATTGTCGGGCATTCCCACGGGCGCGCTGGGCAAACCGGAAGATGTGGCCAGTGCAGTTGTCTTTTTGGCCGGCGAGGAAGCGGGGTATATTACGGGCCAGACCCTGCATGTGAATGGCGGAATGGTGATGGTATAGTGAAAATTGGCCGTTTAGAGGCGTTTGGGAGGCAAAAAAAATTGCGTCCCCCACCGCTAGCCAAAGCGAATAAACTGTGATACCAACCGCTCAATATCGAGAATCGGAACAGGGTGTTGAATATTTCCACCCTTCGGCAGGCACGCCGGTGACAGTAATCTCTGAGTTGCCGGACAGACACCAACAGTGAACAGGGAACGCAAAAGATGAGTGACATCGCTGCAAGTGTTAAGAAAATCGTGGTCGAGCACCTTGGCGTCGAGGAAGACAAAGTAACCGACAACGCCAGCTTTATCGATGATCTGGGCGCTGACAGTCTCGATACGGTCGAGCTTGTCATGGCTTTCGAGGAAGAATTCAGCGTTGAAATTCCCGATGATGCGGCCGAGAATATCCAGACGGTCAAGGACGCCATCGATTACATTTCTGCTAACGCCTAAAGCGTTTGCCGATACATAATTATTGCGACAGCCAGACCCCGTGTTTGGCTGTTGCTGTTTATAGCTTTACGATCACGGTGATTCCCAGGAGGCGGCAACAGCCTCTACATATCGCCAGCAAGGCAGGATAGGCAAATGAGACGTGTTGTTGTCACGGGTCTGGGGATGGTAACGCCGCTGGGGTGCGGTGTTGATGAAACCTGGTCGCGGCTGGTGAACGCGGAATCGGGCGCCGGCCAGATCACGCGTTTCGACATCACCGATTACCGCGCCAAGGTAGCCTGCGAAATAAAATTCGGCGACGGCAGCGACGGCACCTTCAATCCCGACGACTGGATGGAGCCCAAGCAACAGCGCCGCGTCGATCCTTTCATCCTGTACGGGGTCACCGCCGCGGCCCAGGCCGTGGCCGACGCGGGCTGGGAAAATCCTTCCGAAGAAGAGCAGCTTCGCACCGGCGTCAGTATCGGCTCGGGCATTGGCGGCCTGCCGGGCATTGCCGAAGCCGCGATCACGCTGCATGAACGCGGCCCGCGCCGGGTCAGCCCGCATTTTATTCCGGGCCGTCTGATCAATCTGGTCTCGGGTCAGGTGTCGATCAAATATGGCTACCGGGGCCCAAATCACGCCCTGGTCACGGCCTGCTCCACCGGCGCCCATTCGATCGGCGACGCTTCGCGGATGATCATGCTGGACGATGCGGATGTGATGGTGGTGGGCGGCGCTGAAGGGGCGATCTGCCCCATCGGCATCGCCGGTTTCGCGCAAGCCAAGGCCCTGTCGACGCATTTCAACGACGAGCCGGCGCGGGCTTCACGCCCCTGGGACAAGGACCGCGACGGTTTTGTCATGGGTGAGGGCTCGGGGATCCTGGTTCTCGAGGAACTGGAACATGCCAAGAAACGCGGCGCCAAAATATATGGCGAAGTGATTGGCTACGGCATGTCGGGCGACGCCTATCACGTTACGGCGCCGGCGCCGGACGGCAGTGGTGGTTTCCGGTCCATGCAGACGGCCATCAAGCGCTCGGGGCTCGACCCCAGCGAGATCGATTATGTGAACGCCCATGGAACCTCTACGCTACTGGGCGACGAGATAGAGCTCAACGCGGTAAAACGGGTGTTCGGTAATGCCGTGGGCGACATGTGCATGTCATCGACCAAGTCCGCCATCGGCCATTTGCTGGGCGCGGCGGGTAGCGTCGAGGCCATTTTCGGGCTGCTGGCCATGGAGCACGGCGTTGTGCCCCCAACGCTGAACCTGGATGAGCCTTCCGAGGGCTGCGAGAACATCAACCTGGTGCCGCACCAGGCCCAGGAACGCAAGGTCGACACCGTCCTGTCCAACTCCTTCGGCTTCGGCGGCACCAACGCCTCGCTGGTAATGCGCAAATTTACCGGCTGATTTTTTCGTTTTTGAACGGATTTTAGCGCTTTGCTGGCTATACTGTTGCCATGCCTCTGAACCGCATTTCCAGGCTTTTCCTGATTGGCTCGGCCACGCTTTTGGCGGGTCTGGTATTGGGAATCCTGTTCATTGTATTCAATGCTTACCGCGCGCCCCACGATTTCTATCAGGCCGCGGCTGAAGAACCTCAGTTGGTGATCATTATCCCCAACGGCGCTGGTCTGAGGGGTGTTGCAAAAATCCTGGAGGATGCGGATGCCATCACCAGCAGTGAGCTGTTTGTCTGGGGCACCCGGCTTTCCGGGGCGGGAAGCAAGTTGCGCGCTGGTGAATACCGCTTGCTCGGCCCCGCAAGCATGGCCCATATCCGTGACCAGCTGCTCAGCGGCGAAACGCTGCAGCATCGCCTGACCATACCCGAGGGCCTGACCAGCCGTCAGGTCATGGCACTGCTCGCCGCCGATGAGGCGCTGGCCGGTGAAATGGCGGCGCTGCCGGGTGAGGGAACTTTGTTGCCTGAGACATATTATTTTTCGCGTGGTGATGACCGTTCGGCATTGCTCACACGCATGCGCCGGAACCAGCAGCAATTACTCGATGATCTGTGGCTGGGCCGGCGGCCCGATTTCCCCTTTCCCGGTGCCGAGGAAGCGGTGATCCTGGCATCGATCGTGGAGAAGGAGACCGCTCTGGCTGCGGAGCGTCCGATGATCGCCCGCGCCTTCCTCAACCGGCTTGAGGGGGGCATGCGCCTGCAGTCCGATCCCACCGTCATTTATGGCCAGACCGCGGGGGAACCGCTTGGCCGGCCCTTGCGCCAGAGCGATCTGGATGCGCGCAACGCCTACAACACCTATGTTATTCGTGGGCTTCCACCGGGGCCCATCGCCAATCCAGGCGTGGAGTCCCTGAGGGCGGTTTTCCACCCGGCTGAGGGGAATTACCTGTATTTCGTTGCCGACGGAAAAGGCGGACATGCCTTTGCCGCGACCCTGGAAGAGCATAACCGCAACGTGGCCCGGTGGCGGCGGATTCAACGCGAACGGCGATAGAACGCCAAGCCAGCCAGATTATTTTTCCCCCTCACCCACGCACTTTGTGCGTTGCCCTCTCCCACGGAGGGGAGAGGGTTTAGCGCCGCGTCCACCTCTTATCTCCTCTCCCTTGATGGGAGAGGGTAGGGTGAGGGTGACCAAGAGGAAACCCCTCTCCCTTGATGGGAGAGTGCCAAGGAAGGAAAAGGGTGAGGGTGACGAAAAAAATCAGTCATTCCGGACCGGATTGGAAGCGGATTGCAGTTTTTCTTCTGCCCCTCAGCAACCGTCCGAAACTTCAAAACCAGAAGTCCGTTATTTTTTGAAGCCGCGGCCCAGCAGCTTTGTTGCCAGTGCGATTGGCAGGAAAGTGATGAGGCGCACAAGATAATAGAGCTGCCAGGGAAAGGCGATGCGCGCTTTGTTGCGGGCCAGACCGCTGACAATAATGCGGGCGGCTTTTTCCGCAGTCATAATGAACGGCATGGGAAAGTCGTTTTTGGCAGTCATGCGGCTCTCGATAAAACCCGGACAGATTACATTCACCTCAATGCCATGGGGGGCAAGAGTACCCCGCAGGGCTTCGCCGTACGCGCGGACGGCGTTCTTGCTGGCCGAATAGACCGGGTGGCCCGGCATACCCATCAGCCCGGCCACGGAGGCCACGATGGCAATCTGTCCCCGTGCCCTGGCTGTCATGGCATCTATCGCCGGGTGAATTGTATGAAATACGCCGCTGACGTTGGCGGCAAAGCTTTTCTCTGCGATATCGGCGAGCGTATTGCTGGCATTCCGGCCCATGCTGATCCCGGCGTTGGCGATCACCAGGTCCAGCGGCTTCTTGGCATCCACCTGATGCATCCAGGCCTCCATGGCGGGACGGTTGGTCACATCCACGGTCTCGGCGGCAACTTCTGCGCCCTGTTCGCGGCAACGCGCGGCTACGGCCTCCAGCCGCGCCGTGTCACGGCCACTGAGGGCAAGGAAAACACCAGGGGCGGCATAATGCATGGCCAAAGCCTCGCCAATGCCGCTGGAGCCGCCGGTAATCAGGATATTCCTGGGATTCTTCATATCTGCTTCTCGTTGATCGGGCCGTTGAACAGTCCTGAGGGACTGCCTATAGTCTCGTACGCACTGTCGCCACACTGCCGCCACACCGCCGCAGCCACTGAAAACCACCCGAGAGCAAGGAAGAGCCAAGAATGTCCCTGAAGAGCATGACAGGATTCGCCCGCACCAGCGGCAGTTCCACCGGCTATGAATGGGCATGGGAAATCAAGAGTGTCAACGGCAAAGGGTTCGACGCACGGGTCAGGGTGCCGTCGATGGTGGACGGGCTGGATATTCAGGCGCGGCGGCGGCTTGCCGGTCGTTTCAAGCGCGGCAGTTTCAACGTCAACCTGGCTTTGGCGCGCCAAGGCGGCGAGACGAACCTGAGCCTGAACCGCGATGCCCTGGCGAAACTCTTGGAGATTGCCGCCGACTTCAAGGACGCGCCGGGGGTTCAACCGGCTTCGCTGGATGGCCTGTTGGCGATGCGCGGTATTCTTGAGATCGGCGCCGACGAAATTTCCGACGATGATCGGGAATCCCTGACCGGTGATCTCCTGGCCGGGCTGGACCAGGCAGCAGACGCGCTGGATAAAGCCCGTGGCGAAGAAGGCGCTGCGCTGAAGAATGTGCTGTCGGGCTTTATCGACGGCGTGGAGACCCTGGCCGGGAAGGCAAGGGAGTGTGAAGCCGCCCGCCCCCAGGCCATCCGTGACCGTTTGGCCGCCAAAATCACTGATCTGGTGGCCGCCGAAAATGCGCTGACCCCCGAGCGGCTGGACCAGGAGGTCGCGCTGTTGGCCGTTAAGGCAGATATTCGCGAGGAGCTGGACCGGCTGGCCGCCCATATTGAAAGCGCGCGCGAACTGCTGGAGTCCACTGACGCGGTTGGCCGGCGGCTGGATTTTCTCGCCCAGGAATTTAACCGCGAGGCCAACACGCTATGCTCCAAATCCGGCGATGTGGCCCTGACAAGGATCGGCCTGGACCTGAAGGCGGTTATCGATCAGTTTCGCGAGCAGCTTCAGAACGTGGAATAACGGACCTGACTTTTGCGCATGGCAGAGGCCGGTAACAGGAATTGAATGGTGATGGTGCACGAAGCGAATACTGCCCGCAGGGGCCTGATGCTGATCCTCTCTTCGCCCTCCGGGGCAGGCAAAACGACCCTGTCCCGCCGCCTTCTGGAGGACGAGGAGGAACTGACCATGTCGGTTTCCGTGACCACCCGCGCGCCACGCCCCGGCGAGGTTGAGGGAACCGATTACAGGTTCGTGAGCGAGGCAATATTTCAGCGCATGACCGACGAAAACGAGCTGCTGGAATATGCCACCGTATTCGGCAATTCCTATGGCACGCCGGGCGCACCCGTGGAGGCAGCCCTTGATGCCGGCAGCGACGTGATATTTGATATCGACTGGCAGGGCACCCAGCAGCTTGTGCAAAAGGCGGGCCGCGACGACGTGGTGAGTATTTTCGTTCTGCCGCCGTCGATGGATGAATTGGCCGCACGGCTGGTACGCCGCGGCCAGGATTCAGATAATGTTGTCAGCGACCGCATGGCCCGCGCCGCCGATGAAATAAGCCATTGGGCGGAATATGATTATGTGCTGGTCAATGAAAACGTCGATGAGTGCCTGGCGCAGGTAAAATCCATCCTGACCGCCGAACGCCTGCGCCGTCGCCGCCAGCGTCATCTGACCGGGCGCGTCCGGGCGCTGATGGGCAAGGCTTGAATCAACCCGGATTCCTGCAGTGCATGGGCCAGGCGGCAAATATCCTCGACGCTCAGCTCTTCCGGCCGGGCGCGGGCGTCTATTTCCAGTTCACCAAGAATTTCGATCGCCTTCGGGCCGAAACCCTTTAGCGAGCGGCGCAGCATCTTGCGCTTCTGTCCAAAAACAGTGGCGGTCAGTTTTTCCAGCGACCGCACGGAAAGCCCACTGACCACGGGCGCCGAGGGCTCGAACCGCACCAGGGTGGACCAGACTTTTGGCGCCGGTGTAAAAGCGCGGGGGGTAATATCAAAGAGGGCGCTTGGCGACGCGCGCCACTGGCTGAGCACCGACAGGCGACCATAGGTCTTGCGTCCTGAAGGCGAGGTTATGCGCTCGGCGACTTCCTTCTGGAACATCAGGGTCATGGAGGCCCACCAGGGCGGCCAGGCTTCCGGGGTCAGCCATTTCACCAGCAGCGCCGTGCCAATATTGTAGGGAAGATTGGCGGCAATGCGCAGGTGGTTTTCTGTTGGCAGCAGGGAAAGCTCATCCACCTTCAGGGCGTCGCCCTGGTGAATTTCCAGCCGGCCCGGATAATAGGCGCTCAGTTCGGCGAGCGCCGGCAGGCAGCGCGGGTCTCGCTCCACCGCCACCACGCGGGCCGCGCCCTCATCCAGCAGAGCGCGGGTCAGCCCCCCCGGTCCGGGACCAACCTCATACAGCGTTGCATGCTCCAGCGGCCCCGCGGCGCGCGCGATTTTGCGGGTCAGGTTCATATCTAGGAGGAAATTCTGGCCGAAGGACTTTCGCGCGCCAAGCCCATGAGCGCGAATGACCTCGCGAAGGGGGGGCAGGGTGTCGCCTGAATTTCCCCCGGATGCCATTACCGGCTCATCTGGTCGGCCAGCCTGATAGCGGCCACCAGGCTGTCGACCGAGGCCTTGCCTCTGCCCGCAATATCCAGCGCTGTGCCATGGTCCGGGGATGTGCGGACCATAGGCAAACCAAGGGTGACGTTAACCGCGCGACCGCCGTCCAGGGTTTTCAGCGGGATCAGGGCCTGGTCGTGATACATGCATAATACGGCGTCATAACGGCTGCGCATGGCGGCGGAAAAAAGGCTGTCAGCCGGATGCGGGCCACTGACATCGTGGCCGGATTCCTGAAGCGCCTCTATGGCGGGCGCTATGAGCCGCGCTTCCTCGTCGCCCAAATGCGTCTGTTCCCCGGCATGCGGGTTGAGCCCGGCAATGGCGAGGCGGGGCCGCGGCAGCGAGAAGTTTTCGGCCAGCGCCCGCAGAATGACTTCCGCCGTCTGTATAATCAGACCGGTGCTGATCGCGTCAGGCACGTCGCGGAGCGGAATATGCTGGGTCAGCGGCACGACCTTGAGGTTGGGGCCGGCCAGCATCATCACCGCCTGTTCCCTTTGGGCGCCGGCCAGATGCGCCAGAAAATCCGTGTGGCCGATGAAGCCAAATCCGCCCTCTATCAGGTTGGCCTTCTGAATGGGGTTGGTGACCAGCGCCCTTATGCTGCCATCAAGGGCGAGGCGCGCGCCCTGCTCAATGGCGTCGATCACGCCAGCGGCGTTGGCCGGGTCGGGTATCCCTGCAATGGTCTTTTTCGCCAGCGAAATATCGAAAACCGGAAATGCTTCATGGAAGGAACGCGCGGCATCGCCGGGATCATTCACCCGCGTGACAGGCAGGGCCGGGTCCAGATCACCTATCTGATCGGCGGCGCCCAGGTAACAAAAGGGTGGAATATCCAGCTCGGCCCGGCGCCGCCAAATGTCGAGCGAGAGTTCCGGCCCAATTCCGGCCGGCTCGCCCATGGTCAATCCAATCGGGCGGAGCGCGGCGCCAGGCGAGGTCACCGGTAATCCACGATCGCGTCGCGGCGCAGGTCGCGCAGGTAGCGCCGCGCCATCATGGTCAGCCGCTGCTCTTGCAGGCGGCTGTATACGGTATCGAAATCGGGCGGCTGAATGTCCGGCTGCTCGCGGCCGCAAACGAAGAATATTCGAATTCCATCCTGCGCCGCCAGCGGCAGGCTCGGCACGCCCTCGGCCAGGGGCTCAAGCTTGGCCGCCAGCGCCGGGCCAAGGTCGCGCAGTGAAATGAGCCCAATCCTGCTGTGAACAGTGCCTTCAGGAAGCTGCTCCACGAATGCGGGGGTCTGTTCGCAAGAGGTGACAGTTGGCCGCAGCGCCTCTGTCTTCGCAACCCAGTCATCAATAATTTCCTGGGTGGTTTCACTGTTGAACGGGAACACCACCTGCGTAACATCCAGCTGCACGTCGAGGGGGTCGGCGCTGAGGATGCGCCGACGGTCGCGCAACTGTATCACATAGACGCCGCCGGGCGTGGCGATTGGCTCCGATATTTCAAGCAGAGCCATCTTCTGCACTACCGCTTCGACCTCTGGCGCCATTTGGTCTTCCGCCACCCACCCCAGATCACCACCCCTTGCGGCGGTGGCGGATTCCGAGAATTGTCGGGCAACGACCGTAAACTGCGCGCCATCGGTAACCTGCTTGATCAATCTTGCGGCTTGTTGCTTGACGATTTCGGCTCGGCTGGGGCGGTCCAGGATCAGGTAAATTTCCGAAAGGCGGTATTCATATTTCCCGGTGTTGGCTTTCATTTTCTCTATAGAGGATTCAACGTCCTGGTCGCTGATGGAGACCTGCGAGCCCAGCCGCCCGCGAACCAGCATTTGCCAGGCAAACTCGGCGCGCAACTGCTCGGTCAGGGAAAATTTGGATGAGCCATATTGGGCGAGGAACTGTTCAAAACTCTCCGGCGTCTGGTTGAAGTTGCTGCTGACCCGGAAGTAAGCGTCGTTAATTTCATCTTCCGACACTTCAACTTCAAACTCGGCGGCTTCCTGCAACTGCAATTTCTCATCGACCATGCTGCTCAGCACCTGATCGCGCAGGCGCATCAGCTCTTCCTGGTTGCGCACGCCGCCCGTTGCGGCCACAACCAGCCCCATACGCTGTTGCAGATCGTATGCTGAAATAACCTCGTCGTTGACCAGGACTTCGATCTTCTCCAGGATTTCCTGGGCGGAAGACGCGGTCAGGGCAACCAGCGACACCGCCACCGTCGCCGCCACGACGAGGCCTCGAAAACAGGTGCCCCTGATAGAATTATCTCCGCCTGCCAGATTCACTTCCGTTCCATCCCTTATCCGCGTCCCGCACTCACGCCGTTCCCTTGACCCGCAACATCAGCCCAGATGTTTCAGGCTGATCCTGAAGTTGATCGAACTTCCCGAAACAATATCACGATCCTGGGTAAAACTCTTGCGCCAAGCCAAGCTGACCTCAAGGCACTCGTCCCTATACAGAAGCCCGGCGCCATGTGCAACGCCTGTGCGCCCGGCGGTCAGGTCCTGGGTAACATTTCCAAACAAGGTCCAGTTGCCTTTGATGCGAAATTCACCGGTGATGCGAATTTCTTCGCGGTCTTCCAGGCCTTCAGCCTGCCTGTCGCGATTGAGCTGGAAATAGCCGACCGTTATGCGGTGCCGGTCCGTGCCAACGGTGGCGTCGATCTCGTTTCGGCGAACGGCGAGGCTGTGTTTGTCCAGGCGAAAACGATGCGCAATGGCGATAAGGCCTTCGATTGAGATATCCCAGCGGCCCACGATGTCCGAAAATTTACCCGTCAGGCCGGTACCTTCAGGAAAAATCGGTGCATTGTCGTTGAAACGAATGCTTTGGCCGACCAGAACCTCCGAGGTGAATTTGCCCGAATAGAGGCCCCATCGGCCGCCGTAGGTGAGGCGCGAGCCGCCTTCCCAGCGATCGAGACCGGGAAAACGGTTATCGGAAAAAATATTTGCGTCGGTGAGTTCAAAGGTTCTGCTGTCTTCGTTTGGAATTTCCACCGGGTTGCCGCCATCGGGCGCCACAACCAGATTCAACAGCGGCTCGATCACCTGGTAGCTGTTCTTCCCCGGGCGCATGAACGGCCAGCTTGCCGAAGCCGTGAAATGCGGCAGCAGGCGGCCCTTGGCGCCGTCCTCGCCAGCGAAAGTCAGCAGATCGTTACGCGCCGAATTTCTTACAAAATACATGTCGCCCCTGAGGCCCGCGGACAGTTTGATTACCTGTCCCATCGCGGTCGTGTAGGGCAGTTCCCAGGAGCTGCGCGCCGATAGGCGCCGGGTGTCCTGGCCGTCGGTGCGGTGCAGGGCCAGCGCGCTTATGTTGGCACGGATAACGTCCCCCCGGGCTCCCGGCTTGCCGACATAGTCAAATTGCATCAGGGGCAGGGGAAAACCGGTCAGTCCCTGATCGTCCTCCACGCGCAGGCCCTGGAACCACAGCGAGCGGACCGAGGCATAGGAGCGCCCGTAATAGCCCTCGGCGCGATAATCGCTGGTCAGCGTGTCCAGCCGGCTGAAACCGTAGCGCCGCAAATAGGTGTCGTCGCTGGCCAGCTGAAACTGATACACCGAGCGCCAGCGCTTTCCGTGGCGGAACTCGCCATTTGAAAAGAAATGACCCCGCAGTTCACGGCTGCCGGTCAGGGCGTTGTTGTCATCGCGCTCATCGACATAGGTGATGCTGCCGTCGGTGGTGATCTGCCCGAAGCCGAAATGGCGGCGATACTCGCCACGAAGGACAATGCCTTCCTTGGTTGTGATGATCGGCGTGATGGTGGCGTCGCTGGAGGGCGACAAGGCTATGTAATAAGGAATTGAGAAGGAAAAACCCAATTCCCGCCGGTGGTTCATCGAAGGCGTCAACAGGCCGCTTTCGCGTTTCACGGTGGGGTCGGGGTGCGAGAGGAAGGGCAGATAGGCGACCGGCAGGCCGAACATTTCCAGCACGGCATTCTTGTAATAAATGCGCTTCTTTTCCTGGTCATGGGTTATGCGCACTGCTTTAAGCTGCCACAGCGGCTTCTTGTTGGGCTTGGTTTCGCAAACCGTGCAGGGGGAATAGACCGCGTAATTCAGGGTTGTGCGACCGTCCGCGGTGCGTTCGCCGTCCCGTGCCGCCAGGCGCGACCCGTCTGTAAACATCAGCCGAACGCCGCGAATGAAACCCTCGCTCAGATCGTCGCTCAGTTCCACCTCGTCCAGCAACATGACGTTGCCGCCCGGCTCGGTGATCCGGACATGCCCGGTGGCATGCACGATGCCGGTCCTCTGGCTGTATTCCACGCGGTCGGCGCTGAGGTAGTAACCCTGGTTGGAGATCAGAACATTGCCGGTGGCGACGACAATCTCCGTATCCTGGTCAAAGGTCATCTGGTCGGCGGTGAGATCAATGGCATCGGCGGAGACAGAGACCGGCGTTTCGCCGGTGCCGGCGACGGCCCCCTCACTGGTCTCCTGGGCCGCGGCAGCCCATTGCCCGGCGGGCATCGCGGTCAGCAACGCGACCAGCGAGGCTGATTTCATAAAACCGCCGAGAATTATTTTTCTGGATGGCATAAGAACTTCGGGTGATTGCGCCGGTGGGCGCCTTTATTCCGGCGGCCCGATACATCGAGGTTGATACCCTTTGGCTGGGCGTGATGCAATGATGGACACCACAAAAAGATGGCTGTATTACGGCGCAGTAATCGGCACTTTTCCAGCGCGTCAGAGGGCGCCAAGGGAATGCCGCCCCTGAACGGCCAATAACACCGGCCAATGACACCGGCAAACAGTCACGAGAAAGAAAACACTATGAAAATCACTTTTGCCGAGCCCGGCAGGCCAAAGGATGGCGCGGTATGCGTGCTGGCAGTAAAAGGCGCGAAGCTTCTGCCCTCCGCCAGGAAGCTTGACCAGTCGATCGACGGCGGGCTGACCCGCGCCGTCGAGGGCAGCCGCTTCAAGGGCAAGCGGGGCGAAATACTGGAAATTCTGTCGCCGGGGAAAACCGGGCTGTCGCGGCTGTTGCTGATTGGTCTGGGCGACCCGAAAACGCTGACCGAACGCAACCTGGAAGAGGCCTTTGGCGGCCTCATGGCAAAATTACTGGCGTCCGGCGAGAAAAAGCTTTCCGTGGTCCTTGATGTGATCGGCGGCATGGGTGTGTCGCCGCCAAGCGCCGCGTCACATATTGCCGAGGGGCTGCTGATCCGCAGCTACCGCTTCGACAAATATCGCACCAAGGAACCACAGGAAAAAAAGCCCAGCCTGAAGGAAATTGTGGTTCACACCAAGAGCCCCGGCGACGCGAGGAAGCTGTTTGGAACGGCAAAAAAGGTCATCGAGGGTCTGTTCCTGACCCGCGACCTGATCAGCGAGCCGGCCAACGTGGTGCATCCGGAAAGTTTCGCGGCCCGCATCAAGGAGCTGGAAGCCGACGGGCTGGAAGTCGAGATACTGGGCGAAAAGAAGCTTGAGAAAATTGGTATGCGGGCGCTGCTGGGCGTCGGGCAGGGCAGCGCCTATGAATCCCATGTCGCCATCATGCGCTGGAACGGCGCACCCAGGGGCACAGACAAACAGCCGCTGGCCTTTGTCGGCAAGGGCGTGACGTTCGATACCGGCGGCATCAGCCTGAAGCCCGGCGAGGGCATGGAAGAAATGAAATGGGACATGGGGGGTGCCGGTATCGTGGTCGGCGCCATGAAGGCGCTGGCCCGGCGCAAGGCCAGGGCGAACGTGATCGGGATTGTCGGCCTGGTGGAAAACATGCCGTCCAGCACCGCCCAGCGGCCCGGTGACGTGGTTAAATCGCTGTCCGGACAGACTATCGAAATCATCAACACCGACGCCGAGGGGCGTCTCGTGCTGGCTGATTTGCTGTGGTATTGTCAGGATCGTTTCAAGCCCAGCGCCATGATTGACCTGGCGACCTTGACCGGGGCCATGCTGGTTACCTTTGGCCGCGAGGAATACGCCGGCTATTTCACCGACGATGAAGAAATTTCGGACCGTCTGTTCAAGGCCGGTGACAAGACCGGCGACAAGCTGTGGCGGCTGCCGCTGGCCGCGGCCTACGACCGGATGATCGATACACCCATTGCCGATATGAAAAATATCGGGGGCAGAATGGCCGGCTCGATTACCGCCGCGCAATTCCTGAAGCGCTTCACCAACAAGACGCCCTGGGCCCACATCGACGTGGCGGGCATGGTCTGGGCGTTGAAGGACAATAAATTATGGGCCAAGGGCGCCACCGGCTATGGCGTGCGGCTGCTCGACCGGTTTGTGGCCGATAATTACGAAAGCAAGTGACCGGAGTCTCATGAGCGAAGTCAGTTTTTATCAGCTTCACCTCCAGCCGCTGGAGGTTGCCCTGCCCAAACTGCTGGCGCGGGTGCTGGAGGCGGGGCTGCGTGCGGTCATCCGCGTTGCCAGCAAGGAGCGGCTGGACAGCCTGGATCAGGCGCTGTGGAGCGAAGACCCGGATTCGTTCCTGGCCCATGGCACCAGGGATACGCCGCAGCCGGAAAACCAGCCCATTTACCTGACCCTGGAAGAGGATAATCCGGGTGGTGCCAGCGTGCTGGTTCTGGTCGAAGGCCGCACCGCCAGTGACCTGACCGGCTATGAGCGCTGCCTCTATATGTTTGACGGCCGTTCGGAAGACCTGAAAAAAGAGGCCCGCCAGCATTGGCAGGAATTCAAGGACGCCGGGCATGACGTCGCCTATTGGCAGCAGACCGAGGCGGGCGGTTGGGAAAAGAAGGACTGACAATCACCGGGGAAACAACGGCTTGCAGTTGCGCTCCGAACTCTCTATAAGCCGCCGAAATCCTGGTAATAAACTCCGAAGGAATCAGTTTCATGGCCCTCGAGCGCACCTTCTCGATCATCAAGCCCGACGCAACACGCCGCAATCTCACCGGCGCCATCAACGCCATGCTGGAGGAGGCCGGCCTCAGGATCATCGCGCAGAGGCGCATCCGCATGACCCGCCAGCAGGCCGAGACCTTTTATGAAGTGCACAAGGAGCGGCCGTTTTACGGCGATCTGGTTACCTTCATGACCTCCGGCCCGGTGGTGGTTCAGGTGCTGGAGGGCGAGGACGCCGTGGCGCTGAACCGCCGTGTCATGGGCGCCACCAACCCCGAAGAGGCCGACGAGGGCACCATCCGCAAGACCCATGCCGAATCGCTTGAGGCCAACTCGGCGCATGGTTCCGACAGCGCCGAAAACGCGGCCATTGAAATAGCGCAGTTCTTTTCGGATGACCAGATCGTCGGTTAGGCCGGATTAACTCTCCACCGGCGGGTTGATGATGCCGGCCGCTGCTTTCTTTCCTTCCTTCACGCGCACCACATTGCCGGCAACGCGGGCCTGGCCTTTTGCGATCAGGCGCACCGCTTCCGGGTAAATCCGGTGCTCGTATTTGAGCACCCGGGCGGCCATGCGGGCTGGCGTATCGTCGGGCAGCACCCGTATGGCGGCCTGGATAATAATCGGGCCATCGTCCATTTCCGGCCGCACGAAGTGAACTGTGCAGCCGGTGAAGCGCACGCCCGCTTCCAATACGCGCTCATGGGTGTGTAGCCCCTTAAAGGCGGGCAGCAGGGAAGGGTGGACATTGACCAGCCGGTCACGCCAGCGATTGACGAATCCCGTATTCAACAGCCGCATGAAACCGGCCAGGCAGACCAGCTCCACCCCGGCGTCTTTCAACGTCTTGTGCAGGGCGCGCTCAAAGCTGTCGCGGTCGGCGAACGCCTTGTGGTCGACCACCGCGGTTGGAATACCGGCTTTCGCGGCGAATTTCAGCCCTGCCGCATCGGGGTCGTTTGAAATGACGATGGCGACGCGGGCCGGGAACCGGGCGCCCCGGCAGGCCTTGACCAGGGCCCGCATATTGCTGCCCCGCCCGGAAACCAGAATGCCCAGCGTCAGCTTCGCCATTACGCTTTTGTTTCACCGGAGGAGACCGACCATGCGGCGTCATAGCCCCAGCCGCCGTTCGCCGATGAAACCCGGGCGCTTGCAGCTCCGTCTCCAGCGACAATTTCGCCAATGCGCATAACAGTCTCGCCGGCTTCGGTGAGCAATGCAGCGACCGCGTCGGCGTTGCCGGCGCTGGTCACCACCGCCATGCCGATACCGCAATTGAAGGTGCGGATCATCTCACGGGGGGCAAGATTGCCGAGCCCGCGCAGGCTGGCGAAAAGCGAGGGCAGGGACCAGGCATCGGCGTCAATTTCGGCGGTCAGCCCAGGAGGCAAAATGCGTGGCAGATTATCGACCAGCCCGCCGCCGGTAATATGCGCTAGGCCCTTTACATGGCCGGTGCGCACCGCCGCCAGGCAGCTTTTCACATAGATTTTGGTTGGCGTCAGCAGCGCTTCCGCGACACTCACTTCATCGGAATTATCCAATTTATCCGAATAGCTTATGTTGTTTCCCTCAAGTATTTTCCGGACCAGCGAAAAGCCATTGGAATGGAGGCCGCTGGACGCCAGGCCGAGGACAACGTCACCGGCGGTGATGTCCGAGCCGTCCAGCAGTCTGCCGCGCTCCGCCGCGCCGACGGCAAATCCCGCCAGGTCATAATCGCCGCCCGCATACATGCCGGGCATTTCAGCGGTTTCCCCGCCGATCAGCGCGCATCCGGCCTGTCGGCAGCCTTCCGCGATGCCGGATATCACTTCAGCGCCCGCTTCCAGCGACAATTTTCCGGTGGCGTAATAATCGAGAAAGAAAAGCGGTTCCGCTCCCTGCACCACAAGATCGTTGACGCACATGGCGACCAGGTCGATGCCGACCGTGTCGTGCTTGCCCGTGGCGATGGCCAGTTTCAGCTTGGTGCCGACGCCGTCGGTGGCAGCCACCAGAATGGGGTCGGTGTAGCCCGCTGCCTTGAGGTCAAACAGGCCGCCGAAACCGCCAAGCTCGGCATCGGTTCCACTGCGCGCCGTTGATGCCGCCAGGGGCTTGATGGCCTGAACAAGTGCCTCACCGGCATCGATATCAACGCCGGCATCAC
>JACZSK010000090.1 GCA_022574255.1 Pseudomonadota bacterium
GGTATGCCGTGGGACAATCGCGCCGCCGCCGCCCGGGGGGCCGGCCTTCTGGTCAACACAACACCGCTTGGCATGACCGCCATGCCGCCGCTGGAGATCGACCTCTCCGGACTGGCGCCGGGCGCCGTTGTCTACGACATTGTCTACGCGCCTCTTGAGACCGAACTTCTCTCAACTGCCCGGGCCGGGGGCTTCACCGCCGTCGACGGGCTGGGCATGCTCTGCCATCAGGCGGCGCTGGCCTTTGAGGCCTGGTTCGGCGTTCTTCCCGCTGTTGACAGTGAACTGCGTGCCAAACTGGAGCAGGCGCTCGACGGTTCGGCCAGGGGGTCGGGGCAAACGACATGATTGTTTTGGGCCTGACCGGATCGATCGGCATGGGAAAAAGCGAGGCCGCCCGCGCTCTCCGCCGCCTGGGGCTGCCGGTCTTTGATTCCGACCAGCAGGTTCATGTCTTGCTGGCGGCGGGCGGCGCCATTGCCGAAGCGGTGGAGAAGGCCTTCCCCGGTGTTGCCCGGGACGGTGTGGTCGACCGTGCCGCCCTCGGCGCCCGCGTCTTTGGCCACACAACAGCACTCAAGGAACTGGAGGCCATACTGCATCCGGCGGTCGGCGCCGCACGCTCGGAATTTCTCGCCGAATGCCGCGCCCGCGGCGACAGACTGGCGGTTCTGGACGTGCCTCTGTTGTTCGAGACCGGCGGCGAGGCCGCCTGCGACCATGTAATGGTGGTCAGCGCCCCGGCGGAAATCCAGCGCCAAAGGGTTATGGCGCGGGACGGCATGAGCGAAGAACGCTTCCGCGCGATATTGGCCGGGCAGATGCCCGACGCTGAAAAACGCCGCCGTGCCGATTTTATCATCTCCACCGACCGACCCATGGAGGACACATTCGAGGAAATCCGCGCCATGGTCGAGAAGCTGCGGCAAAAAAACTAGCGCGCCGGTGGTTGTTTGCACTAGAATCCTCCCATGCGTGAAATCATTTTTGATACGGAAACCACCGGGTTTGACCCCAACTCGGGCGACAGGATTGTGGAAATCGGCTGCATCGAGCTGGTCAACCGCATGCCCACGGGCGAGACTTTTCATCAATATGTGAACCCCGAGCGCGAGGTTCCCGAGGGGGCGGCGCGAATCCACGGGCTGACGGCGGAATTTCTCGCCGATCATCCGGTGTTTGCAGATGTGGCGGAGGCCTTTCTCGCCTTCGTCGGCGAGTCTTCCCTGGTTGCCCATAATGCCGATTTCGACCGCAAATTCATCAATTGGGAACTGGAGAACGCGGGTTTTGCGCCCATTCCTGCGACGCGCATGATCGACACACTGGTCATCGCGCGGAGCAAATTTCCCGGCGCCCAGAACAGCCTCGACGCCCTGTGCAAGCGGCTGGGTGTCGATAATTCCCACCGCGCGCTGCATGGCGCATTGCTTGATTGCGAGCTCTTGTCCGAGGTCTATCTGGAGCTTAGCGGTGGCCGGCAGGCCGGCCTGGACCTGGTCCAGGAAAACAGCGGAGCCGGGGCCGGGCAAAACGCCGGCACCAAAGCCAAAATACGGGAGCGCCGCAGCTTTCCTCCATCCCAAGAAGAACGCGCGGCGCATGCCGATTTTCTCACCAAGTTGAAAAACCCGGTCTGGACCCGCTGATCTGGCGTAGTCGGTTTAGTTGGCTTTCGGTGCCGGTGCTGCCGCGTCGCCGTCTGCCGCCGCCTGCTGCTGGGCTACCTGCTGTTGGTACAAACCACCAAAATCGATCGGATCCAGAAGCAGCGGCGGATATCCGCCATCCCGCGTTGCGTCGGCAATAATGCGCCGTGCGAAGGGAAAGAGGATGGCCGGCGCCTGGACCAGCATGAAGGGCTGGATCACATCTTCGGGTACATTGCGCAGGCCGAAAAGCCCGGCATAGACCAGCTCAACAACAAAGGTGTTGCTGTCACCCTGTTTGGCTACCGCTGAAATCTTCAACTCGACCTCATAGGTCTCGTCGTTGATCTTGCGGCCATTGACACCCACATTCACATCGATTTTGGGCTGGCCTTCGGCGCCCGCCTGGAAAGAGCCTGGCGCGTTCGGGTTTTCGAAGGACAGGTCCTTGGTATACTGGGCAATGACGCCGGCCTGCGGCCTGTCGGTCGCGGCGGCGCCGGTCACCGCGCCATCCGCTGAAGCGGCTGCGGAATTGCCGTCCGCATTGCTTTTATCGACCGCATCCGCGCTGCTTTTTTCGTCTGCCATGTGATTCACTTTCTACACTCTGTGTCGCGGCACAAAACCGCAACCTGCCGGAAATTGGCGCTTGGCTAACATGTCTTGGCGCCAAGCACAAGCGACCCGCGCATCCATGCCGCCAGCTTTTAAACTTCAGTCCTCGCGGCGGCCCTTGGGTTGGTCCCCAGGTCGATCAGTGAGGGTGGGATCGGCCTCGGCCCCGCCGTCGGCGTCGTCTTCCCAGTAAACGCCCTCGATTTCAATATTTTCCGCGTTGCCGCGGGCTCTCCCCTGACCCGGCCCATGACCTGGCCAGCCAGCCGCGCCACTTTTTGCGCCCGCCGCGAATCGCCTGAGGACGGAGCGGCCCAGAAGCATGCGCACCGGCGGCAACAGCAGCAGAACTCCCAGCGTGTCGGTGAGAAAACCGGGAATGAAAAGAAAGATGCCCGCCAGGAAGAGAAAAAACCCATGCACCAACTCGGCAACCGGTGGCTGGCCCCGGGCCACCGATTCCTGCATGCGCGCCATAACCGCAAAGCCCTGCAGACGCGCCAGCGTAATGCCGGCCACGGCGGTGGCGATGGTCAGTAAAATGGTGCTGCCGGCGCCAATTTCGCCGCCAACTTCTATGAACAGGGAAATCTCGGCCAACGGGAGACCAATGAATATCAATAAAATCAGCAGCGGCATTCTTGTTCTTTCCATGGAAAAGCATTATTTAAAGGTTTAGCGCACATTGTGGGCACAATAGCGGGCTAATCAAGGCCGACCGGACCAACCGAGGCCATATTCCAATCGGGTCTATGTTACCGGCCATTCTACAAGATTTGTGTTACGGCGGCGATTTCAAGCCCAGAGGTACTCTACTCCATGAGCGACAACTTCGAGATCATTGAAATTATTGTGTGGGCCATGTTTGCGGGCTTTATTTTCCTGCGCCTGCGCAGTGTTCTTGGGCGCCGCACCGGCAATGAGCGCCCACCGCAGGCGGGCCGCTTTGGCCGGCAGTCGGCCGGGTCGGGAGACCAGAGCGCGAGCGATGCGGACCAGCAGGGCGCCGGGCCCGATGAAGACGCAGGCATTGGCGATTTCAAGGGACTGGCGCCGCAAGTGCGCCAGGGGCTGGAAGCCATATGGCGCCGCGACAAGGCCTTTGATCTGGAGCGCTTCATGGACGGCGCGAAAAATGCCTACGAAGTCATCCTCGAGGGCTTTTGGGCGGGCGACAAGGACGATATCCGGCCTTTCATTGGTGACGATATCTTTGCGCAATTTTCGTCGGCCATCGAGGCCCGCGAAAAAGGAGGCCTGACGGTCGAAAACAAACTTGTCGAGACCACCGACATCTCGGTCGACGATGCGCGCCTTGAAGGTGACGTCGCCGAAATCACCCTGCGCTTTGTCAGCGACATTATTTCCATAACCCGCAACCGCGAAGGCGAGTTGGTCGAGGGCAATATGAGTGATGCGGTGAAGGTCACTGATATCTGGACCTTTGCCAAGGGCACCCGCAGCAGCGACCCGAACTGGACACTTATCGCCACCCGGGCCGGGTAGGCGCCGATGAGACGGCCGGCACTTCTCTCGGCTGTGATTTGCGGCCCCCTTCTTTTTCTGGTTTTCTGGCTGGCGATCGCCCTGTTGCCGGTGCGCGTGGCGCCGCCGCTTTCTTTCCAGCGCGTATCTTTCAATGATCTTGCCGGCTGGCAGGATGACAACCAGGCGCTGGCGCTGGCGGTCTTTCTCAAAAGCTGTCCGGTTCATGCCCGCCGGCCCTCGTCGGCACCGGTGGCACCGGTGGCGCCAATGGCACCGGGGACATCCGCCGGGCTGGCGGCACTCGCCGGAACGGCAGGTGACTGGCAGGCGCTCTGCGGCCTGGCGGCGGAAATTACTCCCGGCGACGATGCGGCCGCGCGGCGATATTTTGAAGCGCATTTTGTGCCCCTGGCCGTTCTCGCCGCGGGCCAGCCAGAGGGGCTGTTCACCGGCTATTACGAGCCGGTTATCGAGGGCAGCCTGGTGGAGGATCCGGCCTATCCGGTGGCGCTCTATAAACGCCCCCCGGAGCTGGTGACCGTTGATCTCGGCCTGTTCCGCGACGGCCTGAATGGCAGGCATATCGCTGGCCGGGTCAGCGGCGGGCGGCTTGCGCCCTTCGAGGATCGTGCAGAAATTGAAGCCGGCGCCCTTGCTGGACGAGGGCTCGAGCTTCTGTGGCTCAAAGATCCCGTCGACGCCTTCAATCTGCACATACAAGGCTCCGGTCGTATCCGGCTGGCCGGCGGCAGGGAACTGAAAGTCGGTTATGCGGGGCCCAACGGGCATCCCTACACATCCTTGGGCAGGCTGCTGGTCAAACGCGGAGAGATGGCGCTGGAAGATGTCTCGGCGCCGGCGATCTGGCGTTGGCTGCGGGCGCATCCCGCCGCGGGCGCAAAACTCATGCGGGAAAATGCCTCTTTTGTATTTTTCCGGCTTCTTGAAGAGACCCCCGGCAGCAAGCAGGAAGGCCCGATCGGAGCGCAGGGCGTGGCGCTGACCCCGGGCCGCTCGCTGGCGCTGGACCGGGCCCTTTTGCCGCTGGGCGTGCCCTACTGGCTTGAAGCCAGCCGCCCGGACCCGGGCGATCCCGAAGGCGAGCCCGTGGCGCTGGCGAGACTGTTGATCGCCCAGGACACCGGCGGCGCCATCCGGGGCGCGGTGCGCGGTGACGTTTTCTGGGGGCGCGGCCAAGAAGCGGGCATCATCGCCGGCCATATGGCCAACCGGGGGAGGATTTATATTCTCCTGCCCGGAAGTCTTGTGGTGGAGGCCGGCGAAAATGAGCCCGGATAAGCGCCCCAAGGCCGATCCAGGCAAGAAAGCCGGTTCGGGCAAGCGCGCCGCCAAAACCCTGTCGCCGGAAGACCGGGCTCTCTGGGACGATGTGCGAGACACAATAGAGCCCCTTGAAGCGCAAAAACGCAGCGGCAAACAAGACCATGATCCGGAGATCGCCAAGCCACCCGCGAGGCGGCGCCCAAAGAAAAAAGTTGCGCCAGATAACTTTACACCCAATCAGCGAGAGGCGCGGCAGGAGAGATCAGCACCAAAGGCCATCCCCGGCCAGATCGACCGGCGGGCGCAGCGCAAGATTGCCCGGGGCCAGACGCCCATCGATTCCACCCTGGACCTCCACGGCATGACCCAGCAACAGGCCTTCTCGCGGCTGCAAAGCCATATCGAGGCCGCCAGCAGCGCCGGTCAGCGCTGTATTCTGGTGATTACCGGCAAGGGTGCGGCCCCGGACCGGGGCGAAAACACGGGCAAGGGTGTTCTGCGGCGAAACCTGCCCGGCTGGCTGGCCAACCAGGCGCTCAGCGGACTGGTATCGGGGATCGCACCGGCGGGCCGCGCCCACGGCGGTGGTGGCGCTTTTTATGTGCGCCTCAAAAAACAAAGATAAGCGGAGAACCACGTCATGACGCCATTCGGAGCCAAAATGCGGGAATTGCGTAACGCCAGGGGCCTGACCCAGGCTCAAATGGCAAGCGCTCTGGGTGTTTCGCCGCCTTATCTGTCGGCTCTGGAGCGCGGCCAGCGCGGTCGCCCGTCCTGGAGGCTTGTGCAGGGCGTCATATCCTGTCTCGGTGTTATCTGGGATGATGCCGAGGAAATCGAGACATTGGCGGGCCTGTCGCACCCGCGCATTACCATCGACACCTCTGGCCTGTCGCCGCTGGCCACCGAGCTGACCAATCGCCTGTCGCAAAAGGTCAGTAACCTGGACGATGCAACATTGAAAAAAATGCTCAATGTGCTTGAGAGCGCCGTGCCGGGATAGGCGGCGCAAGAACCGGCTCGGCGAACGCCGGATTTGCGTTTTCACGCCGGGAAGCGTTAAAGTCCACCTCTGCAGGTTTTAAATTGTCAGGATTGCAACCGTGGCCGAAGGGTGGCAGGAATATCTCCAGGGGGCGAAGAGTCCGGAAGCCTATGGACGTTGCATCCGCGAGGCGCGTCCGGGCTTTGCGGCGCTGCGCGACCTGATCGCCAGACTGGTTGATCGCCTGGAACCATCGGAAGTCGTCTGCCTTGGCGCCGGCGCTCTTAACGATATCCCCTTCCGCCAGTTTGTCCGCCGCGGCACCGTGCTCCATCTCGTGGACTGGCTGCCCGGCATCATAGAGGCCGGCGTGCAGGGTTCGTCCATGTCGGAAGACGCCGAGGGGCAACTGACCTGTGTTTTTTGTGAATTGAGTGAAGAGCAGGCGAAAAATTTCTGCACCACGTTCAACCGGCGCCAGAAAAACATGCCGGGGGTCTGCGAGAATTTCCGCAAAACTCCCGGCGACCACCTGGCTTGCGAAAACTTCCGCAAAGGAGACCTGCCCGCCGTTTACCGTGAGGACATAACGGGCGGGTTTGCATCGTCTTTTGCCCGGGAGGTTACCGGGGAGATCGCGGCCGCCGAATCCTGGAGGAGTGCGTTGAGGCAGGCCATAAAGATTGCCCGGCATCCCGCACCGCACCAGCCCCTGTCGATTGCCGACAAGAGCGCGGACCTGGTCATCTCCTCGATGGTGCTGTCGCAGTTCGAATTCGAGCCCTATGAGTATTTCGCCAGCCGCGCCACCACCACCCACGGCCGGCCAGCCGGGAAGCAGGCGGCGAAGCTGGACAAAGGCACCTATATGTTGCGCGATATATTGCTGTCGCGGTCGATCGAGCGTCACTGCCAGGAAATCCGCCGCATCCTCAGGCCGGATGGCCGCTGTTTCATGGCTTTTGAAATGCACCACAGGAATGACGAGGCCGACGGCTGGTTCCTGGTGCGCCAGATGCATGACGCGATTCCCGCATTGCAGAAATATTTTCACTTTGATTTTGACCAGCTACAGGCCCCGGACCACGTGGTTGATCTGACGGACGGCAATTCGCGCTCGCTGGTTTACTGTTATCTGCTCAGGCCCCGCATCGAGGGAGCACCCGCATGACCCCCAAGGCTTATGACCCGGAAAATATTTTTGCCAAAATTCTGCGCGGCGAAATACCCTGCAACAAGGTTTTCGAAGACGAACACGCCCTCGCCTTTCACGATATAAACCCGCAAGCGCCGGTTCATGTGCTGGTCATCCCCAAGGGCGACTATGTCTCGATGGATGATTTTACCGCCAGCGCCCCCGAAGAGCTGATCGTCGGATTTTTCCGCGCCGTGGGCGAGGTTGCGCGCGGCTTGAACCTGGTTGATCCGGGATACCGCCTGCTCGCCAATTCCGGGGCTGATGCGCATCAGGAAGTGGCGCATCTGCATGTGCATATTTTTGCCGGGCGGCGGCTGGGGCCGATGTTGGTAAGGCCGGACTGAGCGCCGCCCGGGGCCGGCCAAGACGGACTGACCTAATCCACAATATCGCCGACCACTTTTTTCAGGTCGCTTTCGGGCCGGGCGCCCACATGCGAGATGATCTCGCCGGCGCAGGCGCTGGCGATCTCGCCGCAGCGGCGAACGGGCAGACCCCGGCTCAGGCCGAACAAAAACCCCGCGGCGTATAAATCACCGGCGCCGGTGGTGTCCTCCACCACCGCCGGCACCGCCGCCACGTCGCAGCGCGTTCCGTCCGACACTATGGTGGAGCCCTGTTCGCCGCGGGTAATCGCCGCAATGCCGGCATGGGTTCGCAGGCGCTCGATGGCCGCTTCCGTGTCGTCCATGCCATACAGCGACTTGAGCTCGTCCTCGTTGGCGAAAAGAATATCCACGTGGTTGTCCAGCAGATGCAGGAACTCATCGCGGTAGCGGTCGACGCAAAAAAGATCGGACAGGGTCAGCGCGATTTTGCGCTTTGCCTGGTGGGCAATGTCGATGGCCTTGCTGAAGGCCTCCTTGGCGCCGGGTGGATCCCACAAATAACCCTCCAGATAAGTGATCGCCGCGCGGCGGATCTGGTCTTCGTCCACGTCACCGGGCGACAGGGTCTGGCAGGCGCCGAGATAGGTGTTCATTGTGCGCTCGCCGTCGGGGGTAACCAGAATATAGGAACGCGCCGTCGGCTCGGCGCCGTCCGAGAAGGGGGTTGTGAACTCCACCCCGATGGACCGTATGTCGTGGGCGTATACGTTTCCCAGTTGATCATCGGCCACCTTGCCAACAAAAGCCGCGCGCCCGCCCAACGCGGCAATGCCGGCCACCGTATTGGCGGCGGAGCCACCGGACACTTCAACCGCCGCGCCCATTTCGCCATACAGCCATTCGGCGCGGTCGGGATCGATCAGGTTCATCGATCCCTTTACCAGCCCGTGATCCGAAAGAAAGGAATCATCGATTCGTGAAAAAACGTCAACAATGGCATTGCCGATACCAACAACATCCAGGGCAGAATCAGAATCAGCGGCAGGCGCAGTGGGCATGCAAACTCTCCATAATGAAGGGCTCTCCAAGGCTTTGAGAGAAAAGTATATGGGCAGCCGTCCCCCAAGCCTAGCAGGAATGGCCTCGCGGGAATGGCATAACGGGAATGGTACGGGGGAGGGCGCAGGGAAGGCAAAGGGGGGTGGCCGCCGGATCTGATTTGATCTGTCTCGATCTGTGCGCTAGAGTCTGGACTCAATTACCGGCGTGGGTCTTGAGGGAGCCGGATATGGCGAAGAATTGCGGCGGGGTCTTCAGGGGAAGGACCAACCAATGATCACACGAGCATTCTTGAAGGCGCTTGAACAAATGACCGACCCGGCGTTTCGCAGGGTCTTTTTCATGGGCGCCGGTATAACCACGGCTCTCTTCGCGGCAATGATCGCCGCGGTGTGGTTTGCCAGGCCCGAAAACATACAGTATTTCGACTGGGACTGGCTCAACGCCGCCCTTGGCTGGATTCTCGGCTTTGCCATTGTGCCCGGCTTCGTGGTGATGCTGTGGTTTCTCTTTCCCGCCCTGGCCACCCTGTTCATGGGATTGTTTCTCGATGACATCATCGATGCCGTTGAGAGCAAATATTATCCGGGTGGTAAAGCCACCCGCCGCGTCGGCGTCAGGGAGACCCTGCTGATTGCCGCGCGCATGAGTGCCACGATCATTATCGTCAACATCCTGGCGCTGCCGTTTTATCTTATCCTGCTGTTCACCGCCGTCGGGCCGCTTATCCTGTTTCTGGTTCTGAACAGCTATCTGCTGGGCCGCGAATATTTCGAACTGGTCGCTGTTCGCCATTTCCTTACCCAGGATGCGCGCAGGATAAGGCGGGCGCACCGCGATTCGGTTTTCCTGGCCGGCGGCCTCATCACCGTGATGTTCATGATACCCTTTCTCAATCTTCTGGCGCCGATCGTCGGCGCCGCAATGATGGTGCATGTGTTCCACGCCAGCATCGACAGCGGGGACAGGATTTGAGAAACCAGGGCCCGAACGTGAACGGCCCCGAATCACCGCCCCAATCACACCATGGCCGTGGCTTTCTGGCGGCACCCCTGTTGTTGGCGCTTCTGGTGAGCGCCTGTGCCACGCCTTTGCCAGAGCCAACAAAAGTTGTGCCGGCCACCCCGGAGGCAGATCAGGCGGAATCCCTGCCTGCGCCACCTCCTTTGCTGCCGCCACCCGCGCCCGACGCTGACCGTCTTCTCGGGCTGGAGCCCCGCCATATACAGGATGCATTGGGCACCCCCAGCCTGGTGCGCCGTGAGGGCGCGGCGCAGGTCATGCAATTCAAAAACGGCAATTGCGTGCTTGATATATTCTTTTACGAGGAGGCGCCCGGCGGCGCGTTTCTGGCGCGGCACCTGGCAAGCAGACTGCTTGATGGTGCCCCGATCACGCCCGGGGACTGTCTCGCCGCTATTCTTCCGGATGGCCAGTTTCCTCCGGGCACCCTGGTGGGGAGCCTGCCCGAAATTGCCGGCGAAGCTGACGCTGAAGCAGATGAAGAGACCGCCGTGCCGACCAGCGAAAATTAGACCGTTGTCTTGCCTTTGAAGGCACAAAGATCGATCACCGGACAGGCCGGACAGTCGGGCTTGCGCGCCTTGCAAATATAGCGCCCCTGCAGGATCAGCCAGTGATGGGCGCCCAGGCCATATTCGGCGGGAATAACGCGCATCAGGTTTTTCTCAACTTCCAGCGGGGTTTTGCCGGGCGCCATGCCGGTGCGGTTGGCAACCCGGAAAATATGCGTATCGACGGCGCAGGTGGCCTCACCAAAGGCCACATTCAGCACCACGTTGGCGGTCTTGCGGCCAACCCCGGGCAGGCGTTCCAGCGCCGCGCGGTCGTTCGGCACTTCGCTGCCATGCTCGTCCGCAAGAATACGGCTGAGCCCGATTATATGCCTGGCTTTGGTGTTATAAAGACCAATGGTCTTGATATGCGCGATCAGGCCGTCGATTCCCAGAGCCAGCATTTCTTTCGGTGTGCCGGCCGCCGCGAACAGCGTTTTGGTTGCCTTGTTCACGCCCACATCGGTGGCCTGCGCCGACAGCACAACCGCCACCAGCAGGGTGAAATTGCTGCTGTATTCCAGATCGCTGCGGGGGTCCGGGTTGCGCGTCTGCAGGCGGCGGAAAAACTCGCCGACATCGGATTTCTTCATGGCGACATCACTTTTTTGTCGCACCAAGAAAATCAGACATGGCGTAAAAACCCGGCGGCTGGCCAGCCAGCCAGTGACCCGCATCCAGCGCCCCGCGGGCAAAAACCAGCCGGTCGGTGACTTCATGGATCAGGTCGATGCGCTCCAGCGCACCAATAAAGCTCACCCGGTGTTTGCCCGCGGCGTCGCCGACGCGCTCGGAGGTAATTGCCAGGTCATCGAGGCTCATACCCCGCGCCTCCGAAATAACCCTCCCCAGCATCAGCGCCGTCCCCGACGGCGCGTCTTTCTTGCCGGCATGGTGAATGTCCTCGATCTCTACCCTGAAATCCGCGCCAAGCCGGGCCGCGGCGGCGCCGGCGAAAGACGCCATCAGCCCAATGCCCAGGCTGGTATTCGGGGCGACCAGAACAGGCGCCGTGGCGCCCGCCGCCCGCAGCGCCGCCATCGCCTCCTCATCGAGCCCGGTGGTGCCGACCAGCAATGCCTTGCCGGTTTTCCCGGCGAGACCGGCATGGGTCATGGCGGCGCCGGCCACGGAAAAATCCAGCACCAGATCAGCGGCCGCGAACAACCCGGCGGCCTCGCCGTCCCGGTCGCTCGTACCCGCGAGCTTAAAACGGCCATCGGCGGCGGCTTCATCATGGATTGCGCGGCCCATGCGCCCCGCGGCGCCGGCTATGCCAAGCTTGATTTCAGGCATGATTCACTTCCCTTCCCGTGAAGGGTTTATCCCGTGGCTGTGCGGCGTGCAAGGCGGCGTGGCGGGGAATTGCCCGGCGGCACGCCAGAAAAACGCAAGGCGGTGCGCCGGAAAAACGCGAGACCGGCGGTGCTTTCCCGACCCTCAGTCTTCCGTATCGGCGGTGGTATCGGCGGGGGGTTCGGCCTCGGGGCTCGCCCACAAGGT
>JACZSK010000091.1 GCA_022574255.1 Pseudomonadota bacterium
GCAAGACTTTTTTTCATTGCGACCTTAACACCCAATATTTGGATGCACGATCTGCAATAAATTACCACGGCGCAATGTCTCTACCATCGCCATTTTTGACGATGATGGACCACTTTCTTACAAGCGAATTGCAGTCGTGGGGCATTTCTGTGAGTCGAATATCGTCAACCTCAATAAGGTCGGGGTGTCTTCGCTCGCGTTTCCACTTCCGACTAACAGCGTTCTTGTGATAATTGACCGAGGAAAAATAGACGAGCAGGGACCTTCAGGCACAGAAGAAGCAGCTTTCCGCAGTGAGCGGTAGAAATAGGTCCATCCCGCTTGCTTCCCCGCGAGCCCTCCCCTACTTTCCACGCCATGTCCCCATCCCCACAAATTGAAGCGCGGCGCGGATATTCCGGCCCTGCCCTCCTGGAGCGGGGGTTCCGCCCATTCTTCTTTTTCGCCGGGGTCTGGGCCGTGGTCTCGCTCGGCGGGTGGCTGGGCTTTCTCTCCGGGGTTTTTCAGGCAGATAGCGGCATCGATATTCTGGCCTGGCACAGCCACGAGTTAATCTTCGGCTACGGGGCCTCGGTGGTCATGGGCTTTGCGCTGACCGCCATTCCCAACTGGACCGGACGCCTGCCGGTGCGGGGCAATCGATTGGCGGTGCTGGCGGTTGCCTGGCTGGTGGCGCGGGTTGCCTCGCTGGCGGCGCTGGGCAATGCAGGCATCACCCCCTATGCGGCGGCGGCCGAGGTGGCCGTGCTGGGCGGCTTTGCCATTCTTGTTTTTCGCGAGATCGCGGCAGGCGGCAACTGGCGCAATCTGCCGGTCGCCGGGATGGTGACATTGTTGGGTCTGGCCGCCGCCACCTCCCACGCCGGGCGGCTGGGACTGGTGGATTTGGCCGGACACGGGGGAATGACCGGCACCCGGGCGGGCCTGGCGGTGCTGATATTGCTGATCACCCTGATCGGCGGGCGCATCATCCCCTCCTTCACCGGCAACTGGCTGAAACAGCAGGCGAAGAGCGGCGGCGAGGCCCGCCTGCCGGCGCCCTTCGGTAGGCTGGACCAGGTCACCATCCTCGCCACCGCGCTGGCGCTGGGCATATGGCTGGCGCTCCCCGCATCACCGGAGACCGGGGTTTTCATGGGCCTGCTGGCGGCGCTGCATCTGGCGCGCCTTGCCCGCTGGCGGGGGCTGGCGACATTCGCCGAGCCGCTGGTGACCATGCTGCATGTGGCTTACGCGTGGATTCCCGCGGGCTTCGCGCTCATGGCGCTGGCATCTTTTGGTCTGTTCAGCGCAACGGCGGCGCTGCATGCCTGGACCATCGGCGCGGTCGGCGGCATGACGCTGGCGGTGATGATGCGCGCCAGCCTCGGCCATTCCGGGCGCAAACTGACCGCCACGCGGCTCACCGTCACCCTCATCCTGCTGCTGCACGGAGCGGCGCTGTTGCGCGTCCTCGATGGCGTGATAACCGTTGAGGGCATCAACCTGGTGACCATCGCCGGCAGCTTCTGGCTCGCCGCCTTCGTGCTCTACGTCTTCGAATACGCGCCTATTCAATTGCGCAAGTAAGGGGGAAGAAAAGAACGCGCGCTAATAGTTGCAGGTCGATTCCGGTGGTGCCTGGATGGTGAAGGATTTTCTGTCGTAGATTATGTCCGTATAATCGTCGTTTCTGTAGCCAATATTTTCGCTTACTATAATTGTATCTCCATCCACTTCGATGTCGCCGAGCCACCTGTCGCCAATCGCGATCTCGGCCATTTTGGTAAGCAGCACCCGCGACCGATCCAGAGAAACCAGATTTTTCTTGTCGACTTCAATTGCGTAAAAGCCTTGCGACCCGGCCCCAAGCCCAAATCCGCATTCGTAGCGAACCAAGACCAGGCCCATAAAAATCCCGGACCCTCCGCCCCAATCAAACGTACTGAGCACATAAATATTTGAGCCCAGCACACCATCCAATTCATAAGAGAAAGACGATTTGGCCTCAACGGTTCCAAATAATTGAGTATCCTCAATCTGGAGTCTTATTTGGTCTCCACGCCCTGTTTTCCTGTTAATTTTATGATGGAAGCGATTGGTGCCATACGACTCGGAAAGGTTGATTGACACGATCGCTTCTTCCTGGTCGCTGATCCAGATAGACAATTCCTGTATGATTTTGGGATGCACATAGGGCGGTTTGTCGAAGAAAAATGTGGCCTCTCGGGGATAGGGCGTCGGTGCTTTTTGCGCGACGCTCTCATTTGTTTCCTGCTTAAACTGCGCGACATTCGACCGCTGGTCCTGCGCGCTCACGGTAAAGGAAATGGCCATTGCGCAGGCAACCGCTATCGGATAAATGCTAGGCGCTGCAAACATTTTCATACTCGTTCCTCGTGCATTTTCCCTATTCAGTAACACCTATCGGAGACGCAATCAAATCGCCATGATCACCTTCGAGAAGCCCCTCACCCGCGCCACCCTTGTCCGGCGCTACAAGCGCTTCCTCGCCGATGTGACCTTGGAATCCGGCGAGATGGTGGTCGCCCATTGCGCCAATTCCGGCTCGATGATGGGGCTGTGCGATCCCGGCGCGACCGTGTGGCTGTCGCCCAACCAGAACCCCAAGGCCAAGCTCGACTGGCGCTGGGAGCTGGTTGAGGTCAATAACACCCTGGTGGGGATCAACACGGCGCGGCCCAACCGCATCGTCGAAGCGGCCATTGAGGCCCATGAAATTCCCGAACTGACGGGCTATGAGACGCTCCGCCGGGAGGTCAAATACGGCGAGAATTCGCGCATTGATCTGCTTCTGGAGGAACCCCTCGCCGCCGATGCACCTGGCCTCTGCTATGTGGAAGTGAAGAACGTGACGCTGCGCCGCGGCAAAGAGGCCGAATTTCCCGACGCGGTGACGGCGCGCGGCACCAAGCATCTCCGTGAGCTGGCCAACATGGTGCGCGAGGGCCACCGGGCGGTGATGTTCTACCTGGTGCAGCGCGGCGACTGCCAGGTCTTCACCATCGCCGGCGACATCGACCCGGCTTATGCCGAGGCGCTGAACGAAGCCATCGAAGCCGGTGTTGAGGCGTTGTGCTATGCCTGCGCGGTGACCACGCGGGATATCCGCATCGCACGGCCATTGCCGCTGGTTATCTAGATTTTATCACCCGCTACTCATTTTCTTCGTCATTCGCCGACCCTCTCTGCGTGATGCGCCTTGGCGGCGAATCCAGCTTTGCTTTACTGCGTCGGTGGGAACAGCACCATGGACTCGCCGATCAAGTCGGCGAGTGACGAGGGGGTCTGGACCCTTTAAAACCTGCGCATCAGGTAAAGCCCGCCCGAGACCACCCAATAATCGTCGGTATAATCCGAGGCCCCCACCGAGAGGCCGACGCGGCTTTTCAGCATCCACTTCTTGTAGAGGCCGAAGGTGCCCTCGGCGTAGGTATGCCCCGAAAAGGCAAAGCCCGACATTTTCCGGTCACGCTGCACGCCGGGGGCGAAAACCAGGCTGATGCCGTCGCCGTCGCCAAGCTTGAGATAGAGCGACAAGGGCACCAGATAGCGCTGGTAAAAGGCCGGGTCGTAATAGCCGTTATCCAGATCCTGGTCATAGCCATACCAGGTGCCGGAAAGGCCGATATCGACATTCAGACTGGCGCGGCGCAGCAACGCCCGGCGCACCGTCAGGTCAACCTGGGTGGCGCTGTTGCCATCGGAAAAGTCGCTGTAGCGGGCGGAGAGATCCAGCGTCCAGCCCGGGTCGGGCGAAAAGCGGATGCCGGCGCTGGTGTCGGAGCGCATGACGCCCAGCGACAGCGCCCGGGGCGAGACCGCGTGAAAATCGCGGGCATGGCCGAGCGTGAGCGTGAGGGCGTCGCTGGCCCGGTGGCTGATCTCCAGCTCGTAAATGGCCTTGCTGTTTGAGGCGCCAAAATCGGTATCCCCCAGCCCCAGCTTCGCGGTCACCACCGTGCGCGCACCAACATCGAAGCGCGCCTCGGCCCAGATGCGCTTGATCTTTATATTCTCGCCGCCGTCGATACGGTCGAGGCCGCCGCCCGTGGGCGCGCTGACAAAGGCATATGCGCCGCCGATGGCGATGCGGTTGTCGTCCCTCAAGGCATAGCTGGCCAGCGCCTTCATCGACAGGATATCGATGTTATCGCCGTCGGTGCTGGCTGAAATATCGCCCGAGACATACGGGGCGTCGGGCAGGGTGAGCAGGCGGCGCAGCAGCACCACGTCGGGTTGGTCAGCGCCCTGCCGCTCGATTTCCGCCAGACGGGCGTCGGCCTCGGCGTGCCGGTGCGCGCGCTCCAGCGCCACCGCCTGGCCGTAAAGCAGTCTCCGGTCGACCGGGTTGGTGACCAGCGCCGGTCCCGAGACCGCCAGCGACGCGTCGGGCCGGTCAGCCCAGGCCAAATTCAGGGCCTTTTCGCCGGCATAGGCAGCCGCATCATGGCCACCGGCGCGCTGGTAATCCTCCAGGCTGGCCAGCGCCGCCTTGTGGTTTCCCTGCCACGACAAAAGCCGCGCATAATCCAGCAGCGCCTCGGGCATATCGGGCTGCAAAGCCAGGGTGCGCCGGGTTTCCCGGGTGGCGGCGTCTATCCGGCCCAGCCAGGCCAGAACCCGGCCATAGCGCAGATGCAGCTCTGCTTCGCCGGGCCGGTTTGCCACCAACTGGCCCAGGCTGTCGGCGGCGGCGTGATAGTCGCTGGACCAGGTGGCCAGGCGCGCATGGCGATCGAGATAATCCAGCGTGCCGGGGGCCGCGGCCAGCGCCGTTTCAATCAGTTTCATCGCCACTTCCGCCCGGCCAATCTGGGCGTTGGCCGACGAGGCGCGTGCCGCCAGCTTGTGATCGTCGGGATCGGCCCCGGCGGCGCGGGCCAGCGCGATGGCCGCCTCCCTGGTTTTTCCCTGGATCGCCAGAATGTCGGAATAGCGCAGCCACAGGGCGCCAGGCACGGGTTTCTGGGCGAGCAGCGAACGGTACGCGACCTCGGCCTCGTCCCAGCGCTGCTCCATCTCCAGCCGCAGGATATCCTCGGGAATCAACGGCACGGTACGCTGCATGCGGGCCTCGGCCCCGCCCGCCGGAAGCAAAGCCGCCGGAAGCAGGATCACCGCCACCAGCAGGGTGGCCATTATGCGCTTGATGATACTCATTTGCGCCACTTGTCCTTGCCCCCCGGGCGCAGCAGGTCAAACGCGAAGCGCGAGATGGTGACCGCATCCCAAAGGATCGACGAGTATCGGATCGGCGTCACCAGAATCCCCATGCCGGCATATCTGAGGCGGTTTTCGCCGGCCAGAAGCAGGATCAGCGAGATATAGAGAAACGTTTCCGCCACCAGCGTGACGATCAGCACTTCCCACATCTGCAAGGCCAGCATGACGATGAGAGCAATGGGGAAACTTATCTTCTCAAATAACACGAGAAAAACAGCCCAACCCACTGGTCTTCCACGTAAACGTGCGAATTTTTTACCAAAGGGTTCGCGGTAGGGATCCTTGATAAGGCGGCGGTTCTCGTAGGGCCGTGCTTCCTTACGCGCCTTGTGGCGCTTCCAGGATTTGAACGGGCTGCCCAGCAGTTCGGGAAAATAATAGCCGCTTTGCAGCCAGGCCGAGGACCAGAGAAACAACTGGCGCGGCACCGACTGGAATTCAGGCTCCTCCGAGCGGCAGGTGACGTCGGTCAGCTGCACATTGTGATAGCCACGGTCGATAAAGCCGAAGCCGAGGAAGATATCCTCCGAGGTGGTCAGGTTGTCGCCAAGCTCGGCCCGGGTTTCGTCAAAGACCTCGAGCAGGTAATCGCGGCGGTAGGCAACAGCGCAGCCAACCGGGTTGACGATGGTGCCGAACAGCGCCTGCTCGCCGCGGTAGACGATTTTCTGGACGAAGAAATAGATCACCTCGCGGTACATATTGGTGATCCCACGGGCGAACTGGCGCCGCCAGGGTATGGTTTCACGTGCGCCCAGCGATGTGCGGCCGCGAAAGAATTTCCGTGCGGCCGGCATTTCAGCGATGTCGTCGCGGTCACGCTCGCGCAGCGGCAGCACCATGCCGCAAACGCTGGCAATGCCGGGCACCCGGTAAAGCTCGACCAGCAGGCGCTCGATATAATCCGCGGATTCCAGAACCGTGTCGCCGTCCAGCACGAAAACCGCGTCGGCCTCGCTGCCGAAAGCGGTGGCCCTGACGGATGGCGTTTTGCCCACCGATATTTCGCGCCGCAAAATCCGAATATTGAGATCTGATTTTTCCGCATAACGCCGCGCCACGCCGCGCGTGCGGTCGCTGCTGCCGTCGTCGAAAATCACCACCATGCCAGGCTTGACGGTCTGGTTCTCCAGTGAAGCCAGCGCCAGCGCTATGGTCCGCGCCTCGTTATAGGCCGGGATTACGACGTCGAAGGATATGTTATGGGCGGCCTCGGACACCAGTTCGGGCCGTTCACGACCGCCACGCACCAGCCCGATCAGGCTGAGTATTGTGTTGGGACTAATCACAAAATATGGGAGGGTTGCCATGTTTGCTTACCGCGCCAGCTATGCCGCTCTCAGGCGCCCACAGACAGGCTGCGAGCCACGCTCCGCTGGCCGTCGATCAGGTCGTCCAGGGTATCTTCCAGCGACCATTGGGGGCGGTAGCCGATAAGGCCGAACAGCTTGGTCAAATCAGGCCGGCGATGGGTGATATCGTCAAAATGCCGCCCATAGGCCTGTTCGTAGCTGATATATTCGATTGGTGAGCCGCTGCCCGCCCGCTCTATGGCCAGTTCCGCCAGGCCGCGCATGGAGATTTCGCGGTCGTTGCCGACGTTGACCACTTCGCCCACCGCATCGGCGCTTTCCGCAACCTGGTTCAGCATCCGCACGGTGTCGCGCACATCGCAGAATGAACGGGTCTGCGCCCCGTCGCCATAGATGGTGATCGGCTCACCGGCGGCGGCGGCGGCCACGAAGCGGGGCACAACCATGCCATGGACGCCCAGCTGGCGCGGCCCGGTGGTATTGAAAAACCGCACCGCGGTAACCGGCAGCGCACGGTTCAGGTAATAGGCAAGGCCCAACTGCTCTTCGGCAAGCTTGGAGATGGCATAGGTCCAGCGAAACTGATGCTTGGCGCCAAAAACCAGGTCGTCGCTCTCGGCAAAGCTTGCTTTTTCGTTGAACCCGTAAACTTCCGAGCTGGACGCCAGGATGACGCGCGGCGCGGGGTTGCCACTGCAGGCGGCCTCGAGAACCCGTTTGGTGCCCTCGAAGTTCGAGGTCAGCACTTTCATCGAATCTTCCACCACCCGGTGCACACCAACGATTGCCGCCATGTGATAGATGCGGTCGGCCCATTGCGCGGCCGGCGCCAGGCCCGGCCAGTCGGTAATGTCGGCCTTGATGAATTCAAAGCCCGGGTTGCTCAGGAACGGCTCGATATTTTCAGCCGTACCGGTATGCAGATTATCGACGGCGCGCACTTCGTCGCCGCGTTGCAGATGTGTTTCAATCAGATGAGAGCCGATAAAGCCCGCGCCACCGGTTATCAATACGCGCATGGTGCTGTTCTTTCCCTTGGCACCATCGGCCTTCATTCACTTCCGTCTTGAGCCAGCGGATTAGCGAATTCCAGGTGCGTCATTGCTGCTTAACGCCCTATTAAACAACAATTTTATGCAATCTGTATTGTCCTAATTTGACACAGCCCGCGGTCCTGAGCCGGTTATGTTTAACAAACATATTTAACGCGGCAAACCGCCCGCCAACAGAGGCGTGGAAAAGTGAAGCACAGCGGCCTATATAGGGACCCGAGGGAAACATGCGGGCGAAACACCGGCCTCCCCGTATCGTTAAGACAACGTGAAGATTTTTTTGTATAAGCTGGCACCGGGATGCACCCTGGGGTTACGATCCATCGGACCATGATGAAATATATGAATTATATTGCCGCCGACTCCGCGCCAGAGGTTGCCACTTCCGCCATCAAGCTGCATGGCGAATCGGGTTTCCAGGGCATGCGCGCAGCCGGAAGGCTGGCCGCCGAAACGCTGGATTTTATCGCCCCCCATGTGGTGCCCGGCGCAACGACCGACGAGATCGACGCCCTGTGCAGGGATTTCGTCGCCGACCGTGGGGCGCTGTCCGCCCCCTTCATGTATCGCGGCTATCCGAAATCGATCTGTACCTCCGTGAATCACGTGGTTTGCCATGGCATACCGGGCCCCAGACGGCTTAAGGAAGGCGATATCCTCAATATCGACGTCACCCCCATCCTCGATGGCTGGCACGGTGACACGAGCCGCATGTTCCTCTTGGGCGAGGTATCGGTGCGGGCGCGGCGACTGGTGGACGTCACCTATGAGGCGTTGTTGCTGGGCATCGCCCAGGTCAAGCCTGGCAACCGCCTTGGCGATATTGGCCATGCCATCCAGCAGTATGCCGAGGGCCAGCGCTGCTCGGTTGTCACCGAGTTTTGCGGCCACGGGCTGGGCCGGGTGTTCCACGACGCCCCCAATGTCATGCATTTCGGCCGCCAGGGATCAGGCGACGAATTGCGCGAGGGCATGATTTTTACCATCGAGCCGATGATTAACCTGGGCCGGCCCGATACCAAGGTTCTCGACAACGGCTGGACCGCGGTGACCCGCGACCGCACCCTGTCGGCCCAGTTCGAGCACAGCGTTGGTGTCACCGCTGACGGCGTTGAAATCTTTACGCTGTCGCCAAAAGGGTATACCAAACCTCCCTACAACGAGTGATCGCGAGCCGACCACGGCACGGCATGGGAGTTTGGCGGCGATGGCCCAAAAGCCGCATTATCACGGACACCGGAAAAGACTGAGAGAGCGCTTCCTCAAAGGGGGCAGCCGGGCTCTGGCGGACTATGAGCTTTTGGAACTGGTGCTGTTCCTGGCCGTGCCCCGCGCCGACACCAAGCCCCTGGCCAAGCAGCTGATCGAGAAGTTCGGCAGCTACGCTGATGTGGTAAGCGCCGACGGGGCGCGCCTGAAAGAGGTCAAGGGCATCGGCGACAGCGCCGTTATAGCGCTCAAGCTGGTCCGTGAGAGCGCATTGCGCCTGTCACAGCAGCAAATCCTCAATCGGCCCGTGATGGCCTCCTGGGAGGCAGTGGTGGACTATTGCCGCGCCGCCATGGCCCATAACAAGACCGAGCAACTGCGCATCCTGTTTCTCGACAAGAAAAACAACCTGATCGCCGACGAAATACAGCAGGTCGGCACCGTAGACCATACCCCGGTTTATCCGCGCGAAGTGATCAAACGGGCGCTGGAACTGAGCGCCACGGCGCTGATCCTGACCCATAACCACCCCTCGGGCGACCCCACCCCCAGCCGCGATGATATTGCCATGACCCGCGAGATCGCCGAGGCCGGCAGCAAGCTGGGGGTCATCGTCCATGACCATATCATTGTCGGCAAGCAGGGTCACACCAGCTTCAAGGCCATGGGGCTATTGTAATTTCTTAGCTATTCACTGTAATATGCTGGTTTTACTGTCGATTATTAAATCGCGCGCATTGGTTAATTGGAAATTCATTACAAATGATCCGGCCCTATGAACCCGATGATGCGGACGCGGTTATCGCCGTCTGGCAGGCCGCCAGCCTGGTCGCCCATCCTTTCCTGAGCGCCGAAGTCATGGCCCGGGAAAAGGCCAGGATCCGCGAAATCTATCTGCCCAAGGTCGAGACCTGGATTTTCGAGGAAGACAGCAGGCTTTGCGGTTTTTTGTCGCTGATCAAAAATGAGGTGGGCGCGATATTCATTCACCCCAGCCACCAGGGAAAAGGCTTCGGCAGAGCGCTGATGGACAAGGCTGTCGCGCTGCGCGGCCGCCTTTTTCTGGATGTATTCAAGGAAAACAGCATTGGGCGCGCCTTTTATGACCGATACGGCTTTCGCACCGCCCGCGAACATATTCACCAGCAAACCGGCAATGCCCTGCTGCGAATGGAAATTGGTTGACTTTGGCCGGCTGGGGAACGCTGCTTTTACTTGTGACAGCCGCCTAACCCTGTTACTTAAGCCCCGGTTTTCAGGTAGTTTTTCCCGGAAAGACCAAAGCACATGATCCCGCGCTATTCACGCCCCGAGATGACCGCGATCTGGGAGCCGGAGGCGAAATTTCGCATCTGGTTCGAGATCGAGGCGCATGCCTGCGACGCGCAGGCGGAACTGGGCGTCATCCCCAAGGCTGCTGCCGAAGCCGTATGGGAGCGGGGCAAGTTCGAGGTGGCGCGGATCGACGAGATCGAGGCCGAAGTCAAGCATGACGTCATCGCCTTCCTGACCAACCTGGCCGAGCATGTGGGCGACGAAGCACGCTTCGTGCATCAGGGCATGACCTCGTCAGACGTGCTGGACACCTGCTTCAATGTGCAGCTTGTAAGGGCCAGCGATATCCTCATCGCCGACGTCGAGGCCCTGCTGGCGGCGCTGAAGAAACGCGCGCTGGAGCATAAAGACACCCTGTGCATTGGCCGCAGCCATGCCATCCATGCCGAGCCGACCACCTTCGGGCTGAAACTGGCCGGCTTTTATGCGGAATTCGACCGGAATCTCACCCGCCTGAAAACCGCGCGGTCGGAAATCGCCACCTGCGCCATATCCGGGGCGGTAGGAACTTTTGCCAACATCGACCCGGCGGTTGAGGCCCATGTGGCTGAAAAGATGGGACTGGCGATCGAGCCCATTTCAAGCCAGGTGATCCCGCGCGACCGTCACGCTGCATTCTTTGCCGCGCTGGGCGTGGTTGCCGCCAGCATAGAAAGACTTGCCACCGAGGTCCGCCATTTGCAGCGCACGGAGGTTTTGGAGGCGGAAGAGTATTTCTCGCCCGGCCAGAAGGGCTCCAGCGCCATGCCGCACAAGCGCAACCCAATTTTGAGCGAAAATCTCACCGGGCTGGCGCGCATGGTCAGAAGCTATGTGACCCCGGCGCTGGAGAATGTGGCGCTGTGGCACGAGCGCGACATCTCGCATTCCTCCGTGGAGCGGATGATCGGCCCCGACGCCACGATAACGCTGGATTTCGCGCTCGCCCGCCTGACCGGCGTGGTGGAAAAGCTGGTGATTTACCCCGAGAAGATGATGACCCATCTGGAGAGCCTCGGCGGCCTGCCCAACTCGCAGCGGGTGCTGCTGGCGCTCACCCAGGCGGGGGTTTCCCGCGAGGACGCCTACCGGCTGGTGCAGAAGAGCGCCATGAAGGTGTGGGACGGTATCGCAAAGGGCGGGCGCGGCAACCTGCTGGACACCCTCAAGGCCGATTCCGACGTCACCGCGTCACTGGACGACGCGGCGCTGGAGGCGCTCTTCGACATGGGCTATCACACCAAATATGTGGATGTGATCTTCAAGCGGGTGTTCGGGGAGTAGCGGAATAGCCGCCCTAAATGTGCAATCTCACCAGGTTGTTCGCAGTCCGGTCCATCCCGCGCTTCAGATAGCTAATTTTGCACCCCTCACCTTCCCGCCATTTTTGCGTGATGCGCCTTGGGGGCCCCTTCCTCTCCCGCGAGGGGAGAGGGTTTACGCGCCGGCTCTCTTATCCCCTCTCCCCGAGGGAGAGGGAGAGGGTCAGGGTGAG
>JACZSK010000014.1 GCA_022574255.1 Pseudomonadota bacterium
TCTTCGCCGTTCTCGGCCAGCAGGATGAACTCCTGCGAGTCTTTCCCTCCGATGGCGCCCGAGTCGGCTTCAACCATTACGACTTCGAGGCCGCATCGGGTGAAGGTGTTCTTATACGCCGCCACCATGGTCGTGTAGCTCAGATCAAGTGACTCTTCGTCGGCGTCAAAGCTGTAAGCGTCCTTCATCACGAACTCGCGAGTACGGAGCAGCCCGGCCCTGGGACGCGTCTCGTCCCTGAACTTGGTCTGGATCTGATACAGGTTTACCGGAAGGTCGCGATAGCTGTTGATGTTCGCTTTGACCATCATGGTGACGGCTTCCTCATGTGTCGGCGCGAGTACCAACTTCCGATTGCGGCGATCATCGAATGTGGCGAGGGGCGGGAAATACGTGTCGGCACGGCCGGACTGCTCCCATATTTCCCTGGGTTGGACTACGGGCATGTTTACTTCAAGCGCTCCGGCGGCGTCCATTTCCTGCCGGATGATCTCTGCGATCTTCTTCTGGCTGCGCCAGCCGAGCGGCAGGAACTGGTAGAGGCCTGCCGCGAGTTGCTGGATGAATCCTGCCCGCACCAGTAGCTGGTGGCTGATGGTCTCGGCCTCTGCCGGAGCTTCTCTGAGCGTCTTTCCGAAGGAGCGGGAGATGCGCATTCAGGTAGCTTGTTCCTTACTGGCCACTGGCCTTATTCGGGTTGATTGCGAGTTGATTGGCCGGGCGTGGAAGGGGGCGGCTGAAGAATGCGCCACGGGCCTGCGGGCGAATGTTTGCCGGATAGATCCGGTGAGGCCGGGCGCTACGAACCGGCCATTTCGGCTTCCGTTTTCCGGACCTCTTCCATCAGCGCTTCCAGCATTTCCGATTCCGCGACTATCTTCACCTTGACTCCCTTGCGGAATATGATGGCGCGGCCGTTGCCGCCGGCGATGCCGATGTCTGCGTCTTTGCCTTCCCCCGGTCCGTTGACCTCGCATCCCATCACCGCGATCTTCAGCGGTGTTTTCACTTCTTTTATGAACTTTTCTACTGACGCGGTGAGTTTGAGCACGTCCACGTCTGCGCGGCCACAGCTCGGGCAGGCAACGAGAATCGGGCCTTTTTCCCGCAGGTTCAGGGATTTCAGGATCTCGAATCCGGTCTTCACTTCTTCTTTTGAGGGGCCGGCCAGAGAGACGCGAATCGTGTCGCCAATTCCTTCCGCCAACAAATGCGCTAAGTGGAAAGTTTCTGACAATCGGGGTGACGGAAGTGAGCCGTATCCACTGGCACCCCGACCCGTTGCCAGCATAAGAATTTTTGCAGGATCTTGTATGAACAGGCAGCTAATTTATGGCTTGCTGTCAATACCTCACATATTCGCCAAACTCCAACGACTTCATCTTACACACACAGGAGGCACCGATGCAGGTCGCCTATTCGTACCATCGGTTCTCGAAACCGAAGCAGGCTACAAAAGACAAGCTCTGGAAGCAATACCAAGAAGCGCAAAAATACGCCAAAGCAAACGGCCTGGTTCTAGACGAGAGCTTGTCGTTTCAGGATATTGGTGTCTCTGCTTATCGCAGTGCCAATCTGGAAGTTGGGCGGCTTGGCGAGTTCCTCGAAGCCATAAGAGCAGGCTGCATTGAAAAGGGCAGCTACCTTCTGATCGAAAGTCTTGACAGACTAAGTCGCGATGCTCCCCGAAAAGCTCTCCGGACGCTTGAAGAGATTTGCGACGAGGGCATTACAGTCGTCACCCTTATCGACAATCAAGAATACACAGCGGATCGTCTTGACCGCGATCCAGCTGCTTTTTTGATCTCGCTAGTGATTTTTCTCCGAGCGAACGAAGAGAGCAAGACTAAAAGTGCAAGATCAAGAGCAGCCTATGCGAACAAACTTGAGCGTGCCGCCCGAGGCGAAAAAGTGATTGTGGCCAGCAAGCTTCCCGCATGGCTAAAATTTGAAGGGGATGAGATCGTTATCGACCAGGAGAAAGTTAAATCAATAAAGCTGATATACAATCTTGCAGATCTCGGATTGAGGCCTCTTTCAATTGCGAGAGCCCTCAATCTCCAAAAGATACCCACGATGAGAGGAGGCCGATATTGGCGCGGAGAGGCGGTTCGGCTTATTCTGACCAAGCCCTCCACAATAGGGGTTTTCCTGTCATATTATCGGCATAAAGCAGCAGGCTCGAATCCTGAAAAGAACTTCATAAGTATAAAGGATTATTATCCGCGAGTAATTTCACAAAGAAAGTGGAAGAGAGTCCAGGCCAAAATAAAAAGATCGAAATTAAAACCAGAATCATGTGAAGTAATCAAATGCAGAAAGATCCGAAATATCTTCGGCCGGATTGCCAGATGCCCTAATTGTGGTGACGCGATGACTGCCTACAATCTCGGCCCCAGTCTTGAAGGCTTGACCCCGCATCGGCGCTACCTAACGTGCTCCGGAGCAACAATTGCCAGCGGGTGCAAGCGGGTCCGCGTAGAGTATGCACCCGTTGAAAAGACGTTTTTGGAATTAGGACCAGACATGATGCACAATCATCTTGCCGAATACGTTCAGTCTAAAATTCATAATAGATATAATATTATTTCTGCACAAATAAAGGAAATTACGAGGATTGCAGGCAAGAACGAGCTGGACCGCGGTCGGCTGAACCATAATTTGAGGCGTCTATTTGATCGGGTCGTAATTAACTACGGCTCTATGATGCTTGAATTCGAATGGTCGTGCGGAGGAAGAACAGGACTACCCATCAATGAGTCTACTCATATATCGCGAATTGGTGCCTTTATTCCGGGGCAATCTGCAGGCAACCACATAGCGCACCAAGTACCCCCGAAAAAACCATAATCCCAAGGCATAGCTCGTTTTGGAACCTAAAAAATAACCTGCCATATTTGATGATCAGGAATCAGAATTGAGTCTGGTTAGCTTTTTTTGCACCCTCCGACGACCGCTTCATTGTTGATCCAGCCTCACTTTATCACTAACACTTTCTTGTCAGGAGTAATCGTAGCTCTTGCTGTGACAGGGAAGACCAAGCTGTATATATTCAACGCACTCAGCGAGGTATGCTTCGGATGATTGACAAAGACTTGATCCGCATTTACGGCCAATTGACTGCACAACGATTTTTGATGGAGAAAATTCTTTCGTGGATTTTCAGGAATGATGTAGACCCCGAGAATCAGGCCAATGAATTTTTCAACAAAGTAAAGAAGATGCAGCGAAATGCAGATGAGCAAATGGACCCCGAGGATAGTTCCGTTTTCGAGTTAATGATCCAAGTTGATGCCGAATTTGATCGGCTGCGGGCCAGTGTGATCAAGCGGATTCGCCTTGCCGAGACAGCAGAAGACCAGCGCCATAGAGCCCCGTAACCGACCTGGTTTCTAGATGTTGCGCTGAATCTGAATCTACGAGGCGCAAGACATTTCCTTGGGGCGCGCCCCAAAAACCCACCCGAACCAAAGATTCTAACTCAACGGAGGGGGCTGTCAACTTAACTTGGGTTTAGCGAACGCTGAAACGCCAATCAACCCGAAAAGAAATCTCCGCCAACTGAGCGGGCCTTTCCAATTGTGAAGACCGAAAAAATATTAGTGAATGGTGATATCCGCCTTCTTTCCGGCACGTATAGCGGAAAACGTGTTCTCAATAAGTTTCTTTCCACCTCCATGATAAATTACTGTCATGAAAGTCAAGGCATTTTCTGCTGGCCCAGAGAATTTCCAAGTACAGTTGTTGAATGTACATTGGTCCATGTGAACTCCCATTAAAGCGTTAAATATGAATTTCACGTTCGTGAATTCGCAGTTTTCATACGTATGGCCGTCTAGGTAGACCGTCGTGTTCTTAATCTTCCGATTTTTCGCGATCATTTTCTGCTCCCCTATTTGAACGCCTGTTTCTTGACGTGGCGCAAAGCTTTGGATTCGCTCAAGTGTATGAGCACCAAACCGCAAAACCTATAATTGATACACAGATTCCTGACCTATTCAGTAGCAATTCTATATGCATTTCCAATGTGTGAAAATTCATGCAGCGGCAATGTCACGTCAACTGACCTAGCCTCTGAAGATAGCGCCGATGAAGCGACTATGGGTGCTGATCATTTTTTTCAAGCGGCGCCGGTTCACAAAATTTGGAACTCTAATGGCCTCCAATTTGCGCCGCAAACGACCAATATCCAAAAGTCATCGGCTTCTTGACGAAATGGTTTATGAAATCTGTAGCGAACTTTACTGGCTGTGTAAGCGTCCATTTATGACACGTGCTGGCATTGTCACATTAACTCCATTAGCTCTTGGCCGCCTTCCCGGGTTACTATTCTCGGATGCAGAATATTTCCTTCAAACGCCACCGTTTCCCTCCCGAAGTCATTCGCCATACGGTCTGGCTCTATGCCCGTTTCACACTGAGTTATCGCGATGTTGAGGACCTGCTCGCAGAGCGCGGCCTGGATATATCTTACGAGACCGCTCGGCGCTGGTTCCTGAAGTTTGGTGCGCCGATCTCTCGTAACTTGCGGCGAACGCGGCCAACGCCGAGCGACTATTGGCACCTGGATGAAATGATTATCGTGATCCGCGGAAAACGGCACTATCTATGGCGCGCCGTTGATAACGAAGGCGAAGTCCTCGACTTTCTTGTACAGCCAAAACGCAATGCCAGAGCGGCTTTAAAGCTGATGCGAAAACTTTTGAAGAAGCAGGGATGGGCACCGAAGCGGATCGTGACCGACAAGCTCAGATCCTATCACGTTGCGTTTCGAACACTGGATCTGACCGCAGAACATATCGACAATAAGAGATCAAACAATCGTGCCGAGAACTCGCACCAACCGGTACGACGACGAGAGCGAAAGATGCAGAGGTTCAAGTCACCGGGCTCCGCCCAGAGATTTCTCAATATTCAGTCCGCCACCTACAACACCTTCTACTTTCAACGCCATCTGATCAAACGCCCCACCTTCAAGCAGTATCGTGCCGAAGCATTCGATGTGTGGGAAAGTGCGGCTACAGCCGCGTGAAAATACTCAGCCATGAATGTCTGCGTCCGTAGCCGACTTAACGTGACAATGCCCGCTACCATAAGCGCGCGCTTTTGATTGGGACCCGGTCCCGCGGATCGCATTAGGGCCAGCGGCCAAGGAGCGCCGCATCAACAGGCCGGACACATGACTGCACCCGACCATGTCTGCACAAGCGTCAAAAAATCACTTGCCAAAAAGGAGCCGTCCACACATGACCCAAAGCGGACTCTTTGATTCCGGCCGTTGCTCCGTTACTGTGCGTAGCCAGTCAGCTCGACGTAGCCGCGGCCACGCAACGCCACACCATCTCGCTGTCCGGCCACATCCACGGCCCCCTCCCAGTAGCGCGGCCGCGTATTCAGCTCCTGATCCTCGACGACTGGATGGATGGTCAGCTCCAGGTTGCGCGCCGGCAACGTCAGCCGCCATCCAGAGGGGTAGCGCCCACCCAGGGGACTGTCCCAATAATCGAGTATCTCGATGGATACATCGCCGGCGCCGAATGGTGTCGCCTCACCGTCGGGTTCGATCCAGGTGCCGGCGCTGAAGGCATGCCTGCTGCCGTCTAACTTGCGAAGGTTATAGAACATCAGGTCACTGCCATCTGAGAGGTGCAGAGCGAACCAGTCCCAACCCTGCTGATCGGACGCGAGGGCACTAGTGCCCCATTCGTGATCGAGCCATGCTAGGCCTTGCACCGCGTGTGATCGGCCCTCGATTTCGAGAGTTCCGCTGCTTTCCAGACGAGGAAGGGAATAGTAATAGGTGGCATTACCGGGTTCGGCGGACTTACGGCTCAGGCCCCGTTCACCATGAAGCGCGGGTGGTTTGACAGCGGAGAGTTCCAGGGCAAGCCGAAGCGCGCCGCCGTCATTGGCCTGCAAACGCCAGCCCTCGGCCGACTGCTCGAGAAACCAATCCTCTAGCCATACGCGGACCGGATCGCCTGTGGCACCCGCCAGCCGCCCGTCACCCCGCGAATAACGCTGGGCGAATTGAAAGGCGTCGTTGGCCACGTCCGTGATGGCGAAATGGGCGGCAAAGGCCAGTGGGGTTTTCCACGCCGATTGCGGCTCTTGAACTGCCTCGCTCTGTTCCGGCACCAGGGCCAAACGGAAGAAGGTCAACTCGAAGCCGAACCGCCGTCCGGCCGGCCCATCCAGATTGCCGGTGACGTACCACCATTCATGGCGATAACCCGGGTGAGGGCCGTGGTCTTCGGGGAAGCGGAAGGGACGCACGGTCTTGGCCCGGCGAAAGCCCTCTTCTTCGACGTCCCGCAGGAGATCGAGCCGCCCGGACCGGATGGTTTGCTCGGCGTGAGCCGCGATGACTAAACCTGCCATAGCCGCGATGACTAAGCTTGCCAGAGCTGCAACCAGGGTTCTCTGCCGGTATTTAGCTTGCATGGGAAGACCTTTATTCCTCACGTAAGGTCGCCGCCGGCGCCCATCTTGTGACCCGCCAGGCGGGATAGAGTGAGGCCAACAGCGCGGTAATTATCGCGATGGCCAGTGCGGCGGCCAGGGTGTCGCCGGGCACGGTCATGTCGATTTGCCAACCGAAGGCGCGGCGATTGATAACATGGATCAGGAGCCAGCCGCTGAGTATCCCCATAGGTAGGGCCAATAGGCCTGCCAATAAACCTATCGTCCCGCATTGAATGGCGACCAAACTTGCGACTTGGGCGCGGGTCATGCCGAGGGCACGCAGGATGGCAAGCTCCTTGCCACGCTCCAGCGAGAGCGCCAGCACTGCACCCAGCACGCCCACGAAGGCGACAACCATGGCCAACCAATAGAGCACGTCGGTAATGACAAACGTACGGTCAAAGATCCTGAGCGACCACTCCCGTATCTCTTGATTGGAGCGAACCAACAGCGCCTGATGGTCGGCGGCCGTCTGGGTCAGGGCATTGATGACGGTGCCGTTGTCAGCATCGGGTTCGAGATATATGCCTAGCGACGTGATGGCCTCGTCCTGCCAGTGCTTTACATAGGCGGCGCGACTGAGGGTCACCACGCCTTGGTCCGAGTCGTAATCGCGGTAGATGGCGAGCACCGTAAAGTCGTGGTCCCCAAGGATGGTAGGCAGGGTCAACGAATCGCCGCGGCTCAGGCGATGCCGGTAGGCATAGGGATCCGAGATAAGCACACCTTCGCCTGCATCGAAGGCAGGCCAAATGGTCTCTGGGTCGCCGCCCAGGAATTCAAAGCCAGCATAACTCTCCGGCGCCATCTGAACGGCCTGCAATCGTGTGGGGCCGCTGACAGTCTCGATCCAGACTCGCCGCGAGGCGCTGTAATGACTCACTCCCGGTACCCGCACCAATCGCTTTACGAGAGCGGGATCGATCCGGCGCTCCACCCGGCTTCCGCCCGGGCCTGGCGCCGTTACGTAGATGTCAGAGCGCAACGCATTGCCAAGCCAATCCTCCACGCCGTCCCTGAAACTGCCCACCATCACACCCATACCGACGATCTCCGCCACGGCGATGGTCAAAGCGGCAATCGCCACACCGGTGCGGCTCAAGGAGCGCGAAATACCTAGCACCGCCATGCGCCCGGGCAATCCAGCGATCATGCCGACGGACATCGACAACACCGGGGTCGCAAAATTGACGACCAAGGGAACTAGCAACGCCGCGCCCACAATTGTGAGGAAGAGCGCGACGAAACCGGCCACCAAGCTCACCTTCCAAGTAATGAGGATCACCGCGGCAGATAGCACTATGAGAATGGCGGCAAATGCCAGCCATGGCAACAAACTGTGGGCGCGTTCTTCCACCACCGAGCGGGCCAAGGACAGGCGGGGCGGGTAAGAAACTGCTTCCATGGCGGGGATGATGACGGCAATGAAGGTGGCCAGGAGACCGGCGGCAACACCCTTGAATATCGAAGAGTGGCTTAAAGCAACCTCAGTGACCCTGACCACGAAATAGTGGTCGTTGAGATTGCGCGAGACCAAGACGACGAGCTGCTCCCCCAGTAAAACGCCCAACAGCACGCCCAGAAGGATACCTACCGCCGCCACCAGGAGCCCCTCGGTCAGGAGCGCCGCAACGAGCTGACCGCGGGTGACCCCGAGGGCGCGCAACACTCCAATGATGGGGCGTCGCTGGAGCACCATGAAGCTCATGCTGTTGTAGATGAGAAAGATGCCCACCAGCAACGCAAAGAGACTCATAGCGGTGAGGCTGGTATTAAAGCCCGCGCTCATCTCAAGGGTGGCGCGGTTGCGACCGGCGGCGTTGACCAGCCGCGCATCCGCCGGCAGCAGTTCGGCCAGGGCCGTGAGCGAGGTTTCGTCTTGCAGTTCTCCGCCGAGCCGCACGTCAATGCGCGACAATCGACCTACCAGACCCAACCACTCCTGGGCCACAGCGATGTCGGCAATGAGCACGCGATCGAGTCCGCGATTGGTCTCTTCGCCATCCATGAGATCGACCACTACGGCGTGGTTCTCACGGCCTGCGACCTCGACAGCGAATGCGTCGCCGCGCTCGAGATTAAGCTCACCGGCGGTCCGATCCACCATCAGCACACCCCCGGGCTCGATGAGAAGCCCTAATGCGCTGTCGCCAACGTCCACCCCATTGCCGGCCAGCCGGTAGTCGCGAAAGCTGCCCTCGGCGAAGATGTCGATCCCAAGAAGCTGAAACATCTGACCGCCCACGGTGACGTAACCGTCGACAACCGGGGCGATGGAGCGGATACCCATAAGGCGCAAGTCGATATAGAGCTCCTCGTCCAGACCTGTCGGCCCGCCTATGATTTGATGGGTGGCCTTACCCGCAACAGCTGTAAGTGATGCGTTGAAGGCGCGTCGTGCGCTTTCATTAGCGAGGTCCACGGCGACGATGACGGCAACACCAACGGCCATTCCAATGACAGCGAGTCCCAGTTGGCCGGGGTGGCGTAAGAGGTAGCGGGACAGCGCCTGAAGGAGCGTAAGCATCACTCGAGGCTATTGGTGTGGGCAATCAGCTTGCCATCGACAAGCTCCAGAACGCGATCGCAGCGGCGCGCCGCAGCGATACTGTGTGTTGCCAGTAATACAGTCCCGCCGGTGGAACGGACTAGATCCTCCAGTAGCTGCCAGACATCATTAGCGGTGGCTTCGTCCAGGTTGCCCGTGGGCTCGTCGGCGAGCACCACGGCCGGCCGATGCACCAGGGCGCGGGCAATGGCCACCCGCTGCTGCTCCCCCCCGGAGAGGGTGTCGGGGTAGCTACTCTGGCGGTCGTTGAGGCCCACCGCCTCAAGCAGCGCATTGCAACGCGCCGCCGCGTCTTCCCGCCCTACCTTGTTAAGCTCTAGCACCAGGCGGACGTTCTCGCCAACGGTGAGGGTGGGAATGAGATTGAAGAACTGGTAGATGAAGCCGATGTGCTGGCGCCGGAACAGGGTGCGGTCGCGCTCGGTCATTGACGTCACGCACCGTCCATCGATCTCCACCTCGCCACTGTCGGGCATGTCGATGCCGCTTATTAGATTAAGCAGAGTGGATTTGCCTGAGCCACTGCGGCCGAGCAAGGCCACACTCTCGCCGCGCAGGATCTCTGCATTGACATCGCGCAACACCGGATGTTGCCTACCCCCTTCCAGGTAGCTCTTGGAGAGGTTGCGGATGCGGATGAACGCGGATGAGGTGGTCGAGATCATTGAGCGAGGACGCCAGTCAGCGCAAATTGGGGTCTGTCGACGGAAGGAGTGTATTATGGCTGATCACCACCGTCGAGGCGAAAGCATATGGGCCTCGGCCAAGCCTGGGACACTTTGTGCTGAGGAAATACCCGCTATTGCAAAGAGTCTGTTTCTGACCCAAGCGGACATTGGCTGGGTTGTGGCAACCATATGTGTTCCTCGCCTGTCCAATTTGTGCAATTCTGCCGATTGCAGGAAGACGGCTGTCGTTCAGAGAGCATTTTGCTAAGAAAAAAGGGAGCCGAAAGGGCCAAATGCGCATCACATTTCTGGGCTGCGGCGACGCCTTCGGTTCCGGCGGCAGGTTCAATACCTGCTTCATGGTGGATACGCCTAATGCGGACGCGGGCGACCTGCGCTTCCTGATCGATTGCGGGGCAACGTCGCTGGTGGCCATGAGGCGCCAGGGCGTAAATCCTGACAGCATTGATGCGGTGTTCCTCACCCACCTGCATGGCGATCATTTCGGAGGACTGGCGTTCCTTTTGCTACAAGCAGCCATCGAAAAGACTCGCGAGAAGCCGCTGGCCATTGCCGGGCCGCCAGGGGCCGAGCAAAGTATCCGTGCTGCTATGGAGGCCTTGTTTCCAGGTTCAGGCACAACCCAGTTTCCCTTTCCGATCGATTTCATCAGTCTTGAGGCAGGCTTAGCGGCACAGGTGCGGGGTGTGACGGTGGATGCCTTCCGGGCCGATCACGGCGCCGGTATGCAGTGCTTTTCGCTGCGGCTGAGCATAGGCGGCAAATCGATCGCCTATACTGGCGACACAGCATGGGGGGATAATGTCATAGCCGCCGGGCAAGGCGCCGATCTCTTGATCGCCGAGGCCTATTTCTTCGACCGCGTTGTCGGCAAGCACACGAGCTATTTTCAGATTGACGACAACGCCGAAGCCATCGGCGCCAAGCGCATTATCCTGACCCACATGTCGGATGACATGCTGGCCCGCAGGGAAGAAGTGCCTTACACATGCGCCGAGGACGGGCTGGTTGTAGACCTATAACGACCTGTTCCCAAGGGTCTGTCAACTTAACTTGAGTTGGACCAACAGAAACTCTGAGCCAGAGCGGCTCACACTGCTGTCGTCACGGTTTGCCATTCCGCCATTGCTTGGCTGCGGAAAGTTCGGAGCGTGCGTCGGGAGATGAGGTGGCGGTGGATGTTGAACAGATTATATATAGGACCGTGAGTAGAAAGAAATCGCTGGGCGGATCTCTGTGATTTGAAGCGCTGCATCTTTCGCTCTCGTCGCCGAATCGGGACGTGAGAACTCTCAGCCATATTGTTCAAACGATGGCCAGTTTCGTGGATGTGGCTGAGACGCAGATATCGAAATGCTGCGCTGTAAGACTTCAGCTTGTCCGTCACGATTTGAGCCGGACGGACGCCCTGGTTTCTCAGTAATTTCCGCATAAATCGCACTGCAGCCCGCTTGTTGCGGCGTTTCTGGACTAAAACGTCCATGACCGTGCCCTCCGCATCGACTGCTCGCCACAAGTACATTTGTTTGCCACCGATATTCACGAAAACTTCGTCCAGGTGCCAGACGTCGAATGCGGGGTCGCGGCGTTTTCTGATTCGGCGGGCGTAGGCGCGTCCGAATTTCAGAACCCACAGTCGAACCGTTTCATAGCTGACATCAATGCCGCGCTCGGCGAGGAGGTCTTCAACATCCCGATAGCTCATCGTGAAACGGAAATAGAGCCAGATGGCTTGGCGAATAATGTCAGGGTGAAAGCGGTGACGGCGGTATGATATTTTCTGCATCAGAGAAACTTATCAGGGGAATATGCAATCACCCATGAGTTAATTTGACAGACCCCTATTTCATTATCAGTTAGAGGGGTTCCGGTTTGCAGGGAAAAGGCTGCCTGGGCGATGTGCCAACAACAGCCACCCCGCAATCAGAAATGCGAGCATTTCACCCGCGGTGATCGCCGCCAGGAAAGGAATGTCGGGGAAAAACCGGATGAGGATGTAAAGCAGGCTTAGTGGCAACACAAAGGCGCGCAACATCGCTACTATTGCTGAAGCTGACGGTCTGTGAATGGCGGTCAGGTAGGCGATAATGATTACATTCATGCCGTTGAAAAAGAAAATCGGCCACAGAATCGAGATAAATTCCTGGGCGACGCCGATCAACCCGACCTCTGATGAATCGATAAAGAAACCAATGAATACGTTACCAAAGACAAGCAGCAGACCTGAAAAAATCATGGCGGATACCGCCGCAATGCGCACGGTTAGACTGAGGAATTGTTTTATCCTTTCGGCATTCCTGGCACCATAGCACTGGCTGCATACGGCCTGAAAGGCCTCCGACAATCCAAAGAAGAACAGGATGCCGATAAACAGGCTGTAGCTGACCACACTGAAGGCGGCGACGCCTCTTTCGCCGTACATGCCAATGACAATGAGATTCAGCACAAAGGTAATTACGCCGGCTGAAATTTCGTCGATAAACTCCGAAATGCCATTGTAACATGCGTGGAGCATCTCTTTCCAGTCTGACTGGACCAGGCTGAATTCGAGCCAGCTATCGGGGATGCGTTTATGCAGAAGCAAGACACCGGTCATCAGGATTGCGGAAACGCCTGTCCCGAAGGCAGCCCCTTGCAGCCCCAGCTCCAGGACGCCGATCAGCAGATAATTCAGCGTAATGTTTGCCACGGTACCGACAATAATGGCCGCCGACGCCAGTCTCGGAAACCCGGCTATCCGGACATAGTAATAATATACAATCGACAGAACCTGCACCGGGAAGAACCACAGCAGAACCCCGAAATAGTCGTGCATATAACCATACAAGGCGGGGCTGGCCCCCAGAAACCTGTACAGGATTTCACTGCCGGCGAAACCGGCCACAACGAAAACCAGGCTGTAGGCAAAGCCGACAATAACTGTCTTGCTGAAAATATCGTTTGCAGCGCCTTTGTTTTCCTCCCCGATGTATTTTCCCGCCCTGACGGACCCGCCTATGGAAATCATGTAGGAAATCCCGAAGGCCACCGTGAAGACCGGAATGAGCAGGTTGACCGCCGCCAGCCCTTCCACGCCGACGAAATTTGCGATAAACAGTCCATCGATGATCGACGCGGCTGACCAGGCCAGGAGACCCACGACGGACGGGATCGCATAGTGCAGGTAGGCTGATAAGGGTGTCCCCACCAGAGCTGGATTTGAAGGCTCGCTCATCTCAAATGAATTTCGCCTTGTCCTTCAGGATACGCTTGGCGGCATTGCGGCCCGGTGCTCCCGTTACGCCGCCACCCGGATGCGCGCCTGACCCGCACAGGTAAAGCCCCTTCACCGGCGTCGCATATTGCGCGGCGTCCGGATGGGGCCGGGTGCTGAACATTTGATCCGGCTCCAGCCGGCCATGGCAGATGTCCCCGCGCGTCATGCCGAACATCCGCTCAAGGTCCAGCGGCGTGAGGCATTGATGGGCAACCAGAATATCAGGAAGGTTGGGGATAAATTTCGTCAGGTACCCGATTATGCTCTGCACCACTTTTTCTTTTTCGGTATCCCAGCTTTTCCCTTCCGCCAGGTCATAGGGCATATATTTGCACAGCAGGCTCATGACATGGGTGCCGGGCTCGTCGGTCAGCGTATCATCCATTGCGCTGGGTATCAGGGCGTCGATGATCGGCGGGTCGGCGGGTATTCCGGCCCGCGCCGATCGATAGGCCTCTTCCACGTGATTCTTGCTCTCGATCATCATGATGCTGCCGCGATGATGCGCGCCGACCCCCTCGCCGGGGATACATGCAAACTGGGGCAAGCCGCTCAGGGCGAGGTTCATGCGCAGCGAAGCCGATTCCTGGCGAAATACGCCAATGTCCGCAGCAAAGGCTTCGGGTAAATGCTCTTCCCCCAGAAGCTTCAGGAAAGTTCGTTTGGGGTCCGTATTGGCGGCGATAATCCTGGCGGAAATCTCCTCGCCGCTCTCCAGGCGCACACCACTTGCCGCGCCTTCTTCAACCAAGATTTTTGCCACTGGTGCCTGGGTGCGAATGACAACGCCCTTGGCAGTGGCGGATCGGGCCATGGCCTGGGTGATAGCCCCCATGCCGCCCTTCACCAATCCCCAGGCGCCTTTCCTGCCGTCAATTTCGCCAACAGCGTGGTGCAGCATTGCCAGGCTGGCGCCCGGCTGCTGGAGGGAAGCATAATTGGCCGGCAGGATATGGCTGGCGATCATCGCCTTCACTTTTGCGCTGTCGAACCAGCGTTCGATAATGGAGTCTGGCGCGCCGACGAAGAACTGCACAAGCCTGAACCGCGTATCGTCATCCAGCCCGTAGAAATCCATTCCCAGCTTTACACTGCTCAACAGGTCGGCCAGGCCCCCACCCGACAACCTGGGTGGCTCTTTCAGCCACTGACTGGAAATGATTGCGCCGACCTTATCGACAATTTCGTCGAATGCCTTGATCGACTGATAATCGGTCTCCGAAAACTTGCCGATCTGCTGCCTGTTGTGATCCTCGTCGTCGGTCAGCAGCAAAAACTCACCGTTCAAATCCGGGTAAAAAGAGTTGGTCAGGCGCGTCACCTCATAGCCGTGCTTTTTCAGTTCCAGTTCCTCAATTACTTCAGGGCGCAGCAGGCTGACCGGCATTGTCAGAGGAAAACTGCTTGAGGCGACGGTGCGTGTTTCATAGCGTCTGCGGATGAGGAATCCAGCACCAGCACTTCCGTGTCGGGCCCGAGCCTCTCTCGCAGTTCGCCTTCGACCGCGGTGGGGCAGAATACCAGGCTCGCCCCACCCTCCGCGGAAAAGAACTTGCGGCCGGGATCCAGATTCCCTGATTTCGTTACAGTCACCCGCAATGGCTGGTCGTCGGCAACGAAGTCCCCGCGCGCAGTCAGGCTGCAATCGTCCCGTCTGATGGTCTCGGCGCCAACCAGGATAGCGTCGCTCTCAGCGCGCAGACGATGAACTTCTTCCATGTCTTCATCGCTCGATATGATCAGTCGCTCCTGATCCACTGAATCGAGAAAGCCGTCGATGGTTATCGCGGCCGATATGGTCACTCTGGGCCAGTTCTTTTCGGAGGTGCGGGACATATTTGCATTCAGGCCATTTGAAGTTTATTCAAATCGTCTTTGTCGCAGCGAAGATATAGGTTTATCATTAAACCCGCAGTTTCGCAGAAGGCTATTGCAGAAAGCAAATTTGGAGTCCGCAAAATGAATATTGTCCGGGGAAGTAGCGCGCGATTACCTTTTCCTGCGGGCGATGGTGTCTGCGAAGGACAGGTTACTTACTATCGCTGCACCGGGGATGACAGTGAAATCATCGCAATCGTCGTCGATAACAGGGATCAATCACCAACGCAGGAAACCATTCCCATCGTTCGCGTTCACAGCGGTTGCCTGACCGGAGATGTCTTTGGCTCGCTGCGATGCGACTGCGGCGCCCAGTTGCAGGCAGCCCTGAATATCATTGGCAAGAGCGCGTGGGGCGCGGTGATTTACCTGCCCGGACACGAAGGGCGCGGGATCGGCCTGTCGGACAAGATCAAGGCATACGCGCTTCAGGATGAAGGATACGATACCGTCGACGCCAACATTAAGCTGGGGTACGGCGCAGACATGCGCGACTTCGATACGGCGGCTGAAGTTCTGAAAGATCTTGGCATGACCGAAGTGTCACTTCTGACCAACAATCCTGAAAAGGAACGGAGATTGGCGAGCAGGGGAATTCTGGTGCGCCAGCGTATTCCGATTGTCGTACCCGCAAATCCATATAATCGAACATATCTGGAGACCAAATCCGAACGGATGGGCCATCTCGGTATAAAGAGCTAGAGCCTGTCCCGGGAATTTCCCGTATCAGAGATCTGTTCGATCGTAAAATCCGAATCGCAAGTCGCCTGAAGCCATCGATGTCACCTGTTCCACAAGGCCGGTTTCCGTGCGCCAGGCCAGGTATTTTTCATAATGAGCCCGGCTTTCCCAATTCTCGATAAGCGCGAAATTACCGGGCTCATCCTGATTCTCGTAAATATAGATATCGATGCAGCCGTCATAGGCCCGGGTGTCGGGCAGAATCTCCGTCCACAGCGTTTTCAATGCCTCAACGCTATCTGGCTTTGCGGTCATTTCAACCACCACTGTCACTGCCATGGTCTATCCTCCCGGTCTATTCGTTTGATTCCTGATGTAGGTCGTGAAGCAGCTTGGTATCGAAATAGTAGGGCTGCACCTCCTTGATCTTGCCGCTATCCAGCAGCCAGACCTCAGCTATGGGCATCCGAAAAGTCTTGCCGGTCGAGCGGCTCCGCCCGGTCATCTCCGCCAACAGAACCACGTGATCACCATCGGCAATCACCTGCTGCACCGAGACCTCGGTTTTCTCCCAAGTCTTGAAAACGCGCTTTATCAGGTTGAGAAACCCGTCCGGACCCTTTACGACGCCGCCGTAGGGCAGCGCGGTCGCTTCTATCACCCGCACATCGGGATGCAGCAAATCTTTCATGGCCTCCTCGTCCCCCCTGACGGAAGCATCGAGAAAGGCGAGCACAATATCTTTGTTCGAATTACCCATCTTGTGCCATCAGTATGAGCGCGGCAGGCCGAAGCTCTCGGCGATCTGGTTGCGGGCCATCTCGTTGCTGACCGGCCCAATGCGCAACAGGCGTGAATCGCGCCAATAGCGTTGCATATCTGTTTCAGCGGAATAACCCATTCCCCCCAGTATCTGAATCCCGAGATCGGCAGCCTTGCCGACATATTCGGAGCAGATTGTTTTTACCATGGCGGACTCAATAGCGCTGGGGCGGCCTTGAGCCTGCAGGGCGGCAGTATAATGCACCATCAACTCCGCTTGTTTCTGCCACATGGCCATATCGGCGAGATAATGCTGCAGCACCTGGAACTGCCCGATGGGCTTGCCAAAGGCGTGGCGGGTCTTCATATGTTCGACAGCGTCTTCGATAACCCCGTCGAGCATCCCCAGACAGGTGGCCGCGTTGATCAGGCGCTCGTTATTCAGGGTCTTGGTCGACTGATACCAGCCCTTGCCCTCCTCCCCGAGCAGCAAGTCATCGGGCACGAAAACGTTTTCCAAATGTACGGAACAAGAACTCACCGCCCGCATTCCCAGCTTGGGCATCTCGGTCATGCTGATACCTTCGCTGTTGGTTGGCACAAAAAAGATAGAAACACCGTCAGCGCGTTTGGCCACATCCTTGTCGCTGCGCGCCATCAGCAGGAGATAATCGGCCACGTTGGCGAGGGTGCTCCAGATTTTCTCACCATTGATAATCCAGCCGCCATCCGTTTTTGTCGCGCTGGTTTTCATCCCGCCCAAGAGGTCGGTTCCACCGCCCGGCTCGGAGTAACTCATGGCGGTCTTGAGTTCCCCGGTGGCGATTTTGGGCAGGAAAAGGCGCTTCTGTTCCTCGGAACCGCAAAATTCGATGGCCTTGCTGCCGGAAAAGGAGGTGACGCCCCAAATCCATGCCAGGCCGGCGGCGGTGCGGGAAAGCTCTCGGGCAAACAGCGCCTGGGTGACGATGCTGCCACCCTGACCACCATATTCTTCCGCTATGCCTATGCCATGGGCGCCGTATGCAACAAGCTTGTCCCAAAATTCATCGGGAAACTCGTGTTCCCTGCGCTCCAGGTCCCGGCACCAGTCCTTGGGAAATTCCTTATCCACCCATTTTCGCGTCATATCGCGAAACATCTGGTCTTCTTCACTCAGTTCCAGGTTCATTTTCCCGCCTTAAATATTGCCTTTAGAGACATTGCCGCCAACACTCCCGGCTGGAAAGGTTCGCGACAAGGCCTACATACTGGTCTGGCTTCTTAGCAGGTTGCAGCGTCAATTCACCTAGAGTATCTTGAACAATATTCAAAGTCGCGCAAAGAAGCGGATTTCCGGTCACCGACAGTGTGCCAGCATTGACTGGAAGGCAGGCGAACGAATATCCGGTATAATGAAAAGGGACGCCTGGGCCAGATGAGTGCTGCGATCCCGGAGAGAAGATGAACAAGCTTCTACGCAAGACGGAAAACCCGACTGACCGGGATACCGCAGGCCATAGCGGTCTGCTGGAAGCGAATCTCGAGAATTCGCACGCCCTTCTTGCCGCCGCATCCAGCCTTCGGGACAGCGGCCATGGAAATCTTGTTACCTATTCCCCCAAGGTTTTTGTGCCGTTGACTCACCTGTGCCGGGATGTCTGCCATTACTGCACCTTTGCCCAGACGCCGGGAAAGCTGGATGATGCCTATCTCTCGCCCGAGCAGGTTCTGGGGATCGCCAGGACGGGTGCTGCCAAAGGCTGCCACGAGGTGCTGTTCACGCTCGGGGACAAGCCCGAACTGCGCTACGCGGCAGCACGTAAAGCCCTCGACAAGTTGGGTTACACGACGACGATCGACTATCTTGAGGCCATGTGCCGGCTTGTTCTGGATGAGACCGGCCTGCTGCCCCACGTCAATCCCGGAATCGTCACCGGCGAACAGCTGGACCGGTTGCGCGCGGTGTCGGTATCCCAGGGCCTGATGCTGGAATCCGTCTCCGAGCGGCTCTGCGAAAAGGGCCAGCCCCATTATGGTTCCCCGGACAAGCGCCCCGCCGAGCGGCTGAAAGTTCTCGAATTGGCCGGCGAACGCCGCATTCCCTTTACCACGGGCATTCTAATTGGCATTGGCGAAACCCGGGAAGAACGGCTGGAGGCCCTGAGGGCCATCCGCGATATTCATGACCGCCATGGCCATATCCAGGAGATCATCATCCAGGCCTTTCAGCCCAAGCCGGGCACCAGAATGGTGGACCATGAACCACCCGGCTTCGACGACCTGATGTGGACGATCGCCGCTGCCAGGCTTCTGCTCGGACCGGATATGAACATCCAGGCGCCACCCAACCTGTCATCGAAGACCTATCCCGATCTGATTTCCGCCGGGATCAATGATTGGGGTGGCGTTTCTCCGGTAACCCCGGATTACGTCAATCCGGAAGCGCCCTGGCCGGATATCGAAAGCCTGCGCGAGAGCACCGGCTCGAAGGGCAAGATTCTCGCCCCGCGGCTGGCCCTCTATCCCGAATATATCAGCGATCTTGAAAAATGGACCGACCCCGCTCTGCGCCCCCACGTACTGAAGCGTATCGACGCTGGTGGCTTGGCCCGCGACGGAATATGGATAACCGGCCAGCCCGGCATTGGCAAAGCCGAGCAGGCGGTCCTGCGGCGGACGGCACCAAAGGCATCCGGGGGCATCGACGCAATCCTCGAGCGGTCAATGGCGGGCGATGCGCTGGACGAGGAAAATATTGTCCGCCTGTTCCAGGCCCGCGACGGAGAAGCCGGGGCTGTAATGAGGGCTGCCGATCAATTACGAGCCGAGATGGCTGGAGAGGAAGTTACCTTCGTCGTCACCCGAAATATCAATTACACCAATGTCTGTACCTACCGCTGCGGCTTCTGCGCCTTCTCGAAGGGCAGGGGCGCGGAATCCCTGCGCGGCAAGCCCTATGACCTGACGCTTGAGGAAATTGTCCGGCGGACCGTCGAGGCGCGCGAGCGCGGCGCCACCGAGGTATGCCTGCAGGGCGGCATCCACCCGGACTATACCGGCAAGACCTATCTGGCGATCCTGAAAGCTATCAAGGACGCGGTGCCCGACATGCACGTTCATGCCTTTTCGCCGCTGGAAATTTTCTCCGGTGCCGCGTCTCTTGGCTTGCCGGTTCGCCAGTTTCTGGAGACCCTGCGCGATGCCGGGTTGGGGTCCCTGCCGGGAACCGCCGCCGAGATACTCGTGGACGACGTTCGCCAGGTGATCTGCCCCGACAAGCTGAATACCGCCGAATGGCTGATGGTCATGGAAGCAGCGCATGGCGTGGGCCTTAAAACCACGGCAACCATCATGTTCGGGCATGTGGACAGCTACCGGGATTGGGCCCGGCATCTGCTCACCCTCCGCGCCCTTCAGGAGAAAACCGGCGGCTTCACGGAATTCGTGCCGCTGCCGTTCGTCGCCCGGGAGGCCCCTCTTTTCAAGCTGGGCCGGGCACGGCGGGGACCGACGCTGAGAGAAGCCCTGCTCATGCATGCCGTGGCGCGGCTGGCTCTGCACCCGCTGATCCCAAATATTCAGGTCTCCTGGACCAAGATGGGTCCGCAGGCGGTCGAGATGGCCCTTCGCGCCGGAGTCAACGACCTTGGCGGCACCCTGATGAATGAATCCATCTCGCGGGCGGCGGGTAGCGAATTCGGCCAGGAACTGCCCGCGCCGGAAATGGCGCGGTTCGCCGCCAGGGTCGGGCGCCCCATTCGGCAACGCACGACATTATACGGTGAAGTGGCGGAGAATGACCGTAGCGGGAACCGTAATTTTCCGCCCCTTCAGCCCTCCATCGACATTCCCGCCGGGAAGTATTCGAATATCGTCGTTGATTGACGGGCTTTCAGGCGGCGCCGCGCCGCACAAACATTACACCCGGCAGTTTTCCAGAATAGCGTCCAGTTTGGGGCGGTGCTCCGATATATCGCTGTCGATCTGGGCGATGGGTCTCGCGCCCTCTTCCAACAGCGCTTTTTCCAGCGTCGGATGGTCACCCTGGTAGATCACACCTGTCGGGATGCGGTGATCATCTTTCAATTTCATACAGGTTGTGAAAGCCAGAGTCCTGTCACTGGCATCGTAGTCGGCATCCTTGTCAAGGTCGTGAACCATGGCCTCCCACAGGGGATAAGTGTCGTTGTAAGTGACGCATGGCGAAAGCACTTCAAGAAATGCGAAGCCCCTGCCCGACCGGGCATGCTCAAGTGCCTTGATGGTTAATTCATTGAGCTGCTCCGGCGCACCGGCAAAGCCGCGAGCAAGAAAAGTCGAGCTGCCGATAGACAGGCCCAGCGTTATGGCATCGAGGGCGTCTTCCCCCGGCGCCCAGTCGGGCGCGTCCTTTGTCGGCGAATCCTGGCCCTTGGTCAGGCCATAGGTGCCATTGTTCATGACAATATAGACAAGCGAGGGGTTCCGTTTCAGGGTATGGACAAAATGCCCGACGCCGATGGCATAGCCGTCGCCATCGCCGCCCGACGCGATAACCGTAAGAGCGGGGTTGGCGAGGGCCGTGCCAATTGCTGTAGGCAAAACCCGGCCGTGCATGGCGTGATACCCGTAGGTTCCCAGGTTATTCTGAATCGATCCCGAACAACCGATCCCGGCAAGAATCATTGTTTCGTGCGGCTGAATATCAAGGGTTTTCAGGGCATATTTCAGCGCGCCCTGAACGCCAAAATGTCCACAGCCGGCACACCATATCGGTTGGTTTGGCTTGTAATTCGTCGTCATCGGGCTCTCTCCTTTTCCAGGATTGCCGCGACCAGTTCTGCCACACTCATTGGTACGCCATCATATTTCAGAATGCTCTGCATCTTTTGAGCGGGGGCACCAGCAGACTTCAGGAGCTGCGCCAACTGACCGCTCTTATTGAGTTCGACAACATAAACTCTATCGCAGTTTTTGACAAAATCCACCGTGTCGTCAAGAAGAGGCCACAACGTACGGGGCCGGTGGCAAATCAGGATCGTCCCCTGTTCCGCCAGGCGCTCACGGGCCTCGGCAAGAACATCCCCCACCATGCCAACGCAGACCACACCAACTTCCGCCTGCTCATCGCCCCACTCATATGCGCCCGGCAGTCTATGCCGGATACTGTCAATCTTGCGAGCGCGTTTGTCGACCATCGCTATGCGGTTTGCCGGATCGGTTGAAACCTGCCCCCATTCGTTGCGCTCGTTGCCGGTCATCAAGCCCATGCCCTCGGGTTGCCCGGGGATCGCCCAGGGCGAGATGCCGTCTTCGGTTATCGCGTAGCGGCGGTATTCACCGAGCTTGGATATTTCAGCATCGCTCAGTCTCTTGCCGTTATCTATTTCTACCGAATCCAGATCAAACGCCGGCACGGTGTAGGTGAACTGGCACAGGCCATCCAGGGCGATGTAGATCGGGCATTGGGCAACCTGTGCCAGATTCGTGGCCAGGACCCCATATTCGAAACATTCTTCAGGAGTGCCCGGGCACAAGACAACGCGCGGAAAGTCACCCGGGGCGCCCTGGGTCATCAGGCCGATATCGCTCTGCTCGGGCTTGGTCGGCATACCGGTCGATGGCCCGGCGCGCTGGCAGTCGACGATCACCAGCGGAATCTCTGCCGAACCGCAATGCCCGATACCCTCCTGCATAAGTGCGATGCCCGGACCCGAAGACGCGGTCATGGCTTTTGCACCCGCAAGCGAAGCACCAATGACCATATTAATCGCCGCCAGTTCGTCTTCGGCCTGCATCGCCACACCGCCAAATTGGGGAAATCTCTTTCCCAGCCAGTCCATGATATCCGTGGCCGGTGTAATCGGGTAGCCGGCAAAAAACCGCCCGCCCGCGGCTAGAAACCCGAAAGCCGTCGCCTCGTTGCCGGTAATCATGATCCGGTCTTCTTTTTCCAGGCGGGGCAGTTCGATCAAACCGTGATCGGTGGTCATGTCGAGATCGTCGGCGAACGCGAAACCATTCTTCAGGGCGCCAATGTTTGGCATCAAATCCTCTTCCGACAGTCTGCGAAAGCGATGTTTCAGGCAATCGAGGGCCTCATCGTCCGTGAGCCCCATGACGCGCGACAACACACCGAAGCCAAAGCAATTCTTGAACAGGTCGCGCCGCAGATCGCGAACCGCAAGTCGACCAAAGGGTACCTCGATCACTCGCGCGGTTGGCGGGAGAATCCCTCCCGGCAACGGTCCCCTTGAGACATCGTAAATAACGATGCCGTCGTCGGCCACCGACGGCCCGGCCTTCTCGATGGCTTCATCGTCAAACGCCACCAGGATATCGAGCTTGTCGCCAAGGCAACCACGGCGAACGGCGGAGCCGCGAAGGATGGCGGCGGCATGCCCGCCCTTGATGCGCGAGGCAATATTGCTGGTGCGAAAGAGATCAAGGCCGCGCTGCGAAAGGGCCCGGGAGAGAAAAGCGATGACCGTGAGCGAGCCATCTCCACCCTGACCGGCGACCATCACGGTCACGTCGTCGCGGGCAGTTGTGGCCGAACCACTGCCAGACCCGGCGCTCAGATCTTGGGTGCGGGCGTTCATTCTTCGGATTCCTCATCCGCGGGTGGCGCGCCCGGACCGGTCGTATAGAAAGTTTTCGGACACAGGCTGCCCATCGCTTCACGCTCGGCATGGGTTGGCATCTGCGCCGGCAGCGGGCGATTCTTCTTCTTGTTCGCAGAAAGCTTGTTCATCAGGAACTCACCGCGCGGCTCATCATCGAGCGGTCGCGTTTCAACCCACCCATCCTTCAGCGCCGCCTGAAAGGCCTGGTGGCCCCGCTTGGTACGGATCAGGGTATAGGTCCAACCATCCAGGCCTATTCCCCCCGCTCCGATATCCGCATTCTCGGCACCATAATCGAGGCAATAGAGACAGGCGGGGCGGGCAAAATCGCGATATTTCTTCAATGAAATGCTCTTTTCCTCGCCGCCATCGAGGCGGGCGATGACCTTGCCCTTGATATTTATATTCTCGATGCTCTTGGGGTCGACTTCGATCATTTCTGCAAGCTTTTCGATGCTCTCATGGGTGAAAGCTTCCGAACAGAACAGACCGAAAACCAGGGTGATATTCTCCCGGTACCATCTGCTCGACTCCAGACGAATGCTCGAATTCTGCTGCAGCCGGACACCATCCACCTGGCAGGGCACGCCAACAACCGCAAGCGGGCTGACATTCTCGCGCATAGCCTCCTGGAGGGCGAGCGTATTGGGGGAGTAGGTGTATCGGGACGCCGCGCAGCTCAGCACTTCCTCGCGGTTCCGCGCCAGTTTCTGGCGGCCGATTTGCCTGTTATCCGGCAATATGTCACCGAGGATTGCACCGCCCAGCGTGCCCTTCTCAAGCCCGTGCAAAATCAGCGCCGAGACCATGCCGCCGTCCTGGCCTTTGGCAAGAATTTCGGGGTCGGTGGCGCGGACGTAAAGTCCGTAGGCGTAAGGGCCGTAACCCTCGTCCCTGACCGGCTCCTGGAGCTCGAGAAAATCAGGGAGATCGTTGTCCGGCGGCCTCAACACCGGGCATACCTCGGCGCAGAGGACACAATTAACGCAGGCCTCCGGGCGCGCATTTACCGGGTTTTCATCCACGTAATCGAACACGTCGACGGGGCAGATGGCGACGCAGGCCGCGCAGCCGACACATTTGCCCGGCTTGACCACTTCCTCCATGAGCAGGTCGACCGCCGGGAAACCGCCGCGGTTGAGCTCGGTGCGCCATGAAAAAGCCCATTCGTGCGGATCAGCGCCCTCTTCGAGCAACCCACGAAATCTGGCGATAACCTCGCGCGACCTCTCGTCTATTTCCTCTGCCACCAAGTAACGATCCTTTTGCGGAGGCCCGGGCGCTGTTAACCTGCCCCGCCTTGTTACTTCCAACTCTTGGGATTGGGCCAGCGTCACTCTAACGCTTACACCTATGCCCATTGAAGGCTTTTGCGACATTTTTGCCTGATGACGTTTCTACATCGTCAAAGCCAGATAGCGATTTTACCACTTCGAATAAAAAAAAATCAAGCACGATTGTTTTTATTTTCGACTCCGTAAGCGCGTTTATTTAAACGAGTTTTCACAACTTGGAGATGGTCCGTCAGGCCATAGAAGGGTAGATGCGCTCACCCTCTGCTGCCCGCTTGCGCAACCAGTCGGATGGCCTGCCTGATGCCCCACCCCGCTCGGCAAAGCGATCGCACAGGGCGTTAAATGTGCGCAGGCCCATAGTATCGATGTATGACATCACGCCACCGGTGTAGCTGGGGAACCCCCAGCCCAACACGGACGCGAGGTCGGCATCAACGGGCTCGATCAATCCTTGTTCCCAGCATTCAGCCGCCGCCAGTGCCTGGGCCAAGAGCAAACGTTGTTTGATCTCTTCGACATCGGGTGCATTGGCCGGGGCGTCTTCGTGGGATGCTACCTGTGCATCGGCAAGTGCCTTCTCACCCACCATCGCCAGGGGGCCCTTCGGCAGACCGGCTGCAAAAGCGGCATTCTCGATCAGCGTCGGTTTTATACCTTTGCGGGCCATGCTCAATCCTTCGCTGATATATGCGGCCTGGCAGCTATCCTTGAGCTTGTCGTTGCGCGCCTGCTGGGCCTCGTCCGGGCGTCCGGCCTTGCCCTTATTAATAAACATAGTGCGGATCATGTTCCGCGCCACCGGGTCACGGGTCAGCGCCGAGAACTCCCGGGTCTCTATTCTAAGCGCGGCATCCATTGATGAGACCGTCGTGCCGTTGAACAGGCATCTCAGTATGGCGATTGGCGCCGGATAATTGTGCCTGTACTCCACGCCCACCTGGACCGTCAGTTTCTGGAACAACCTGCCAACAGTCATGTCATTGAGGCCGGAACCACCGGGTACCTTGAAGCCACGCTTGTCCCAGGGCTGCTCCGGGCTCCCCTCCTCCAGCACCCATTTTTCCGCCGCAGCGAGCAGATCGTCACCGGGCACTACTTGGTCGACGATGCCCAGTTCCAGCGCCTCTGCCGGACTGATGCGCCTGCCCGATAAAATAAGCTCCGCCGCCTGCTTGAGGCCGATCAGACGCGGCAGACGCTGCGTGCCGCCACCGCCGGGCAGGAGGCCAAGCGTGACCTCGGGCAGACCCAGAAGAATCTGATCGTCGTCTGTCACAACCCGGTAGTGACAGGCCAGGGCCAGTTCCAGGCCGCCCCCCAGAGCCGTGCCATTTATCGCCACCGCCACCGGCTTGCCGCAGGTCTCCAGCTTTCTCAGGGATTCGGTGTAGGTGCGCGACTGCGTATAGGCTTCTTCGGGCGAGCGGTTCATGTCGTAATAGCCGACGATCCGGTTGAGATCGCCGCCCGCCATGAACGACGATTTTCCCGAATGAATAACGGCTCCCTTCGCGGATTCGTCTCGCGCCAATTTTTCGGCCACCTTGCCAACGTCCCGGTGCATCTCGGGCGTCAGCACGTTGACCGACCGATCCTTCACATCAATGGTGATGAAGGCAACGCCATTGTCGGCGACCCGGTAGCTCATGGTGTCAAATTCGGTTTGATCCGCCATCAATCTGTCCCAGCCCTGCGCTTAAACACGTTCAATGATGGTGGCGGTGCCCATACCGGCCCCGACACACAGATTGACCAGCGCCGTCCCCAGACCCCGGCGCTCGATTTCGTCCAGCGCTGTTCCCAAGATCATCACTCCGGTAGCGCCGATGGGATGCCCCATGGCAATGGCGCCGCCATTGACATTGATCTGCTCGTGGGGGATGTCCATCTCGTCCATGTACAGCAAGACGACCGAGGCGAAGGCCTCGTTGAGCTCGAACAGTTCGATATCAGACTTCTCCATGCCCGCCTTTTCCAGCGCCTTTTGGGCCGACGGCGTCGGCCCGGTCAACATCAGGGTCGGGTCGGTGCCCACCGACGCGCAGGCACGAATGCGGGCGCGCGGGGTCAGGCCAAGTTTTTTGCCCATTTCGGCTGAGCCGATCAGTGCGCCTCCCGCGCCATCGACAATGGCACTGGAATTGCCCGCGGTGTGGATATGCTCAATCTTCTCAACATCGGGAAATTTCAGGATCGCCTGCTGGTCGAACCCCATCTCCCCCTGACCCACGAACGCCGCCGGCAACTTGGCCAGATCATCAATAGTGGTCGCCGGTCGCATGGCTTCGTCGCGCTCCAGCAGAACCATGCCTATCTCGTCGACCACCGGAATGACCGAGCGGTCAAAGTAGCCTTGATCCCAAGCCGAGGCGGTACGACGTTGGCTTTCCGCGGCATAGGCATCGGCATCGGCACGGGAAAACCCGTGGATGGTGGCGATCAGGTCCGCGGAAATGCCTTGCGGCACAAAATAGATTTCGTGGGCCAGCGACGGGTCGGATGACCAGGCGCCGCCCGACGAACCGATGGGAATCCGCGACATGCTCTCTACGCCACAGGCTATGACCAGATCACACTGTCCGGAGACCACTTTGGCTGCCGCCAGATTGACCGCTTCCAGCCCCGACGAGCAAAAGCGGTGTATCTGCTGGCCCGGCGTGGTCACAGCATAATTGGCTGCCAGGCAGGCGCTGCGCCCGATGGCGCTGCCCTGTTCTCCAATAGGCGAGCCGCAGCCGGCAATGACGTCTTCGACCAGCGTCGTGTCGAGCTCGTTTCGCTCTCTGAGGCTTATCAGCACTTGCGCCAGCAAGTTTACCGGCGATACGCTGTGCAGCGCGCCGGTAGGGCGTCCTTTGCCACGCGGTGTGCGAACGTGATCAAATATATATGCTTCGGCCATTCCCGCCCTCACAGACATTCTAATTTCCGTCGTCGACCGGCCAACATAACGCCATGCCTGATCCGATTCCCGGGGCGGCCAAAACGAACAAGACGGTAGCATTTATTTGAAGTATATTCAAAAATAAGCGGGATCCAGGGAAAATTAATTCGTCTCGAAGTCACGGATACTGGCACGTTCGAACAAGCGGAGAAAGTTATGAAATTGCAGGGTAATGTAGCAATTGTGACGGGTGGTGCATCGGGTCTCGGCGAGGCAACGGTTCGGCTGTTCACCGAAAAGGGAGCGAAAGTCGCCATCTTCGATCTCGACGAAGAGCGGGGCAATGCGCTGGCTGAGGAATTGGGTGAGAGCGTAATTTTTTGCCAGGTCAATGTCACCGACGATACTTCGATCACTGCCGGGATTGATCGCGTCATGGAAACCTTCAGCGCCATTCATATCTGTGTCAATTGCGCCGGCCGCGGTGGCGGCGCCACCAAGACCTACGGCAGGAAGGGGCGCTTCCCGATCGAGCTGTTCAGAGACGTCATCAACATCAATCTGATCGGTACATTTAACGTGCTCACCCAAGCTGTCGAGAAAATGAGCGAGAACGAGCCCAACGAAAATGGCGAGCGCGGCGTTGTAATCAACACCGCATCAATCGCCGCCTATGAGGGACAGAAGGGGCAGGTCGCATACGCCGCCAGTAAGGGCGGGCTTGTTGGCATTACCTTGCCCATCGCGCGCGATCTGGCGTCATTGGGTGTGCGCATTGCCACCATCGCACCGGGCCTGTGCGAAACGCCCATCCTTCAAGGTCTGGCGCCGGAGATCAAGGAAGACCTGGCCAAGGACATTCCCTTCCCAAGCCGCCTTGCCGAGCCCAGGGAATTCGCCTGGCTTGCCGAGCATATTGTGTTCAACACCTACATCAACGGGGAAACGATCCGGCTCGATGCCGGCCTCCGCATGAAATATTAGGGCATGAAATACTAGATTTTGTAGGTGCGGACCGCGGTGTCGTGAAAAAGCGCGCGGCGCTCATCGGCGCTATAGCCTTCGGCCACCCGCTTGAACGCGTTCCAGAGAATAGTGTAGGACGCGCCGGTGCCATCGACCGGGAAATTACTTTCGAACATACAGCGATCCGGGCCGAAGCGCTCAATGCAGGCCCCGAAATAGGGAGCCATTGCCTCGGCCAATTCCACGGAACCGGCCGGTTTATCCCGCTTGTGCCAACCGAATCCGGCGAGACTCATTGTCATGCCTCCGAGCTTGACGAAAACGTTGTCGCATCTGGCGAGTTCAGCAATATGCGTTTTCCAGGTAGTAAAAACCTCCTCCCGCTTGCCCGCATGGGGGCCGATACCGATGGGTCCGCCGACATGATTTAGGATGATGGTAGTCTCAGGAAAGGCCCTGGCCAGATCTATGAGTTCGGGAATCTGGTGGAAATAGAGCCAGGCGTCGAAGGTCAGACCAAGCGCGCCCAGGCATTGAAACCCCTCGCGAAAATCGGCCGCGCCGAGCAGATGCCGGCCGGGCTTTGTGTGGGCGTCGTGAACCTTGTCGCTGGCATCCCACGCGGTCGCATAGCGAATACCGCGAAAGCGGGCGCTGGCCTCCATATGAGCCTCCAGCACAGGACCGGCAGCAGACCCCAGGGTCAAATCGGCGAAACCGACGATACCTGCGGTCACCTGCAGACCACTCCCCTGTGACGGCGCGGCGGAAGTGATGCGATCGACAAATTCGGTTTCACCGACCGGGCGCATCGCTTCCGGCCCATCCTCGCGGTACATGGAAAGACATTCGACATAGACTGATTTGGTAACGCGGTGCCCTGTCGTGTCATGGGTAAACTCTTCGGCCAGATAACGGTGGCCGCCGCGGTCCCAGAGGTGATGGTGGGCGTCGCAAATCTCCAGATCCGGGTCCAGCGGCGCCTCGTGCGTTTTCGACAGCCATTCAGTTCGATCATCCATGCGCGCCATCCTGACATTCGCAGCAGACCGGGTAAAGTTCAGTCTGCCGCCGCTTCCGGGACACTCATTTCAGCGCCCGGGATAGGATTGAAATAATGGATGGTGACGGTACGCTTGGCGATCTTCCAGACCCCGTCGCGGCGCTCAAAATCATCGGCATAGGTGGCGCTTATCATTTGCACAATGTCGTCCCTGGTGGCGCCCATGCAATCGACATTGCAGACACCGCGTGCATGGTCGGCATCGCCGAACTCCACTCGCAGGTTGGAGGCGAGATGATGGGTCTCACGCCAGATCGGGTACAGAACGTCGTGGACAGCCTCGCGGATGCCGTCGTGGCCGGTAAAGGTGCCGAAGGGCGGGCCGATTTCCCAGACCGCATCCTGGTGCCAGATGGCGATGAACTGATCCCAGTTGTGGGTATCAAATCCAAGACAGTAATCGGTGACCAGGTCACGCAGCGCGGCACGGCTTTCCAGTTCGTCGACCCGCTGCAACAATGCCTCGACCTGGGCCTGTAATTTATCGTCGGCAGCCATGGGGTGTTCCTTTCCCGGATCAGGCGTTATCGGCATGGGCCGCGTTGGCGGCGATATAGCCGAATGTGCATGACAGTCCCAACGGGCAACCGGCGCCCCAATAGGCGTCCCGCGAGGGGCTGGCGATACAATTGCCGACGCCATAGAGGCCGGGGATTGGCTGGTCATGGGCGTCCAGAACGCGGGCGCCGGCGTCGATCATCGGCCCGCCATTGGTGTCCAGGACCCCGGCGGCCAGGATGATGGCGTAATAGGGGCCTTCATCCCCAAGCGGATGCATGTTCACTTTGGGGTAGGGGTTTGCTGGCCAGGCGGTGTCGGCCTGCATCGGCGAGAAAGCCGGGAACCATTCGGTGTCGTAGGCGGCGTCACCGCGCCCGAAATCCTCATCCTTGCCGGCGCGGGCAAAGCCGTTAAAGCGCGCCATCGTATCCTTGATATTTCCGGCAAAAGACGCATCCAGCTGAAAGTCACCGGTGCGTGCCGCGAGCTTTTCAAGGCGCTTGCCAATCTCGTCGGTCAGGCCATCAAGGGAATCCGCGAACATCACTTCGTCGGCGCCCTTGGGATCAGATGGTAACGGATAGGCGCCGGCAAAGGCTTCCGCCGTGCGCTGGTCATAAATCATGAACAACAACTGGTTGGGATATTCCGCCTTTGAGGGATCGTAAAGCCCATGTGCCTCGGTACGATCATTGTAATTGCGGTTTTCATTAACCGCGCGGAGGCCGTATTTGTTGACCTGAAATGCGGAATCACCGGGTGGGTAAAAGACTCCACCGGCCAGCCGTGAATCCTCCAGAGCACCTTCCAGAACGACCTGGCTGCGCCATGCACCCGACAGGTTGCCGAGCCGCGCACCTGCAGCGCCCGCGATGTCGATAAAGTCGCCGGTCGAGGCCGGCATGGCGCAGGCACCGTAAATATGATTTCGCTGATAGCGCGCCACAGCGCCGGGGTTGTGGGCATAGCCACCGGTGCCAAAGATAAGACCCTTGCGGGCGCGCAGGGAAACCGTCGCTCCATTATTGTCGGCTTCGACGCCAATGGCGCGGCCATTATCGTCCAGCACCAGCCGCATCGCCTTGTGCTCATAAAGGATATTGACCTGTCGGCTCTCCACGGCGGCCTGCAGTTGCGCCATCATCTCTGCTCCGAACGCGATGTTGCCATTCTTGTCGAGCACGCCAAGCGCGCGGCCTGCCGGCACGGCGTTTTCGGGCACGTTGTCCAGATAATCGGTGGCCGCGCGGTCCAGTTGAAACATGCGCCATTCGGCGGTATCCAGCGCCTTCGCGCCGCGCAATTTGTCGATGGCATCAGAGGCGTTGTCATAAAAGGCCTCAAGCAGCGCGTAGGCGCTGTCACTCAGCCCCAGTGTCGGGCTGTCTGCAATATATGTTTCAGGGTAGGAAAAGCGCGCCAGGTACTGGAGGCAATCTTCCTTGCTGTCCTCCATGCCCCGCGCCTTCAGCGTAAAGTTGTTGGGAATCCACAGCACGCCGGCTGTCTTGGAAGAGGTGCCGCCGAAAAAAGCCTCTTTTTCGATCAGGGTGACAGAATCCCCGTGCTCGCGCGCCGTCACCGCCGCCGTTGCCGCGCCGATGCCGCTGCCGATAACAATAATATCGGATTCATGGTCCCACTTGTGCTCAGCAACCGCACAGCCGGAAGTCAGTGTCAGGGCACCCAGCGCAGCTGTTGCCGCACCGGCGCCGACGATAACCTGGCGCCGTGTCAGTTTCTTTTCCTGGCTGTCTTGTCGTTTGGTCATTGGCCTTCCCCCCGGTCAATCGGTTGCTATAAAATAGCTGGCTCCCGCTATCGTTTCAGCACAATGCCCGCCTCCTCGCGGTCCCAACAATCCGCAGTTATGCCTTCCTTCTTGATCTTGAATTTTTCGACACGCTCGCTGGGCGTCTTCGGCAATTCGCTGCGGATGGCGATATAGCGGGGTATGGCAAAATAGGCCAGACGGGGCTCGCACCAGTGGATTATATCCTCTTCGCTAAGCGACCGGCCTTCCTTCAATACGATAACGGCCTTCACCTCTTCCTCGCCCAGCTCGGAAGGCACGCCGACAACGCAGGATTCAAGAACATCGTCATGGGCGCTGATCACCGATTCCACTTCAAAAGACGAAATATTTTCGCCGCGACGCCGGATCGCCTGCTTCTTTCTGTCGACGAAGAAGAAATAGCCGTCTTCGTCCATGCGCCCCAGATCGCCGGTATGCATCCAGCCGTCCTGGATCAGGTCGTCGCTGGCTTCAGAATTATTATAATAGCCTGAGGTGCCGACATATTCCCGTTGCGAGCGTGCGATAAATTCGCCGAGTTCGCCGGGCTCGCACTCATTGTTGTCGTCATCGACAATCTGCACATCCCAGCCGGTGATGGCTTTGCCGCATGAGCCCGCGCGCGGTTCGTCATAGGGGCTGGCCAGACAGCAATAACATTCGGTCATGCCGTAGACTTCGAGAATCTTGGTATTGAAGCGGCGCTGAAACTCGTGCCACTCGTCTTGCGGCGCAGCGGCCCCAACCATCAGGCGGATCGGGTTGTCGCCGTCTTCCTCGCGCTCGTCCTGCTTCAGCAGGATTGGGATGATGCCACCGATATAATTGGCTTCGGTGCATTCCCACCGACGGCAATCCTCCCACAGACGGCTGGCGGAAAAGCGCTCGACGATGACCGCCTTGGCGTCGGCCAATATCGCCGGGCCGATGGTTATGCCCTGGGCATTACCGTGGAAAAACGGCAGGCCCGTATAGAGGATATCGTCCTCGGTGTAGCGCGAATATTTCACCGATTCCGACCAGATCTCGTACCAGTAATGGTGGCTCATCTGCACACCCTTGGAGACGCCCGTGGTACCCGAAGTGAAGAGAATGCTGGCGGTGTCATTGAAATGAACTTGAACGTCGGGGCGCGTTGACGGCCGGTCGCTGAAATCCGCAAAGCCTATTTCTTCGCAACCCGGCAATTTGGGCAGGCCGTCCGCCGAGCCCTGGGTATCGAGGAAAATCGTGTGGCGGAGCGTTGTCAGCCGTTCGGCCACGTTGTTCAGGTTTTCCAGGAACTGGGTGTCGGCCACCAGAGCCACACAATCGGAATGGGTGATCTGATAGGTCAGGCCGTCCCCTTTCAGGGCCGAGTTGATCGGCACTTCCACGGCGCCGATCCTGTTCAATCCGAACCAAGTGTATAGAAATTCCGGGCAGTTCGGCAGCATGATCGCAACCTTGTCGCCTTTCTTGATGCCCAGCGCCAGAAAGCCATTGGCAACTTTGTTGATACTGTCGTTGAATTCACCCAGCGTTATGGGGTCATCACGAAACTGGAAAATCACATGGTTGGGATTTTTCCGGGCCTTGTCCTCGATGATATCGGTCAGAACGCGCTCTTCCTGAGCGTATTCCTGCATGTTCCACGAGTCCCACTTGCTCGCGGCTTTTTCAAACTTATCGTCCCACTGGCCCATTTATGAGCTCCTGTTTTTGCTGGTTTTCCCGATTAGACCCTATTAAACGCCGCGCTTTCAGGAAGGCGGAATATGGGGCGATGCCACAGCATCTTACGGCATCGCTCGGCAACCTATTCCTGCCATAGTCAAGCCCTGCCGCAGTTATCGTATGATATTTTTACCGAATGTCGTGCGGGCTGCTCATTTGGTACGCTTCGTTGAACCAGACGCCACGTTCATACGCGTTGACCATTTTGCCGAAATCCCACGACGTTGGTGAATTCTTGTTGGGAATCACCTTGATGATAGCCCGGTTAGGCGTGTGTATCCCTTTAAAGGCAGCTTGACGCATTTCTTCATTGTCTTTCAGGTCAAACCAGTATTTGTCGATGATGGCCCAGTGCACTTCGGTCAACAGCTTTTGATCAAAAGATATTTCTGCCTTGCCGATGATCTGGATGGACTTTTGGCACTTGGCGTTTGAACCGTCATTGCAGATGCTGACGGAAATTTTTGGATTGGCGATCAGCTGATCGATCTTGTGACGGTATTTCTGCACGCTGCTGATATAAACAAACCCGTCTTCCAGCACGACATAGAACATCGGCGTCACGATGGGGTAGCCATACTTGGAAATGTGGGCCATGAAGCAATAACAGTTGTGCTTATACAGTATTTCGAATTCATCCGGCTCCATCGGATAGTCTTTGTTGACATCGACCTGCTCAAGTTTCACCGGATCAAATACCGGGGCGTCGCCATTTTCTGCATCGTCGTCCATAATCTATTCTCCTTCAAATGTAAGTACTGACCCGCTGGTCAATATACTCTGGGTCACAGGTCTCGGCGTGTCGAGAAACTAGAATTAAGTTCAAATTCTGTACCTTGTGCGTCCAGTCGTCAAGTTGCCTCCCGGCATTAGCCATCATCGCCATAGTGGTGCCGACGAAAAAACTATGTGCCGATCCGTTGCGCGACTATTGATCCTCAATGCTGAAGGCCAGCAGCACATTTCCCGGCATGTGAAAATAGACGCCGTATCCGGAATTAATGTACATCATACCATCCTTGAACACCGGCCCCGCCGCGCCGCCGATCGACCCGCCCCGGGCCATCTCGCCGGACAGGGTCTCAAACTCTCTCGCCGTGTCAAAATCCCAGATAATACGGCCCGTATCTTTGTCATAGGCCCGTAAATGGCCGTCCATCGAACCAGCAAGGACGGCTCCGGGTATCGCTGTCACCGCTGCAGAGTAGCCAGGGTCGCAATATTGCCTGCCCTCACAGGGATCAGGTGCCGGTGAAAACCAGAGCACCTCACCATCGGTTATATTCAGCGCATACATCCCCGGCTTCGCTTCACCAGGCCATCTTGGCCCGCCGAAAAAGTCCGAAATCGGCACATATAGAATGTTGCCGTCGGCAGCCATGCCAAAATGAATGCCGCCCTGGATGCCGCCACGACCCAGTTTTTTCTGCCAGAGAATCCTGCCGCCATCATCGGGGTCGAGAGCGAACAGGTCGCCAGACTTCTGCCCCGCCAGAATAATGTCCTTGCCCTCGGATGTGGTGGCCAGGATGGGTGCGGCGCCAAAATCGTAGTCGGGTCCGTCCTCGGGCGGACAATTGACCCGGTCCTCCGCCTCGCAGGCCATATTCCAAGCGTCACCCGCCGTGGCCTGCATGATCCAGATAATCTTCCCGCCATCCATGTCAAAGGCAATAATGGCATCGCTGGAACCGTCGGCGGGTGAGGAATAATTTTCACCGGTGCCGACATAGAGCCGACGTCTTTTTTCATCAATGGTCACACCCGCCCAGACCGGCGCGCCGGAGGGTGCGATTCTCGGCGTACCAATGTTGTTCTTGCCCACTTCCTTGGGCTCTTCAACAATGGTCCGCGTGGTCCATATTTTTTCCCCGCTGGCGGCATCATAAGCGGCAACACCGCCACGGAAGGTGCAACAGGCGTACTCCGGATTGGCTGCCGCTGTCACTTCCAGGGCAGACAATGGGACATAGAGCCGGCCCTCATGCAGCACCGGTGCAGCGGTGATTGTCAGGCTTGGGTGATCATCGGGGCGGTCCCGCCAGACAAGGCCGCCGGTGACCGCATCGATGGCGTAAACATTTCCCAGGATGTCCCCGAAAAACAGCTTCGGGTCGGCGTCTTCGTTTCCGGCCTGCCACTTCTCAGCAACGATGCCGGTGCGCACCTCGCCACTGGCCCTGAAGGTCCAGCGGATGCATCCGGTTTCGCGGTCCAGCGAAAACACTGTGCCGTCATGGCTGCCGACAAACAAGGCGCCACCGGCAATTACCGGCTGCGAGCGGGCCTTGATGGCATCGGGGTAGGCAAACGCCCATTTGAGACGCAACTTGGATATGTTCTTGCCGTCTATACCGGTGACACTGCCGGGAAGATAGCGCTGGCTTCGATAGTTCATGCCCCAACCATCAACATCGGGCGGCGCGGCATAATCGAAGGCGCTGGTACCGGCGGCACAGGCCAGGGCGTCCAGCGTGTTAGCCTCTTCGCCCATCGGGCGGCCACTGATGAATTCGGCCACTGCCTGGCGCTGGGCCGAGGAATAGGCTTTGGCCTGGCTTTGCATCAGGCCCGTTTCCTGGGCGGCAAAGATGGCGCGCGGTGTCATTTGCTCAATCAGTGTGAAATGTGGCGCTTTTGACATCTGCCCCTCGTGGCAGTTGGCGCAGTTGGATAAATATAACGCCTTGCCGTCGAGCGTTGCGGCTGCGGTCGCAGTTGCAGTTTCCGGTGCAGCCGCCTCGGTATTATCGGCAGCGTCATCGCACCCGGCAAGGGCGCCGCACAGGGTCAAGAAGAGCCCGGGAAGAAGGGCGGCATGGAAATCTTTCACGGCGATAACCTTACAGGGTCCAACAGCGTTGTCCTAAAAGTAACGACGCGGGCCCCTCGCCGAGCCCGCGCCGCATCGATTATTCCTTACCCGCCAAATCGATAGTTGACTTCGAGGCCATAGGTTCTTGGCGCCCGGGTTGCGGCGTAGGACCACAGACCGGCAACATCGAAGCCAATGCTGTAACCATCCGCCTTGGCGATATTCCGCGCAAAGACATTGATTTCAATGTTGTTGAATCGATAGCCGGCCGACGCATCAAGCAGGTGCTGGCTTTCGTTATGGAGTTCAGGCTTGTTGGCAAAATCGACCTCGTGTGCGCCAATAAAGTGCCAGCCGCCGCCGACCACCGCAGTGCCGGACCCCACCGCCCATTCGTAATTTCCGCTGATGCTGGCGGTCACTTTCGGCGCCCGACGAAAATCAAGATCGGAGAAATCGGTGGTGCCGCTGAGGCCTATGAACGTGAATTCATCATAACCAGCATCCAGGATACCAAGATTCGCCCGTATGCTCAGGCCCTCTACGGGGTACCACAGCAAATCCGCTTCCAGGCCCTTCATCGTTGCGGTGGAAGCGTTGGTATTCAGCGTCACCTGCCCCGTCCCACTGGTCGCGGAGGGGAATTGCAGCTCTTCCTGCTTGTCTTTGTAATCCATGTAGAAAGCGGTAACGTTCAGACGCAGCCGGTTATCCAGCCATTCGGTTTTGAAACCGATCTCGTAATTGTCGATTGTCTCGGCGTCGTAGGGCGTTGTCGCCACTTCAACGCTGTCGACACGGCCGTTGAAACCACCACTGCGATAGCCCTGCGAATAGGTGGCATAGACCATGGCATCGTCATTGATCCGGTATTTCAGGCCGACCTTTGGCGTGAACTGGTCCCAGCTGTCATTCGCAGCAGCGTTGACGACGCCGGTTTGGGCTGTGCTCTTTCTGTCCTCGGTAAAGCGACCGCCGAGCGTAAAGGTCAAACGGTCACTGAGATCATAGTCCCCCTCGAAGAACAGAGCCCAGGACTCGGTCGTCTGATTGGTCGTCTGGGGAAGGTCAAGAAGGCCGCCCGGAAGTGCACAGCCAAAACAGATAAAACTGCGCAGGCGCACTTCGTATTCCGAATCCCACACATAGGCACCAAAAACCCAACTGAGCTTTTCGTCGGTGGATCCGGTCAGCCGCAGTTCATGAGAGGTCTGTTTGTACTCTGCTGGCCGCGATGTGTGAAAGAAGAGCTGCGAATCGCCGTCCCAGTCGGTCAGGACAGTTTCCCTGGTTTCCCAGCTGCCGAAGATATAATCGAGCCGGAGATCGTCATCGATATCCCACCGGACCTCGAAAATATGCGTGTCCGCGTCAAAGGTCGCGGCGCCCGGCGCGATGAGATCCCGCAAGCCCGGATCGACGAGATTCGCCACCCCCTCGTAATCCTGCAGCGTCGCATAACGGCTTCCAGAAAGCGGTGTTCTGACATCGGGTGCACAAACGGCGAAAAACAAACACAGCACCTGATTGGGTTGGGTGAGATTGAGCAGCGGCGGCGTATCCTGGTCGGTCCTCTCCCGCTGATATGTGTATTCCAGTTCTATGTTATCCTGGGGAGTCCACAGAAGGTTGGCGCCGATGCTTTGATATTCAATCCGCCCCACGTCACGGCCGTTATTCAGATTGGTATAATACCCCTTGCCCTGATCGCGGTAAGTGCCACTCAGCTTCAGCGCAAGCTGCTCTCCCAGCCCGAAGTTCATGATGCCATCCAACAACAGGATCTCGTAATTGCCATAGCTGGCGCGCAACTTTGCACCCAGTTCGCCGGTTGGCTTGGTGCGCTCGAGTTTGACAACGCCGCCAATGGTATTGCGCCCGAAAAGCGTGCCCTGCGGGCCGCGCAGCACTTCCACCCTCTCCACGTCGATCGAGCGTGCCAGGCTGCCGCTCATCTGGCCAAGGAAGATGCCGTCAACGACCACACCAACAGCGGGGTCGAAGTTTTTCTCGACCTCGGAGACACCGACGCCGCGAATATAGATGGAGGCGACGCCGCCCGGTCCCTGGGCGGTATCATCGATCACAAGATTGGGCGATATATCGACCAGATCGCGGATATCGGTGGAAAACTTGCGTTCAAGCTCCGCCTGCCCAATCGCGCTGACCGACAATCCAACGTCCTGGATATTTTCGGCGCGCTTTCTGGCGGTAACGATTATCTCTTCAAGTTCCCAGACACCGTCCTGGTCTTGTGCCGAAGCCGTCGGCGACATCGCGCCGGTGGCTGCAAGCGCTATAACTCCACAACTATACTTAAGGAAATTCCTGTTCATTTGACCTCCCCTTATCCCGGTCCCGGTCGTCTCGTTTTTGGTCTGGAATCCCGACTATTGCGGTGCACAGGCCGCAAGCCCACGGGTTACTGAAGGGCCAGACTTATATTTAGGCAACGGTAGCGTGACGCTTCGGCGATTGTCTTGTCAAGCAAAAACTTGAATGTTATTCAAACTTCTCCTAGGCTAACAATCATGCAAGAGTGTGTGGAGGGAGCCGGGACTGCGCCTGCCGCGACACATGAGGGGATGAAATGTCCGATATCGAAATTGAGGTGAAGGGTGAGGTCGCCTGGATCCGCCTGAACAGACCGGAGCGCATGAACGCATATGACGCGGACATGGCCAAGGAGCTTATCGAGGCGGTGCGGAGCTCATCCAACAGCGGAGTCATTGTTCTGACCGGGACCGGCCGCGCCTTCTGCGCCGGAGGATATCTGGCCAACCTGAGCGATCCGGATCCGGAAGAGTTGCGCAGTATGTTCTATGGCTCGCTGGATGTTTATGAATCCATCCGCACCAGCCCCCGGCCGGTCATCGCAGCCGTCAACGGCGCCGCGGCTGGCGGTGGCAATGAACTGGTGGTGGCTTGCGATTTGGCCATCGCAGCTGAATCAGCAACCTTTGGCCAAACCGGTGTGCGGGTCGGAAGTGCACCGGTCCTGGGCGGAACCAATTTCCTGACCATGAACATTGGTGAAAAACGTGCCAAGGAAGTGGCGTTTATGTGCCGGCGGTATAAGGCGCAGGAGGCCTGCGACATGGGCTGGATCAACGCGGTGGTGCCGGATGACCAACTGGAAGAGGAAGTCACCAAATGGACCGAGGAACTTCTCTATATGAGCCCGCGCTACCTGGAAATAGCCAAAACCAGCTCGAATGTCTGGTGGAACCAGTGCCGGGACTCCTATATGAGCGGCCTTGGCATGCTAATGCAGGCGATCGGCTCGGAGGACATGATTGAAGGGGCCAGCGCCTTCATGGAAAAACGCCGCCCCCAGTTCAAGGGGCGGGAGCGGGAGACGGACTAATTCCTGCGCTTTCTGTGCCAGGGAATTAGAACGGGGGAGGTCGTCTGAAATGAATTTTGATCTGGACGCCAAATATCTGGAAATCCAGCAGGAAGCCCGGGAGCTTGCGCAGTCCGTCGAGCATATCGCCTGCGAGGCGGACGCATCCAGTGAACTCCACCCGGGCATGCTGGAGGCACTGCAGGCAAGCAATTTGGCCAACCTGATGGTGCCTTCCCGGTACGGCGGCAGGTTCGAGGAGATTGACCCCCTTGCCATCTGCCTGGTCAGGGAAGCGTTGATGGCGACGTCTTCCCATTTGGACTCGCTGTTTGCGCTCCAGGGAATTGGCAGTTTTGCGGTGACTGCGGCTGGCTCTGACGCGCAACGTTCGGAATGGCTGCCCCGAATTGCGACGGCAGAGGTCTTGCCGGCACTGGCCCTGACCGAACCCGTCGCCGGCTCTGACCTCAAGGCGGTTGTCACGGAAATCGTTCCTGGAGAGCACGGCTTCATTCTGAACGGCTCCAAGTCTTTTATTTCCAATGCCGGCTGCGCGGCTTTCTATGTTGTTTTCGCCAAGGAAGGGGATAGCTTTTCCATGGTGCTGGTTCCGGCGGATGCCGAGGGTTTGTCAGTGACACCGACGCCTGAATTAATCGCTCCGCATGTATTGGGCGAAGTTGAATTCAGCAATGTCTTGCTGACGGACGACGCCCGTCTCGGACCGGCCGGAAAGGGGATGGGGCTGGTGCTGTCAACTTTGTCGGTGTTCCGGGTATCCGTTGCCGGTGCCGCCGTGGGCTTGGCCCAGGCTGCGTTGGAAGAGGCTGTTCGCCACACCCGAACCCGGGAACAGTTTGGCAAACCCCTCTCGAAATTGGGGCCGGTGGCGCAAATGCTGGCGGATAGCTGGACTGAGATAGAAATGGCAAGGCTCCTGACCTACCGGGCAGCCACAATGGCCCAAAGCGATCCGGCGGCGACCCTGCCCCATTCCTCGATGGCCAAGCTCGCCGCCAGTGAGATGGCCTCTAAGGTGGTTGACCGCTGCGTTCAGATGATGGGCCGTTGGGGACTTGTTCGGGAATCAAAGATTGGGCGCCTGTATCGCCAGGCCCGCCCCATGCGCATATATGAAGGGGCCTCTGAAGTGTTACGCCTTGGCATTGCCAGCGAACTTACCAAGATCGTTCCATGATGGACCTGGAACTTGAAGGGCGGGTGGCAATTGTCACTGGCGCCAGCCGCGGGCTTGGGCGCGCGGCGGCAGCCGCCCTGGTCGAACAGGGTGTGCGTGTCGTTGCAGCGGCAAGAACAATGGATGCTCTGCATGATTTCAAGGCGACTGCGCCTGATCATATTCACCCTGTGCAGTGCGATATGTGCGACGCCGAAGCGGTTGCCAGGCTACCGCAGTTGGCCATCGATACGTTCGGAGGTATCGATATCGTCGTAAACAATGCGGGGATTGCCCCCGCCGGTAAGTTTCTGGAGCAAGACCCGGCAATTTGGGACAAGGTGATGGCGGTGAATGTTACCGCGCCGGCGATTCTCACCCGCGCCGCCGGAAAGCACATGGTCGAACAGGGATCGGGAAAAATTATCAATATCGCATCGACCTCGGGAATTCTGGGCAAGGCGATGCTGGTAGCCTATTCGTCGTCCAAGGGGGCACTGTTGCAGTTCACCAAGGCGCTTGCTGCCGAATGGGCCAAGAGTGGTATACAGGTGAACGCAATTGCACCCGGCGCGTTCGAGACAGAGGCGCAGAGTGCGGTGCTGGAATCGCCTGATATCCTGAAGCGCCGGCTGGGCAAGATTCCCGCCCGCCGTATGGGGACGCCCGAAGAGATTGGTCCGCTGGTTTGTTATTTGGCGTCCAGAAAATCTGATT
>JACZSK010000092.1 GCA_022574255.1 Pseudomonadota bacterium
TGGCGCGGGATGTGGTGAGGCACAGGAGCTGGCGCTGGCGCTGGCCACCGGCGTGGCCTATTTGCGGGCGCTGGAGGCGCGGGGGCTGGACCCCGATGTCGCTGCCCATGAAATCCTCTTCCGCGTCACCGCCGACGCCGACATATTCCTGACCATCGCCAAGCTGCGCGCCCTGCGCGGCCTCTGGGCGCGGGTGCTGGAGGCCTGCGGGGTATCGGAGGCCGGCGAAATGCAGATCGAGGCGATCACCGCGCCGCGCATGTTCGCCAAAATTGACGCGCCGGTGAATATCCTGCGTGGCACAGCCGCCTGCATGGCCGCCGCTGTTGGCGGGGCTGACGCCATCACCGTTCTGCCGCATACCCTGTCCCTGGGGCTGGCCGACCGCCCGGCCCGGCGCATTGCCCGCAATCTGCAGGTTATTCTCGAGGAAGAATCCGGCCTTGCCCATGTGGCCGACCCGGCGGCGGGGGCCTGGGCCATCGAGGCGCTGACCGGCGATCTCTCGAGCGCGGCGTGGCAGTTGTTCCAGCAGATTGAAGGAAAAGGCGGCATGGCGGCGGCGCTGGCGTCTGGCTGGATACAGAATGAGATCGCGACGGTGCGGGACAAGCGCGCGGAAGCCATTGCCGCCAAGGACAAGCTTCTCACCGGCGTGAATTCCTTTGTCGACGCAGATGCGCCCACGCCCCCTGTGCTGGCGCCCGATCTCTCGGGGCTGGAAGCCGCTCCGGCAACGCAGGACCTGAGCGGGCTGTCTTTTGCGCACGCCATTCAGGTCATGGGGGAGGGCGCCTGCCTTGCTGACTTTGCACCACAGGGAGAGGGCGAGAGTATCGTGCCGCTCAGGCTCAAGACTCTCTCGGAAAAATTTGAAGACGGGAGCGCATCATGAGCCGCATCCCGGATTTCAGCCAACTCGAGCTGCCCGCCGCACAAGCCCCTTCGCCCCCTTTGTCCGTAGACGCCGGAAAGCCGTGGGACACCCCGGAGGGCATCGCGGTTCAAACCCGCTACGGGCCGGACGACCTCAAGGATGTGGATTTCACCAACGGTCTTCCCGGCATCGCGCCCTATCTGCGTGGGCCTTACCCCACCATGTATGCCATCCGCCCCTGGACCATCCGCCAGTATGCGGGCTTTTCAACCGCCGAGGACTCGAACGCCTTCTATCGCCGCAATCTCGCCGCCGGGCAGCACGGGCTGTCGATCGCTTTCGATCTGGCCACCCACCGGGGCTATGATTCCGATCATCCCCGGGTGAAGGGCGACGTGGGCATGGCCGGTGTGGCAATCGATTCCATCCTCGATATGGAGATACTGTTCGACCAGATTCCCCTGGACGACATGAGCGTCTCGATGACCATGAACGGGGCGGTGCTGCCCGTTATGGCGCTTTATATCGTCGCCGCGGAAGAGCAGGGCGTGGCGCAAAAAGACCTTACCGGCACCATCCAGAATGACGTGTTGAAGGAATTCATGGTGCGCAACACCTTCATTTATCCACCCGCCCAGTCGATGCGCATCGTCGCCGACGTGATGGCCTATACGGCCAGGCATATGCCCAAATTCAATTCCATCTCGGTGAGCGGCTATCATATGCAGGAGGCGGGCGCCACCGCCGACCTGGAGCTCGGCTACACCCTGGCCGACGGGGTGGAATATGTGCGCGCGGCGCTGGCGGCGGGGCTGAAGGTGGATGACTTCGCGCCCAGGGTCTCGTTCTTTTTCGGCATCGGCATGAATTATTTCATGGAGGTGGCGAAGCTGCGCGCCGCCCGGCTCTTGTGGACGAAACTGATGCAACAGTTCGAGCCCGAGAACCCGCGCTCGCTGAGCATGCGCACCCATTGCCAGACCTCGGGCTGGTCGCTGACCGCGCAAGACCCCATGAATAATGTGGCGCGCACGGCAATTGAGGCGCTGGCGGCGGCCCACGGTGGCACCCAGTCGCTGCATACCAATGCTTTTGATGAGGCGCTGGCCCTGCCCACGGATTTCTCCGCCCGCATCGCCCGCAACACGCAGCTTTTCATCCAGAATGAGACCGGCGTCACCCGGCTGATCGATCCCTGGGGCGGGTCATATTACGTCGAGCGGTTGACCCACGACCTGGCGACCCGCGCCTGGGGGCATATTACCGAGGTCGAGGAAATGGGCGGCATGGCCAAGGCCATCAACGGCGGGCTGCCGAAGCTGCGCATCGAGGAAGCGGCGGCGCGCACCCAAGCGCGTATCGACAGCGGCCACCAGGTTGTCGTCGGCGTCAACCAGTACGGGGTTGCTGGCGACGAGGAGAGTGATCTGGCCGTACGCCGGGTTGATAACGCCGGGGTCCGCACGGCGCAGATTGCGCGGCTGGAAAAGCTCAAGGCGGCGCGCGACGGGGCGAAAACCGAAGCGGCGCTGGCGGCGCTGACCGCTGGTGGTGAGAGTGGAGAGGGCAATCTCCTGGCGCTGACCATAGCGGCCGCCCGGGCGCGGGCTACGGTGGGTGAAATGGCGGCGGCGCTGGAGAAACCCTTCTCACGCCATGTGGCCAACATCCGTATTATTTCAGGCGTCTATTCCGGCGAGGTGGGCGAGAAAAGCAATCTCCTCGGCGATATCCGCGCCCGTATCGAGGCCTTTGCCGAGGCCCATGGGCGCAGGCCCCGCCTGCTGGTCGCCAAGATCGGCCAGGACGGCCACGACCGCGGCCAGAAGGTGATCGCAACGGCGTTCGCCGACATGGGCTATGAGATTGAAGTTGGCGCGCTGTTCGCCACCCCCGCCGAGGCCGCGCGCCAGGCGGCGGAGAGCGATGTGCATGTGATCGGCGTCTCGTCGCTGGCCGCCGGGCATCTGACGCTGGTGCCCGAGTTGAAGGAGGCATTGGAAGCGGAAGGGCGCGGCGATATCATGATCATGGTCGGCGGGGTCATCCCCCCCGGCGATTACGCGGCGCTCCGCGAGGCCGGCGCGGCGGCGATTTTCCCCCCCGGCACGGTCATCACCGACGCCGCCCGCGAAGTGCTGGAGAAGCTGGCGAAGCACCTGGGGCAGGGGGATGTTTGAGGGTCTTGTGCAAAGAATTCTGGAAGCTTGGCATACTATTCTGGCCAAATTTTATTTTGGTGAGGCCGTAAATGCGGCTACCAGGAAGAAATTTGATGTCGCCTACAGAAATGTAAAGAAAAGCTATCGCATTCGTCCAAGCGATTTTAGGTACGCCCTACTTCGGGGAATTCTCGCTGGAATTAAAGGTGATGATCTAATCGGAGCAGACTCTTGCGCAGAGGCGAACGAATTATTGGAACATTGCGAAATAGTAGATATTGATCGCGAATATCTCAGGGCAGTTTCTGCGTTTTGGGTTAGCTACTATTCGTCGGATTCGGGCCGAACCACGGAATTCGAGACTAAATTTAGGCATCACGCAGGGAAATTTGAGCTTAACGACGTATCCCGAGAATGGCTTTACCTTTTCCCTGCGCATTTCCTAAATGTTTGGGTCGACCCAGCCGTGCTTGATAAGGATGCGGGGATTTTTTCATATAGCCGTCGAAGACTCTACCCTCGCTATATTTTTGCTGGTGTCGCCTCTGCGGCCCTCCTCCTTGTAATAACTGGCGATTACAAATTTGCGGCGGTCGGGTTTCTGGCAGGAATTTTGTGGGAATTTTTTGCAATCCGCCGCGACGTCCGCAAATACAGCTAGCGTCCCCCCATCATTCTTATAGTCACTTCGGGTCGCGGCAAGGAAAGGGTGCCCTTCACCGCTTGTTAAGCACGTTCCGGCTAGGCTTTGCAACTTCTGGGATTGTTCCCCTCTGGACGCGGGCCGGCATGATTGAAATTGAAAATCTGGAGAAATCCTTCGGCGATCTGAAGGCCGTGGACGGCGCCAGTTTCAGGGCCGAGGATGGTGTGATCACCGGGCTGATCGGCCATAACGGGGCCGGAAAAACCACCACATTCCGCGTGCTTGCCGGGCTGATGAAGCCCGACGCCGGCCATGCGCGGGTAGACGGGTTTGACTGCGTGACCGAGCGCATCGAGGCCCAGCGCCGCCTCGGCGTGTTGCCCGACGTGCGTGGCCTTTATCCACGCCTGACCGCGCGCGAGCATATCCGCTATTACGGACGCCTGCACGGGCTGGAGGGCGAGACCCTGGAGGCGCGCATAGAGGAGCTGATCCAGCGCCTGCATATGGACGAATTCGCCGATCGCCGGACACGCGGCTTTTCCCGCGGACAGGAACTGAAAGTGGCGCTGGCCCGCGCCCTGGTGCACGAACCGGGCAATGTTATTCTCGACGAGCCGACCAACGGGCTGGACGTGCCCTCGGCGCGCGCGGTGCATGACCTGATCCATGAAATGAAGGCAGCGGGCCGGACAATCATTCTTTCCAGCCATATCATGAGCGAAGTGTCGCGGCTCTGCGACAAGCTGGTAATCATGGTTGAAGGGCGCGTGGTGATGCAGGGCTCGCCCGCCGAGCTGGTGGTGCGAACAGGCCATGAGAACATGGAGGATATTTTTATCGCTGCCATGTCGGGCATCGAGCGTCGCGAGACGCGCTCCGAGGGCCGCGAAGGCTCAGCCGCCGACAGAAAGACCAACAGAAAGGCCGCGCAATGAAGACGACCCGCACAAGCTGGTGGCGGCTGGTATCCATCGTCTTTACCAAGGAAGTGAGCGACCACGCGCGCGACCGGCGCTCGATCATCCTGTCCTTGCTGTTCCCCCTTCTGGCGCCGGTGTTGATCGGGTTTCTGCTGTACACGGTGTCCCATGCAAATGTGCAGGGGCGCAGCCAGCGGGTCATTGAAGTGCCCGTGGTGGGCGCCGAATATGCCCCGCGCCTGATGCAAGGCTTCCGCGACAAGGGGCATACTCTGGTCGAGATGGAAGGCAGCCGCGCGGAACTGCGGGCAAAGGTGCTTGCCGGGCATATTTCCTTCGTGCTGATTATCCCCGAGAGCGCAGCGGACAGCCCCACTTACGGGATCGAGATTATTACCGACCGCACCAACCCCAGAAGCCTGGCCGATACCGCCGAGGCGATGCGGCATATCACCGGGTTTGGCCGCGCCGAAGCCGAGCGGTTGATAACGGATGCCGGCCTCGACCCCCATATCGCGGTGCCGATCACGGTGTCGCAGGTGAATGTTGGCCGCGCCCCCAGCCAGGCTTATCTGTTTTACAACATGATCCCCTCGATGCTGACCTTCATGGTCTTCATGGGGGCGGTCTATCTGACCATCGATTCCAGCGTTGGCGAGCGCGAGCGCGGCTCTCTGGAGCCGCTGATGTCGGCCCCGGTGGCGCGTTGGGAATTATTGCTGGGCAAATCCCTGGCCGGGCTGTTGTACACCATGGCGGTGGTGGCGATGAACCTCATTGCCTTCCGCTTTGCCCTCTCCAAGGCGGTGGAGGGGACCAGCGGCATGGCGCCGCCGCCCTCGGTTGACGTTTATATAGCGCTGTTCCTGCTGTCGATTCCCATAGCGGCCCTGGCGGTGGGTGTGCAGGTGACCATTGCGGCGATCACGCGCAGCGCCAAGGAAGCGCAGATTTATCTCGGCCTGCTGCCCACGGTGCCGCTGGTGCCCGGCCTGATCATGGTTTTCAACCCGGTTGCGCCGACCGTCGGCATGGCCATGGTGCCGGTTTACGGCCAATTGGGGCTTTTCCTGGAGCTGACCAACGGGCGCAGCCTGGACCCCGGCCTGGTCGCCGTATCGGTGGTCTCGACCATGATCGCGGCGGCGCTGGTCTTCTGGCTGGCCTCGAAGCTGTTCGAAAGCGAACGCATGATTTTCGGGGCGTAAGACGCCGCAAAAGGCGAAAAACAGCCCTCTCCCTTGAGGGAGATGGCCAGGGGCGAAAATAGCCCTCTCCCTTGAGGGAGAGGGTTGGGTGAGGGTGAGTGAGTGTGACTGAAGGGCGCTGAGGCTTTCTGCCTCGGGCGATGGCAGGCCTAGCGGCGCTCTCTGAACAGCACGGGAAAAAGATCATCATTCAGCATTGATATGCGGTCCCGGCCTCTGGATGACCACACCGGGCGGTAGTCGGTCTCGCTCTTCTCAGGGCCTTCGAACAAAAGCTTGTAACCCGAGCCGGATTTGGAAACTTTAAAGTTGCCAAACTCAAACTCACCAAGATCATTCTTCTGGTAGATGGCGCCGCTAATGACAAAACCATTGTCAACCAGACCTTGCTGCATTTCGGCCAGATTGCCTTCGGTTGCCGCAAGGCGCTCTTTGACATATTTCTTACTTATTTCGACATATTTTGCCCCCATTATCTCTTCTTTTTGTGCCCAATAGGCGTCATCAAATTTCAGTATATGATTATGATAATTTATCTCGGTCTTCATGGCCTCGAAGGTATCGGCGGCAAATGTTTCCCACCTAAGGGCCTCTTTTTGCACTGCTGTAGTATGTGTGAAATTGCTGTTGCTGGCCTTGGGGGGCGCGGCGGTGGCGGGCAAAGCGCTGGTTTTTTTGGCCTCGGCCATCTGCTGCACGGCGCTGGCCCTTTGTGTGCCTTCGTTTCCGCCGATCCCGGGGCGGGCGAAGGCGGCTGAAATCCCGCTCATATCAAACATCTTGTCTCTCCTTCGTGGGTTACCGGGAATAAGGTTGCAAACATCGTGCCAAACACACGCCCTGGGAGGCGAGCTTGAGGCTTTCGAAAACGGCCAGCCGCGCTAAGATGCGCCCGTGACCCAGGCAGCAGAAGATATTCTCCGCGCATTGCTTGACGCGGCGCTTCAGGCGGCGGACCCCTATGGGGCAACGCTCAAGGCCCTGGGCGCGCCCGCAAAGGGGCGGAATGTGGTGATCGGGGCGGGAAAAGCCGCCGCGCGCATGGCCCAAGCTGTTGAGGCGCAATGCGCCGGGGCCGTTGAAGAGCGTTACGGGAGCGAGGTAGAAGGTTTCGTAATTGTGCCAAAGGGTTACGGCGCATCACTGAACCATATTCGCGTGATGGAAGCCGCCCATCCGCTGCCCGACGCGAGGGCGCAGGCGGCCGCAAGGGAGGCCCTGGCATTGGCTGGGGGCCTCGGGGAAGACGACCGGCTGATCGCGCTGATTTCCGGCGGCGGATCGGCGCTGATGGCAATGCCTGCTTCGGGTCTGACGCTGGCCGACAAGCAACGCATCACCGGCGCGCTTTTGCAGTCCGGCGCGGCGATTACCGAGATTAATACCGTCCGCAAGCATCTCTCGGCGATCAAGGGCGGCTGGCTGGCCAGGGCGGCATATCCGGCGCCCGTTGAGACGCTGGTGGTCTCCGACATTCCCGGCGACGATGCGATGATGGTCGCCTCTGGCCCGACATTGCGCGACGCCACCACGGGCGCCGAGGCGCTGGCAATATTGCAGGAATACGGGATCGAGCCGGGGCAGGCGGTGCGGGCGCATTTGGGCAATCCCGCCAGTGATACCCCCGACCCCGGCGATCCCTGTTTTGCCGGAGAGCGTGTGACCATTGTGGCCCGCGCGGCGGACGCGCTGGCCGCGGCGGCGGAAAAGGCGCTGGCGCTGGGGCTGAAGCCAGTGATGCTGGGCGACGACCTGCAGGGCGAGGCGCGCGACCTGGCCGCCGACCATGCCCGGCGGGCGCTGCGGCAGACGGGTGCTGCGGTCATACTCTCGGGCGGCGAGACAACGGTGACGGTTCAGGGCGCCGGCGGGTCCGGAGGTCCCAACACCGAATATGCGCTGGCGCTGGCCTTATCGCTGGAAAGCGGGGGGGCCCTTGATGGCGCCGCGGGGATATATGCCCTTGCCGCCGACACCGACGGGATTGACGGCACAAGTGGCGCGGCGGGCGCATTTGTCACCCCCGAAACACTGTTGCGCGCCCGCGAAAAGGGCCTGGACCCCGCCGGCCTGCTGGAAGCGCATGATTCAGCGCGGCTGTTCGGCGCCCTCGGTGACCTGGTCACCACCGGGCCCACCTTGACAAATGTGAATGATTTTCGTGCAGTGCTGGTGGGGGTTTTATAAGGGTTGATATAAGGGTCGATGGCAAAATCGTTTTTCTCTCCGGAAAGGAAGAAATCATGAGTTTCCCGTGGGTCGTGCTGGGACTGGTAGTCGCGCTCTTTGCCTATGTGATGTGGATCTATAACCGGCTGGTGCAGCTGCGCCAGAAGGTGAACGAGGCCTGGAGCGATATCCAGGTGCAGATGAAACGCCGCTATAACCTGATTCCCAACCTGGTCGAGACCGTGAAGGGATATGCGGGCCATGAAAAATCGACGCTGGAGGAGGTGACCAAGGCGCGCAATATGGCGATGGCCAGCACCGGTTCGCCGGCCAGCCAGGCGAGCGCCGAAAACATGCTTTCGGGAACCCTGAAATCGTTGTTCGCGCTGTCGGAATCCTATCCCGACCTGAAGGCCAGCAGCAATTTCCGCGAATTGCAGGAGGATCTCGCGGAAATGGAAGACCATATCCAGAAAGCGCGGCGCTATTACAATGGCACGGTGCGGATGATCAATATCATGGTCCAGCAATTCCCCAGCAACCTGGTGGCGCGGCAATTCTCCTTCAGCATGGCGGAATTTTTTGAAGTCGATGAGGGTGAAGCCGAGGCGGTGCGCGCGGTGCCAAAAGTCGGCTTCGACTGATGAGATTTGCCCCACTCCTCCTTTTCGCACTCAGCGCGCTGCTGGTCACGGGATCAGTTGCGGCGCGGGAGGAGATCAGGTCATTCCATTCGCATATCATTGTGCGCGCCGACGGCGTACTGGAAATTACCGAGACCATCGAGGTGCAGGTGGAGGGACGCCAGATCAAGCGCGGCATCCTGCGCGATTTCCCCACCATCTACAGGAATCCCGACGGCACGCGCGCCACAACCAGCTTCGATGTGCAGGACGTGCTGCTTGATGGCGGCGCGGTAAACTGGCGGACCGAACGGATTTCGAACGGTGTGCGGCTGCGTATCGGCAGCCGGGATATCCTGCTGCGCCCCGGGGTTTACATTTACAGCATCCACTACCTGACCCGCCGCCAGCTTTATTTTGGCGAGGATGCCGAAGACCAGCTCTATTTCAACGTCACCGGCAACGGCTGGGATTTTCCCATCCTTGAGGCCAGCGCCGTCGTGGTGTTGCCCCAAGGCGCCGGCGCCACCCGCACCACCGCCTTTACCGGCGCGAAGGGATCGACCGGGGGGGCCTTTACCCAGTTCACGACGCCAGACGGCAGCCCGGGCTTTCGCACGCTCGGAACCCTGAACCCCGGCGAGGGGCTGACCATTGTGGTGGGCTGGCCGGCGGGGTTCGTAACCCGGCCCAGCGCTGGCGATGAAGCGGCATTTTTTCTCAATGACAACATAACGCTGTTCGTCGCGGCGGGCGGGTTCCTGCTGGTGTTACTCTATTTTCTGGTGGCCTGGCATATGGCCGGGCGCGACCCCGAGGGCGGGGCGATTATTGCTCGCTACGAGCCACCCAAGGGCCTCTCGCCGGCGGCGGCGCATTTCGTTTTCAACATGGGCTTTTCCGACACCGCCTTCACCGCCGCGATCATGGATATGGCGGTGAAAGGGTTCCTGAGCATCAGGGAAGACAGCGATGGCGACCTGACGCTCCGCTTCGTGGGGGACAGGAGTAAATTGTCCCGGGGCGAGCGGCTGGTTGCCAACAAACTGTTCGCGGGCCGGGTGGAGAGTGTTGAAGTCGACGCCAAGAACCACGAAAGGTTTGCCAAGGCGAAGAAAAGACTGCGCAGTTCGCTGGCCGGTGAATATGAGGCGGCGCATTTCATGCTGAACCGCGATTATCTGTGGGGCGGAGTGGCGCTGGTGGTGCTGGCGCTTGGGACTATCGCCGCGGTGTCCGAGAGGCCCGAGAGTGCCGGCTTCCTTATTGTTTGGTTGGCGATTTGGTCGGCAGGGACCTATGTCTTGCTCCTGCGGGTCAAGGATAACTGGGTGCTGGCGCTGAATTCCAAGGGAGTCTTGAAAACGGCCGGAAACAGCATAGGGGCCGTCATGGCCACGCTCTTTTTCCTGCCCTTTTTGGCGGGACTTGTCGGCGGCATGATTTTTCTGGCCGGTGAGATATCCGTACCGGTCATGCTGCTCATCGTGGGGATCATTGGAACGGCGCTGATATTTCATCATCTGCTGAAGGCGCCGACCCGGCTGGGCCGCCGGGTGATGGACGAGATCGCGGGCTTCCGCGAATATCTGTCGGTCGCCGAAGCCGACCGCATGCGGTTCCACAATCCACCTGAGAAAACGCCCGAACTGTTCGAAAAATACCTGCCCTATGCCATCGCCCTGGGGGTGGAGCATGAATGGGGCGAATCATTTGACGACCTCCTGGCGGCGGTCAGTGCCGACCGGGGGCAGGGGGGCTATCACCCCCTTTGGTACAGCGGGTCGCATCACCTTGGCGGTTTCCGCTCTTCTTCCTTCTCATCCTCCCTGGGCGCGGCCTTTACCGGCGCCATCTCTGCGGCCTCCACCGCACCGTCTTCCTCTGGCGGCGGTTTCAGCGGCGGGGGATTTTCCGGTGGCGGTGGCGGTGGTGGCGGAGGGGGCGGCGGCTGGTGACCGCGCCTTGCAATATCCCATGAATGCCTCGACCGCCATCGCGGCAGCCGCAAAGGCAAAGCCGGACCATGTGCTGCATTTCTGGTTCGAGACCCTGCGGCCCGAGGACTGGTACCGGTCCGACGAGGGCCTCGACGATTTCGTGCGCGAAAAAATGGGAGCCTTGCATGACCTGGCGGAGCAGGGCGCGCTGGAGCACTGGCAGGAAACGCCCGAAGGGGCGCTGGCGCTGATTATCCTGCTCGACCAGGTGCCGCGCAATATTCACCGGAACACGACCAGAGCCTTCGCCAGCGACGACAAGGCGCGGGCAGTGCTGGCGGCGGCCCTGGAGGGCGGGCTGGACAAGCGACTGACCCGCAGGAAGCAGGTGTTTATGTATTTACCGCTGATGCACTGCGAGGACATGGCCGGGCAGGAGCAGAGCGTGCGGCTGTTCACCGGCCTGGGGATAGAGCGTAATCTCGATTATGCCATCCGCCACCGCGACGTCATCCGGCGCTTCGGCCGTTTTCCCCACCGCAACGCCATCCTGGGCCGCGAATCCAGCGCCGAGGAGTTGGACTATCTCGATCAGCCCGGCGCGGGTTTTTAGCGGCTCCCCTAGAACAGGAAATCATCCGCCGTGATATCGGTGGCGGCGATGCCCTGCAGCGTGATCGAGTTACCGAAGGCGTCCTCGATCAGGGTATCGCTCGCCGACTGGCTGATGGTCAGGTCGGTGAAGCCGAGACCCGAGCCGGAGAAATCGAGCAAGTCCAGACCATCCTCGAAGTCGGTGACCGTATCGTCGCCCCAGGTTCCGGAGAAGACGAAGGTATCAACGCCCGTGCCGCCCATCAGCCTG
>JACZSK010000178.1 GCA_022574255.1 Pseudomonadota bacterium
GGGCCAATCCAATTGGACCGCGCCCAAATCGGCCGGAACAGCGTCAAAATCGCCTCAGATAGATTGCTATTCTTCACCGCTTTCTCCTCGTTCCGGCCAATTTTTGCTGCGGCACAGCCCTCACCGGCAATTGAGTCCAGACCCTACTCATGACCGGCTCGTCTAAAGAAGTGGGGAGGGGATTGCAAGCGCCGATTTGGTCGCCGGGCGCGCGCCCGGATAAACCGGTAACGGCATTTTTGGGTGACAACCCGGGATGCGCGAGCTAAGACCTAAAGCCAGAAAAATTCAGCAATATGACCCGCAGAGGGTCAATCACGTCGGCCTCGGGGGGCCGATAAAAAAAGGGGCGAAAATGTCAGACAGCGTGGGTGTTGCAGGCAGTGCAGATGGCGCGGGAGGCGATGATGACCTCTGGTTCGGCCATCCCAGGGGGCTTTATATTTGTTTCATGACGGAAATGTGGGAGCGCTTCTCCTACTATGGCATGCGGGCGCTGCTGATATTCTATCTGACCCAGCATTTCCTCTTTGGCGACGACAAGGCCTTTCTGATTTACGGCGCCTACACGGCGCTGGTCTATGTCACCCCCATGATCGGCGGCATTCTCGCCGACCGCTATCTGGGCGCGCGCAAGGCGGTGACCATGGGCGCGTTGCTGCTGGTCGCGGGCCATTTCGGCATGGCCTTCGAGGGCTCGGTGGCGCAGGAAGTGGTCAACGCGGACGGCACCACAAGCATCGTCCGCGATCCCTTCTTTCTCAACATGTTTTACCTGTCGCTGGCCCTGATCATTTCTGGCGTTGGCTTCCTGAAAGCCAATATTTCAACCATCGTCGGCTCGCTGTATGAGCAGAACGACGCGCGGCGCGACGGCGGCTTCACCATTTTTTACATGGGCATCAACCTCGGCGCATTCGCCGGCGCGCTGCTGGCCGGCTGGCTGGGCCAGACCTACGGCTGGGGCTATGGCTTCGGGCTGGCGGGCATCGGCATGCTCGGGGGCCTGTATATTTTTCTCAAGGGCCAGCCGTTGCTCAAGGGCCACGCCGAGCCACCCGATGCCGAGCAGTTGAAGGCGCCGGTCATTGCCGGCCTCAGCCAGGAAAAACTGATCTGGGCGGGCACGCTGGTGGGCGTTCTGGTCATCTGGCAACTGATCCAGCGTCAGGAAATTATCGGCGACCTCTTGAATGGCTTTGGCGGCCTGGCGGTCCTGATCGTAATGATTTACTCCTTCACCCAATGCACCCCGGTAGAGCGCGACAGGATGCTGGTGGCGACGGTGCTGATCCTGTCCTCCATCATGTTCTGGGCATTGTTCGAGCAGAGCGGCTCGTCGCTGAACCTGCTCGCCGACCGCAATGTCGACCGCGTGGTTCTGGGCTACGAAATTCCCGCCTCGCTTTTCCAGTCGCTGAATGCCGCCTTCATCTTCATGTTGGCGCCTTTGTTCAACATCCTGTGGATCAAGCTGGCGGCGGCCGGGCGCGAGCCTTCCACGCCGGTCAAGTTTGGCCTGGGGATCATCCAGCTTGGGCTGGGATTCCTGGTGCTGGTTTTCGGCATGTCGGTCGCCGGCGATGGCCAGACCGCGCTGGTCTGGTTAATGCTGATCTATCTGCTGCACACCACCGGCGAGCTGTGCCTGTCGCCCGTGGGGCTCTCCATGGTCACCAAGCTGTCGGTCGGGCGGGTGGTCGGCATGATGATGGGCGCCTGGTTCCTGGCCAGTGGCTTCGCCAACTTTGTGGCGGCGCGCATTGCCCAGATGACCAGCGCCGAGACCCATGGTGGCGAAGTTTTGGATGCCGCCGGCGCCGCCGCCACCTATATGGAAGTCTTCAACAGCGTCGGCTGGATGGCGATCGGCGTGGGGGTTTTCATGATCCTGATTTCGCCGCTGCTGCGAAAAGGCATGCACGGCGTGCATTAAAAGATGCGAGATACCATGGGTCGCGGGGCAATGCTTCGCGGCCCGAATACCAATCAATAAAAACAATAAAATCCGGAAACCGGCAGAGCAGAAGGGGAAATATGATGAAATCGAAAGCAGCACTGATTTTTCACGCCGGCCTTATGGCCGCACTTCTTTTACCGACCGCGCTGAATGCCCAGGAAGAGGACGACAGCGGCGTTCCCATGCCGCTGGTCGAGTATAACAAGAACCCCTATCCCGGCACCTACAAGCCGCTGCCCTCGAGACCAACGCTGATTACCAACGTCACCATTCTCGACGGGCGCGGCGGGCGCATCGACGCCGGGTCGGTGCTGATGTCGGGCGGCGAGATTGTGGCGATAGGCGCGGACCTGACCGCCCCCGAAGGCGCCACTGTGATCGACGGCACCGGCAAATGGGTAACCCCCGGCATTATCGACGTGCATTCGCACCTTGGCGATTATCCCACACCGGCGGTCAGCGCCCATAGCGACGGCAACG
>JACZSK010000179.1 GCA_022574255.1 Pseudomonadota bacterium
AGACCGATCGAAGCCAGGGCCTCGGCGGCGGGCACGACCTTGCGGCCCGGATGCTGGCTACAGGTTATCCGCGCCTCGCCGACGCCGATCAGCACGCCCGCCATATGGGCCAGCGGCGCCAGGTCACCGGACGCGCCGACCGAGCCTTTGGACGGCACCACAGGACACACGTCGCCCGCGACCAGCGCCGCAAGATGGTCGATAACCTGACGGCGGACGCCGGAATAGCCGCGCGCCAGCCCCAATATTTTCAACACCATGGCCAGCCGAACGACCGGGTCGGACAGCGGCTCCCCCACCCCGGCGGCATGGGAGAGCAGGATTTTTTCCTGCAGGACCTCCAGGTCGGCCTTGTCGATGGACGTCCTGGCCAGAGACCCGAAGCCGGTGTTGATGCCGTAAACCGTCTCGCCGGAGTCGGCGATGCGCGCCACGACCGCGGCCGCCTTGTCGACGCGCTCATATTCACCGCTTGTCAGGGCAACCCTGGCACGCCCGGAGAGCACGCCGCGCAGGACCGCGAGGCCGGCATTTTCCAGCCCCACTTCTGTCTCTTGGCCCTGAGCCACGATCAGCGCTCCCTGCCTTGATTAGCCGATAAAGGTCGACAGCATGATATAGCCGACGGCGATGGGCGCGAAGATACGCAACAGCCACAGCCAGACCTTGAACAGGAAGCTGTTGCCGTCCACGCCCCACTCTTCCTTCAGCACATGTTCGCGGATCGTCCAGCCAACGAACAGCGCGATCAGGATACCGCCCAGCGGCATCATGATGTTGTCGGTCAGGTAGACGATGCTGTCCATGAAATTGCGGTCGCCGAGGAAGGTCTTGTCCTGCCAGATATTGTAGGAAAAGACCGAGCCGATGCCCAGGAACCACGCCCCGGCACCGCCAACCACCGTCGCCTTCTTGACCGAAAAGCCGTGGCTCTCCTCAAAATAACTGACCACCGGCTGCAGGATGGCGATTGACGAGGAGAGCGCCGCAAAGGTCAGCAGCAGGAAGAACGTGCCGCCGATGAACTGTCCGCCGGTCATGCTGGCAAAAGCCGTGGGCAGCACGCGGAAAATCAGCGCCGGACCCTGGTCGGGCGTCAGCCCGTTGGCAAAGACGATGGGAAAGATCACCAGACCAGCGACAATGGCCACCGCGGTATCGGCGAAAACGATAATCACCGAGGTGCGCGGGATCGAGATGTCTTTCGGCAGATAGGCGCCGTAAGCCAGCATGTAGCCAAAGCTGATGCCAATGGAGAAAAATGCCTGGCCGATGGCGGCGAGGAAGGTCTGCGCCGACACTTTCGACCAGTCGGGCGTGAACATATAGTCCCAGCCGGCCCTGAAATCAGCGGCAATCATGGCATAGACCAGCATGAACAGCAGCATGATGAAAAAGGCGGGCATCATGATCTTGACCGATTTCTCAATGCCGCCGGTGATGCCGCGGGCCACGATCAACCCGGTAATGACCATGAAAATTGTATGCCACAGGGTCATGTTGGGGGCGCTGTCCAGCAGCAAATCAAACTGCCCGGCGGCGGTAACCGCGTCCATGCCGTTGAAGGTGCCGCCCAGGGTGAGGAAGAAATAGTAAAGCGCCCAGCCGGCGATCATCGAATAGAAGGTCAGAACCAAAAAGGCGGCCAGCATGCCAAGCCAGCCGATGACCGAAACTTCGGCGCCCATGCCTTCTTCCAGCGCCACCTTGCGCGTGCCGCTGACCGGCCCCGCCTGACCTCGTTTGCCCAGGTAAAGCTCGCCGATCAGGATCGGCAGGGCCACGGCCAGCGCCGCAATCAGGTAAATAATGACAAAAGCGCCGCCACCATTCTCGCCCGTGACATAGGGAAATTTCCAGATATTGCCGAGGCCGACGGCGCCGCCTACCGCGGCCAGAATAAAGCCCGTCTTGGAAGACCATTGTTCGTGAGTTGCCGTCGCCATGGATATTTGCCCCCGGTTGAGTTCTGAGTGTTTCCTGTGAATTGCCCGCCTCATCCGCTACACGGTATTGACGCGCCGATCAAGTCGGCGAGTGACAAAGAGAGTGGGAAAACAGGCGGCTTCTTCGTTACTCCGGCCCCTATTCTTTCGTCACCCTCACCCTTTTCCTGCCTTGGCACTCTCCCATCAAGGGAGAGGGAACTTCCTTTGGAGTTCGGCGAACTTAACCCTCTCCCTTGAGGGAGAGGAAGGGGCCCACGCAGTGGGAGGGTGAGGGTTTAACAAACTAAATGATCGTCACTCCGAGCCATATTTTTGTCACTCCGGGCCAAGGCGCATCACCCAAGAAGGACCCGGAGTCTATTGAAACCACTGACATCGCGGGATAGGGCAATGGACCCCGCATACTTCTTGGGTGATCCGCCTTGGCCGGGGTGACAGATTCTCTTTCTTGACACCCTCACCCAACCCTCTC
>JACZSK010000180.1 GCA_022574255.1 Pseudomonadota bacterium
ACGGTGGCGTTTGAAGGAAATATTCTGCATCCGAGAATAGTAACCCGGGAAGGCGGCCAAGAGCTAATGGAGTTAATGTGACAATGCCCGGCGCTGCTCTGCTCGGCGTCAGCAATGCGATTTTGTTCTATTTTTTCGGGAACTGGTTTTTCACCAGTGCATTTTTGAGAACCGCCCGAAGCCTTACCGGCGCCGAAGATTCCTCGGTCCCCATATTATGGGCGTTTTTTACCGCCGTGCTGGTCGGCATGGTTGCCTCGTCCCGCCAGCGACGGGCCTTTCGCCCCGTCCGGCCATCGGCGGATCAACTGGCGCGGCACTTTCTGGGCGGTGGCCTCATGGGCTTTGGCGCTGCCCTGGTGCCTGGTGGCAACGATTCACTCGTACTGGGTGGCATTCCCGGCCTTTCGCCCCACGCCATTCCTGCCTATGCAGCGATCATCGGCGGGATTTTTTTGGCTCTGGCCGTAATGAGGAGCATCGGGGGTCGAATACCGCCCATCGATTGCAGCGGCGATATCTGCGCCAGCGATTGAAAAGAGACCTTCAGTTGAATAGGCTGGCAAGGGAGCCTCGGACCTGTCTTTCCGCGCGCCGGTCAAGAGTGCGGACGAATTCGGTGAGTTGGCGTCCGACCTGAACCGGTTTCTGGATCGCCTCAACCAGATTCTTGAGGACCTCGGTGATGTTCTGGCCAGGGCGACGAACAAGGCGGTCACCGGGGCGGCGCATGAGCCGCTTTTGTCGGCGGACTGGTTGGCGGGGCATTGTCAGGGGAAAACTGCTTGAGGCGACGATGTGTGTTTCGTAGCGTCTGCGAATGAGAAATCCATTCCGCTATTTCAAAACTTCGCCCGAAGTCATCCGCCTGGCAGTAATGATGTAAGTTCGCTTGCCGCTGTCGTTGCGGCAGGTTGAAGATTTGCTGCACGAGCGAGGCATTGACGTCAGCTATGAGACGGTACGTGCATGGTGGAACCGGTTCGGACCGCTGTTTGCGGCGGAGATCAGGAAACGACGCATTCAACATCAGTCGTTTTCCCAATGGCGTTGGCATCTGGATGAGGTTTTTGTCAGGATCGGTGGCGAGACCCATTATCTCTGGCGGGCGGTAGATCACGAAGGCGAGGTGCTGGAAGTACTCGTTACGAAGAAGCGGGATCGCAGGGCAGCACTGAGATTTCTGAAGAAAGCGATGAAACGGTACGGCCCTCCGCAAGTGATTGTGACGGATCGTCTTCGTTCCTACCGGGCGGCGATGCGCGAGATCGGAAACCAGGCCCGTCAAAAAACTGGCCGCTGGCTCAACAACCGAGCCGAAAATTCACATCAGCCCTTCCGTCGACGAGAGCGGGCAATGGCAAGGTTCCGAAGTCCCGCAACGCTGCAGAAATTTGCCTCAATCCACTCCTCGATCCACAATCACTTCAACCAGGAACGCCACCGTTACTGCCGTCATGATTTCAAGCTCAACCGCTCCGCCGCGCTGGACGAGTGGCGCCAACTGGTTGCCTGAGGCCAAGCGGCTTACGGCCCTCTCGAGCCAGGTCACTTTCCTCTGACAAAGCCTTAAAACAGATTATCGTCACCTTGGGGAGCAGAATCCATAACCTCGTTTTCGGTCTCCAGACCCAGCGCCCAGCGCCCATAGGGCATCATGCCAATTTCCCATTGCTGGCTCTGGTGGGCGGTCAGGGCGCGGATATCCCGGAAAAAGCGTTGCACCGGGTTGGTATCCGAAAGGCCGCTGGCCCCCATCATCTTGACCAGCCGGTCGACCGCCCGCGAGCACAGCTTGCCGATGAAGACCGCGTCCCGCTTCATGCGCACCGTCTCGCTCCTGGTCATTCGCTCACCTTTGGCGCCGCGCTCGTGGAGCGTCCTGAACAGCCGGTCGTTCATGAGCCCCGCAGCGGAGATTTCAGCCGAGGATTCAGCGATCCGCGTCTGGACCGGGATTTGCTCAGCGACCTTTTCGCCGAACATGGCACCGATACGGGTCTTGGTGATCTCCAGGTAGGTCTCCATGGCACCGACGGCGGCGCCGACGATTGGCCCCAATGGCACCGAATAGAAATATTCCTGTAAGTAGGTCCGGTAGGTATAGCTGTCGTGCTCCAGAGCGCCGACGGTGGTGCCGGTATCGAAGGTGTTGATGGCGATCGAGCGGTGCTCGGGGACAAATACTTCGGTCACCCGGATATTGGTCGAGCCGGTGCCACACAGACCCGAGACATACCAGTTGTCCACTTCCTCGAACTCGGCCTTGGGAATCGCGAACAGCGTCATTTCGTATTCGTCGCGGGTCGCGGTCTCGGTTTGGGTTCCGACGATGGCCCATTGGGAGTGGCTGAGCCCGCTGGCAAAGGCCCATTCGCCGGACAGCACAAATCCT
>JACZSK010000093.1 GCA_022574255.1 Pseudomonadota bacterium
GGATCGGATCTGTTGCCCTAGCGGCCTTCGCCATCTTTTTTGGCGACCGGGTGATGGACCTGATCGAGCGCAAGGGCTCGCCCGACATCGATTGAAATCCTGCCCAACTGTTACCCCCGGCGTTACCCCAGAAGAAAATGGCCGCTTCGAGAGCGGCCAAGATTTCGTCTAACCTATTGTTTTATATGGTGAGCCCGACAGGGATCGAACCTGTGACCTACTGATTAAAAGTCAGTTGCTCTACCAACTGAGCTACGGGCCCACGCATATTCAAGCGGGCGGGTATGGCGCGGCAACGGGCCGGAAACCAGACCCGCAAAAGCGCCGCCGCCCGCGGCCCTTTATGTAGTTCCAAGCACCGCCCCGGTCAAGCCGCCAATCGGCGCGAATATCGGCCAACCCGAGGCCATTCCTGTGCCTTTCCTGTGCAAATCAGCCCCGGTGTTTGCCGCAGATATCCCTCCCCCGGCGAAGGATGCTTGCCCGCGCCCGCGTATATTGATAAGTGAGGGGCTGGCCCACCAACCGGGCCCAAAAAAGCGGGAAATACCGCATTCACATGAACCACGACACAGCACTTATAGCGAGGCACACACATGCTAATGAAAACCCTGACCCGTGGCCTTCTGGCCACCACCATGCTTGTATCCGCCGCCTTCTCCGCACCTGTTATGGCCGCGGAAGACTGGGTAGAGCGCTCCAACAAGATCGCCTATGAAATCCTCGAATCCGGCGCCAAATTCGCGCCTGAATTTTCCGGCCAGACCGGCGTCGACGGCTATGACGAGGATATTTTCGACCTGGGCGAAAACCTGGAACAACGCCGGATGGCCGTTTCCCGGGCCAACATAGAAATGCTGGCAGCGCTGCTTGAGCGGGAAGAAGACGCCCGCGTGCGCCAGGATATCGAGATCATGATCCAGTCGGAGGAGGACAGCATCGAATCCACCCAGATCAATCTCGACCGGGTTCTGCCCTATTTCAGTCTTTCGCGGCTGATCTTCGCCGGCTTCAACGGCCTGCTGGACAAACAGGTACCGCTGGAGCGCCAGCAGGCGGCCCTGGTGCGGCTGAAGAAATACACCGGCCAGGCCGAGGGTTTCACACCCCTGACCCTGCAGGCCAGGGAGCTGGTCGGCAAGCGGTTTGACAGCGGCCTGATCCGCCCTTTCAGGGGCGAGGTTGAGCAGGACCTGGAGCGCGCGGAAGAGTTTATAAAAGGCCTGGACGAGGTTTTCGGCAACACCGAACTGAAGGGCTATGAGGAAGACCTGGCGCTGTTGCAAACCCAGCTGCGCGCGCATGTGGAATGGGTGCGGGCCGAGATTTTGCCGCGCACCCGGGAAAGCGCCGTGCTGCCGCGCGAGCTTTATGAGCTAAACCTGAAAAACTGGGGCGTTGACCTCTCGCCCGAAGCGCTGATTGAAATCGGCCGCGTCGCCTTCATGAATATCCGCAACGAGATGATCGCGCTGGCGCCGCTGGTGGCCGCTGATAAAGGCTATGACGGTGTCACCGACTACCGCGCGGTCATCACGCTTCTGAAAGAAGAGCAGGTGCATGGCGAAGCATTGCTGGACGCCTACCGCGAGGTGATGCTGGGGCTGGACGCGATTATCGAGGAAAACGACCTGATGAGCCTGCCCGACGAGCCGGCGCGGGTGCGCATGGCGACGGCGGCCGAGACCGCGCAACAGCCGGCCGCACATCTGGACGTGCCACGGCTGGTGGGCAACACCGGCGAGTTCCCCGAGTTCATCGTGCCGCTGATCGCGCAGAACGAGGACGGTAGCTGGCCCGACAGCGATTATGCCTTCAAGGCGCAGATGTGGACCCTTTCAGCCCACGAGGCGCGCCCCGGGCATGAGATGCAGTTCACCACCATGCTGCGCGGCGGTGTCTCCACGGCGCGGGCGATCTTTGCCTTCAACAGCGCCAATGTCGAGGGCTGGGCTTTGTATGCCGAGGCCATAGCCAAACCCTACATGCCGCTCGATGGCCAGCTTCTTTCGCTGCAGGGGCGGCTGCTTCGGGCCCAGCGCATCTGGATGGACCCGATGCTGAACCTGGGCCTGGCAACCCGCGAGGACGCCCGGCGCATTCTCATGGAAGAGGTGATGGAGGACGAGACCGGCGCCAAGTCCGAGCTCGACCGCTATATCTTCCGCATGCCCGGCCAGGCGACTGCCTATTATTACGGCTACAGCAAGCTGCTGGGCCTCAGGGCCGATACCGAGCTGAAGCTCAAGGGCAATTTCCCGGAAAAGGAGTTCCACGACTTTATCCTGGCTCAGGGCCTCTTGCCCCCGCAGGTGTTGCGCAAGGCGGTGATGGAAAACTTCGTTGCCCCGCGCCTCAAGGCCGGTAGTGGCGCCGCCGAAGTCGTCGAATAACGCCGCAGGAAACTGATTTGAAGCGGGGTCGCACAGGGTATCGGCACAGGTTGCCGGACTTGCGCGGCCCCGTTTTTTGCAATTAAACCCCGCACCTTCCCACCATTTTTTGCGTGATGCGGCTTTTTGCGTGATACGCCTTGGGGGGCTCTTTTCTCACCCCGGACATACTTTTCTTCGTCACGCGCCGACTTGATCGGCGAGTCCAGAGGCTCAGACATTTGGGAAGAGACCCCGAAACCCTGCGGGCTAAGCTGCAAATCGGAATCTTATCGAAACAGGAATCGGAACTGGAAAGACCCTGGTTGCGATATAACTGGCGCGCAGCTGGATTCGCCGCCAATGCGCTTCACGCAAAGAGGGTCGGCGAATGACGAAAAGAGACAAAAAGGGCAATGGACCCCGGCTCGGGGGCCGGGGTGACGAAAGAAAAGCCCTCTCCCTTGAGGGAGAGGGTCAGGGTGAGGGTGCGGGTGACAAAAAAATCAGGATAACTGTTTTTCATTCAGGCCAAATCTCCAAGACCGCCCAGCGCTTCCGGTATAAGCTCTTCCCACTCACCAAACAGGGGAGCGCAAGACAATGCCCAAGCTATTCACCAAATCAGTGTTGATGACCGCCCTGGCGGGCTTTGTAGTCTTCAGTCTTTACGGCTTCATCGTCCACGGCATCCTGCTGCAAGACATGTACGCCAGTCTGCCCCAGGGCCTGTGGCGGCCAGAAGGCGAGGAAAAGATGCTGTGGATACTCATAGCCTATGCCCTGATGGCCTGGGTGCTGGCGGCCCTGCGCCCGGCGGACGTCACCACCTCGATGGTGGGATTCCAGCGCGGCCTCCTGCTCGGTGTTTTCCTCGGCTCGGTGAATTTCATTTTCTACGCGATCCAGCCCTGGACCCTTGAAGTCACGCTGGTGGCCTTTGCCGCGGATGTCTTCATGCCCGCCGTAGCGGGACTGGTGATGGCTCCGGTTGCGGCACGGTTTTCCGATTAGGTTTTGTAGCGCGCCAGGAAATCACCGGCGGCGATAACGCGCCAGAAAATCATCAGCGAAGGCGGTCAGCCGCCCGGCGCCGATGGCGTCGCGCATGGCCTGCATCAGATCCTGGTAAAAGGTCAGGTTATGGGCGGTCATCAGCATGGCGCCGAAAATCTCCCCGGCCTTCAGCAGGTGCCTGATATAGGCCCGCGAATAGCTGGCGCAGGCGGGGCAGCGGCACTCCGCGTCGATGGGCGCGGGGTCGTCCTTGTGGCGGGCGTTTTTCATATTCAACGGCCCGTCCCAGGTGAAGGCCTGCCCGGTGCGGCCCGAGCGCGTGGGCAACACGCAGTCGAACATATCGATGCCGCGCAGCACCGCCTCCACCAGATCATCGGGCTTGCCCACCCCCATCAGATAGCGCGGCGCATCGGCGGGCAATACCGGCACTGAAAACTCCAGCGCTCGAAGCATTTCCGCCTGCCCCTCGCCCACCGCCAGGCCGCCGATGGCATAGCCGTCAAAGCCAATATCGATAAGCTTTTCAGCCGATTCAGCGCGCAAATCCGCGTAAATGCCGCCCTGTTGAATACCGAACAGCGCCGCCCGCGCCGCATGTTCGCCACCCGCATCAAAGGCGTCCCGCGAGCGCATGGCCCAGCGCATGGACAATTCCATTGAAGCCCGCGCATCCTCCTGGGCAGCCGGGTACGGCGTGCATTCATCAAAGGCCATCACGATATCCGCGTCCAGCAGGCGCTGGATTTCCATCGAGCTTTCCGGGCTCAAGAGATGCTTTTCGCCATCCAGGTGTGACTGGAACGCGACGCCCTCTTCGGTGATCTTCCTGAGCTTGGCCAGGCTCATCACTTGGTAGCCGCCGGAATCGGTCAAAATCGGCCCCGGCCAGTTCATGAACTTATGCAGGCCGCCCAGCGCCGCCACCCGCTCCGCCCCGGGGCGCAGCATCAGATGGTATGTATTGCCCAGAATTATGTCTGCGCCGGTCGCGGCGACCGCTTCCGGATACATGGCTTTCACCGTGGCGGCGGTGCCCACCGGCATAAAGGCCGGCGTGCGGATTTCGCCGCGCTGCATGGTAATGCGCCCGGTCCGTGCCGCCCCGTCGCTGGCCTCAATGGTAAAGGCGAACCGCGTCATTTAACGCTCTTTCTCGCCTCGCCGCGCTCTTTTGCCTGGCCGGGGTACAGCAAACAGGTATCGCCGTAGGAATAGAAGCGGTAGCGCTCGGCGATTGCGTGGGCATAGGCAGCTTTCATGGCTGCAGAGCCGGAAAAAGCCGACACCAGCATGAAAAGCGTTGATTTCGGCAGGTGAAAATTGGTCACCAGCAGGTCGACGGCGCGAAACTTGTAGCCGGGGGTGATGAAAATGCCCGTCTCGTCAGAAAAAGGATAGATTTGCCCGCCCGGCGTCGTGGCGCTTTCCAGCAACCGCAATGATGTGGTGCCCACCGCAACGATGCGTCCGCCCCTGGCCCGCGTCTCGTTCAGGGCCTCGGCAATGGTGGCGGAAATTTCGCCCCACTCCCGGTGCATCTTGTGGTCCGCGGTATCCTCACACTTGACCGGCAGAAAAGTGCCCGCCCCCACATGCAGGGTGATGAAATGGGTTTTGGCGCCGGCATCGGTGATCGACTTCATGATCTCATCGGAGAAATGCAGGCCCGCGGTGGGCGCCGCCACAGCGCCCTCCCGCCGGGCGAACAGTGTCTGGTAATCCCGGTCATCGCGGGCGTCGGGGGCGCGTTTGCTGGCGATATAGGGCGGCAGGGGCATGACCCCCTTGCGCGCCAGGCCTTCGGCAAAATCGACGGGCGAGCAATCAAAGCGCAGGGTCACTTCTCCATCCTCGCCTTTTTCCTCAACTTCCGCCTTTAAACCATTGAAATCAATAATGTCCCACTCGCGCAATCGCTTGGCCGGGCGGGCAAAAGCACGCCATTTCGTGGGCTCGATACGGCGATGCAGGGTCACCTCGATCGTGGCGGCGCCACGCCGGCCCACCAGCCGCGCCGGAATAACCTTGGTATTGTTGAAAACCACGGCGTCGCCGGGCCGCAAATAGCTGGCCAGGGCCTTGATCCTGCTGTCTTCAATTTTGCCGCCGGGGCGAACCACCAGCATCCGCGCCGCGCCGCGCGGCTCAGCCGGGCGCAGCGCAATGCGCTCGTCCGGCAGATTGAAGTCAAAGTCGGAAACCTTCATAGAGCGGGGTTCTAGAGCACTTTCTGACCAAAGGGAACCATTTGACAGGGATTAATTTCCGGCCGATTGGGCGCGGGAGACTCAGGCCGCTTTCGCCTTCATCATATTGGCTATTTCCGCGTGCAGGGCGTCGGGTTCTATGGGCTTGGTCACAAATCCCTGCATGCCCGCATCAAGGCACTGTTGGCGCATCTCCTCCATGGCATGGGCGGTCAGCGCGATAATCGGAATAGCCGCCTGTGCTCCGCCACGCCGGCGAATGCGTTCGGCGGCCTCAATGCCGTCCATGTCCGGCATCTGCACATCCATCAGGATCAAATCGAACGGCCTGCTCTTTTTGGCGTTCTTTGACTTGGCCGCGCCGGCGCCATTTCTCTTGTCAAGCGCCGCCAGCACCTCATGCCCGTTCACCGCCGTCTCCAGCGTATGCCCGGCCTCAATCAGAAGCTTGGTAATCAACAGCTGGTTCACCGGATTGTCCTCGGCGACCAGGATATTCAGACCAGTGCCCGCGGCCGCCTGCTTGACCGGTGATTTCGGCTTTTTAGTCACCCTTTGCGGCTGCGCCCGGGGCGCCGAAAAATTCACCGAGAACCTGCTGCCCTTGCCCGGCTGGCTGTCCAGGCTGATGCGCCCGCCCATCAACTGAACCAGCTGCCTGCAGATTGACAGGCCAAGCCCGCTGCCCTGATAATTTTTGGAGACCGAACTGTCGACCTGCTCAAAGCGTTCAAAAAGGTCTTTCTGGTCTTCCGGAGCGATACCGATGCCGGTATCCACCACTTCCAGCGTCACCGCTATATGATTGCCGTCGGCGGCGCGGGACGACACATGGATGCTCACCTCGCCCTTCTCGGTGAACTTGATGGCATTGCCGACCAGGTTATTCAGAATCTGCCGCACCCGCCCCTCGTCGGCATTAATCCACAGCGGCACCGCCACTTTATAACTGACTGCCAGCTTCAGGCCTTTTTCGTGCGCCGCGGGCTGCATCAGAGCCACCACCTCGTCCACGGTTCCTTTCAGGGAGAAAGGCGCGTCCCTGAGCTCAAAACGGCCTTCTTCAAGGCGCGCCACATCCAGGACGTCGTTGATAATGCGCAGCAGCGAAAGCGCCGACGACTGAGCGGTGCTGAGCATGCGCTTGTTTTCCTCGCTCATGCGCTTTTTCTCCAGCACACCCAGCAAGCCGATCACCCCGTTCAGGGGAGTGCGAATTTCGTGACTCATATTCGCCAGAAACTCTGATTTTGCCCGGCTGGCGGCGCCGGCGGTAATTTCAGCCTCTTTCAGCGCCGCAATATAGATAACCACCAGAACACTGGCGAACACCAGCAATGCCCCGATCAGGGCGCCAGAGATGCGGATAAAGCGCACGTCCGGCGCCATGATGTTCCATCCCGAAGCGGGGACCGCGCCAATCTGCCAACTGCCCTGCGGCAGATGTATCGACAGTAATACCGGCTTGTTTGCAAATATCGCCCGGTCGCCAAGAATCATGGCATCCGCCGAACCGTCCGGTTTCAGCGATCGCAGCGCCAGCCGCATGTCGCCGACTTCCGGGCTGAGCCCCGCTGCGGCGAACAAACTGTCCATATCAAGGGGCACCGAAACATACCCCCAGAAGCCGCCGCTGCCGGGCCGTCCACCCGGCACGGTCGCCATGACCGGCGCGTGAAGAATGATCGCCCGGCCGCCCTCCACCAGGTCAATGGGGCCGGAAAAAACCACATCCCCGGTCTGGCGCGCCAGGCGAATATCGTCGCGCTGTGCTGCCTGAATGGCCAGGTCCAGCCCCAGCGCCGCCTCGTTGCCCTGCAGCGGGTAGATATATTTGATCACTCCGCCCGGGGCGATGGCGATCTTCTGCATATGCTTCTTGCGGGCGAATATCTCGCGCGCCAGCCGGTTGAACTGGGGCACGGTCATGCGGGGATGGATGGCGAATTCGGCGACCAGCGCGCTGACCAGATACATATCCTGGTTCAGCTCCCCCTCCAGATCGGCGCGCACCGTATCGGCACGGTTGGATATCTCGGCGCGAAATTTCTGGTCGAAAACCTCCTGGCGTGCCGACTGCATGGCGATGATGCCGAAGGACACGGCAAAGATAATGGCGCCGGGAACCAGCAGTACGGCGGCGGTGGACCGCGTAAATTTATGAATCAGAAATTGCATATTTCGCCGGTTCAACCTTCAGGGATTACGGGGCTGGGAGCCGGGCGCCACTGGGCGCGGCGCCTCTATAAGCCAAGCTCCTTCGTTTTTTGCTCCTTATGCTCCCAGACATACATGGTCCAGGCCAGATAGATGTTCGCGAACAACAGCGACAGGCAGCTCAGGGGAAACAGCGTCCAGTCACCGCCAAAGGAGATCATCGCGTAGGCCATGGCGCCCGAGGCAATGGCCAGGGCGAAGAAGAAGGATGTGATTGCGATATACAGCCAGTTGGGCGTGGCCAGGTAGCCGGCCCACAGCCGCGCGCGAAAGCCGCGCTCGGGCTCACTCTGCTCGCGGTTGGCAATATAGCAATTCACCCAGCGCGCCTGATAGATGTAGCCAGCGCCCATGAAGAGCGCCAGAAAGGTGACGAAGGGGATCAGGTTGGGCTCGTATACGGTCAGCAACAGCGCCCCGCACGGCCCCGCGAAAGAGGCGAATACCAGCCCGACGCGGCCAAACCAGCGGACAAAGCGTTCTTTGTCCTCTCGGCTGACCACATAGCCGCCGCTACTGTTGTGCGGATAAAAGACATACTCTCCGCCACTCTTGCGGAAATATGATTCGCCGATTGCCAACGTTTACCCCCAACAAATTCGGTCCGGCTTTGCCCCTGCGCCAAGGTTTGAAGCCCCGCCCCCGAGAAGAGGAGCGGCGGCGCAGCATGCCAAGAAAAACCTGGAGCGGGCCCGAACGATCCCGCACCGGTTAAATCCGTTATAATTGCCGGACATTAAAGCGAATTTTGATTAAGAATTCTTATACTCAGGGTCTGTTCCACCAGTATTTAACCATTCTGACGGAGCGATTTCCGCACCACTACAAACAAAAGTTCAATAACGCTTTTTGCGGGGAAAATAGCGTTTGTCTTATTGATCACATTTAAGAGCAGACTTCCTGCCAGGTACTATTCCGTTCCACTAGCAGCTTCAAGCAGTTCCTTGATTCGTCTCGTTTTCGCGACCCGTATGGCCGTCTCGCCATCCTTGTTTTGAAGATCGACCCGGGCGCCCTCGGCGAGCAGGGCTCGTACAATCCCCTCATGTCCGTTTCCGGAGGCTCTCATAAGGGCGGTCCAGCCGACCTTCTTGCTCTGAAAATCAACCCGGGCGCCGTTGGCGAGAAGGGCTCGTACAATCCCCTCATGTCCGTTTCCTGAGGCCCTCATAAGAGCGGTCCAGCCGCCCTTATTTTGAAGATCGATCCAAGCGTTATGGGCGAGCAGGGTTTTCACAACCCCCTCATGTCCGTTTACGGAGGCACTCAAAAGGGCTGTCGTGTCGATGACTTCGCTCAGGAGATCGACCTGGGCACCGTTGACGAGCAGGGCCCGCACAACCTCCTCGTGCCCACTTTGGGCGGCTCGCATAAGAGCAGTCAAGCCAACCTCGTTTTGATGATCGACTTGGGCGCCTTTGGCAAGCAGGATTTGCACAATACCCTCATGTCCGTTTCCGGAGGCTCCCATAAGGGCTGTAGTACTGCTAGTCTTGCTCTGAAGACTGACCTGAGCGCCGTTGGCGAGCAGAGCTTGCACAATCTCCTCATACCCGTTGGCAGAGGCCGCGTATAAAGCTGTCCCGACAAGGCTTTGAATATCCGTCAGGGCGCCACTGGCGAGCAGCGCTTGCACAACCCCCGCATGCCCTTCTCCGGAGGCTAGCATAAGGGCGGTCCGGCCATACCTGGATTGAAGATCGACATTGGCGCCCTTGGCGAGCAGGACTTGCACAATCCACTCATGCCCGCTTTCGGAGACTAACATAAGGGCTGTCCGGCCATTCTTGGCTTGAAGATCAACCTGAGCGCCTTGGGCGAGCAGGGCTTGGACAATCCCCTCATGCCCGCTTTCGGAGGCTAGCATAAGGGCTGTCCGGCCATTCCTGCCCTGAAAATTGACCCGGGCGCCCTTGGCGAGCAGGGCCTGCACAACCCCTTCATGGCCATTTTCGGAGGCCGCGTATAAGGCGGTTACGCCACCGTTCTGATAGTTGACATCTGAACCTTGCTCCAGCAAGGCACCAACTTGTGACAGGTCTCCGGCAAGAGCGGCGACAAGCAACTCTTGTTCGTCGCGAGCGTCACCACCGGGATTGCTCTTGAGCGGCTCCAGAGTAATGGTGCATTTTTTCAAATCTTTTTTGCGGGGCGGTCCCGCCCATCCTGGCCAGGTCTTGAGGACCGAGACGTCGGGCTTGAGTAAAATGGCTTCGCCCTTGACCTTACCGCGAAACCCGTATTCGGAGTTCATGGCATCGAGTACGAAGATGGCAGCCTCTACGATGATAGCCGGGTTCTCGACGCTGAACTCCTTTCCTCCGGATTTTATCTTGACGATCAACTGAGCCTCAAAGCCGTCCTGCCGAATTTCAATGCCGCTCGCAGAGTCTTCGTGTATCAGGCCAACCCAATGCGACTGAATCCGTCCACATGACTTGGTGGTCCTCGACTGGTATGACCCGGATAAGTCTTTATAGCCTCTCTGCGTAATCACCTCGGCGTAAGCCGAAAGCCTTTCGTGGTATTCTCTCTCGTACTCGCCGGCATTTTCCTGATTAATTTCACCGCCCGGGGTGACGATGGTAGCGCCTGCCCGAGCGGCAGGAAGAAGCCTTTCAATCATCATCTTGGAGTGGAAATAACTTCGCGCCAGATCATATGCAGGCACTTTCAGGGCGAGTTCTTCAAGCGTAGGCTCCGCTGCCAAGGCCGCCAAAGAAAAGCTGCTCCCGAGCAGAACCAAGAGCGCAGCACGGCCCGACGCCACAAATGGTGATCGCGCGATTGGCCGCGCTTGGCGAAGAGTATTTATCGATTGCATATCAAATCACATTCAAAGACTTGATTGCTACAGGAATTCCGGGGACAAAAATTCCGGGGACATTATACTTCCGGAATTCCGGGGATACAATACCTGGGGGATTTTGGGGAATTCTGGGAATTCTAGGCAAAATTCTGGCAAATCCTGGGGACAAACCCCGAGGACACAATACCTGCAATTCTGGCAATTCTGAATTCTGGGGACAGGAATTCCCGGGACAATATACTTAGGGTCAGGACTCATTAATCCGGTTCAATTCTGTTTGACAAGGAAGAGCGAATGCAAGAATACAGCCCGCCGAAAGGGCCACACCCTTTCAAGGGCTGGATCCGCAGCAGTCGGGCTTCCTTGTCAAACCCGGACCGGTCGGCTATTTCCACTCGAAACTTCAAAGGGCTGCGTTCCTTTGCGGCTGGGAATGCGTCGGAACCCCTTGAAAACCATGAAGG
>JACZSK010000181.1 GCA_022574255.1 Pseudomonadota bacterium
GAATTCGCGAATGGCATCGCGCCCCTCATGGCGGCCGAATGACCCGCCGTCCCACACCGCGTCCTCGGCAAACAGGGTGGCGCAGCCCTCGGCGTCGTAATTGTCATCCAGAAAGGCGGCGTAGCGGTGTTTCGATTTCCTTATGGCCTCAATATCGGCCAGCTGCTCTATCTGCGTGTTCAATTCGTTGGTCATGACCTCTATTCCCTCTTTTCCCCTGTTTGGGCCCCGGTTTACCGGGCCGGGCGCGCTATGCGACGATTCGTCATGCCACGTCCCTTGGATGCCGGCCATAGGATTACATCCGGGGGATAATACCTGGGGATCACACTCAAGCAAACAGGCCCCGGAAAGATGGTGGTGGCATGCAGCAAGCAACGGGGGAAACACCAAATCAGCCGGTCAGTGGCCAGGTCAGGTACGAGGAGGAGAATTTCGAGGCCCTCCGGACCTCTGCCGCCGCGCGGCTGTATCGCCAGATTATGGCGGTGCGGCCTGACTAACATGGCGCGCTGCAGCTGTTTGGCCTGTTGTGCAAACAGATGGGCAATTTGAAAGAGGCCGAGAGCCTGATGTGATCGCGCTGGCCCACGCCTACGGGCAGGCGACCGACTGGCACAAGACCAGGCCGTCGCTGACCGGCATTTCTTCGCCTTAAAGGCTTGGTCGGGACCTAGGCCGAGGGCTCCAGCACAACCACCGGGATGGCGCGGTCCGTGGCCGACTGATAATCGTCGTACGGCGGATAAATTTCAGCCATCTGTTTCCACAGGGCCTCGCGTTCGTCGCCCTCCGCGTCACGCGCCGTGACGGTATAATGGTCGCGGCGGACCTGAATTTCGCAATTTGGCTGATCGACCATATTGAGATACCAGGCGGGATGCGCCGGTGCGCCACCCTTGGACGCAATCACAACATAACCGGTTTCTGATTTGATATAGATCAGTGGCGATACTTTGGGCTGGCCCGTTTTCCGGCCGGTGGTGGTGAGCAACAGGCAGGGCAGGATACCCGGCCTACCCAGGATTGATGAATCCCAGTCGTGGCCTTTGTCTGGGTCCTCATCATAAAGCGCGAGGTGGCTCGTGATCCAGCCCGGCAGTTCCTTCGGTGTGTCGTTATCGCTCACGGTTCATGCTCCCCGATGCTTTCAACACTGCCAGATTAGCCGCGCCCGCATTCCGATTCAACCCGCCGGGGATATTACCCGTTCCCCCGCATCCTGTTCTGCCCTCGGGAGGGGCGCCGCCCGGCATATGCGAACTATTCTCAATGTCTGCTTTTGGCTAAAAGCAGACTCTTTTCACGACCACAATTTCGGCACTGATTGTTAGCTCGCCGTAAGGGCGGCGGGTAAAGATGTAAGTTGGGCGACGGACAAAGTAATGGCCCCGGAGCGGCATCCGCTTGTCGCCGGGTTGCCCCTACAGAATTCCTGCCGGATTTGATACCGGTATTTGAATAAACGCCGGCGCTGATTTATGGTGGCTGCTGATCAAACAGGGGGACCTCATGGTCAACACTCGATTAGTTGCCTTCATCCTTTCGCTCGCACTGCCTACACTTGTTCAGGGGCCTGTCGCAGCCGAAGAAGCCGGCGAAGCGAAGCCGGGCCAATTTACAGCGGAAGATATATTTCGGCTCGAATATGCCAATGATCCCCGCGTTTCGCCGAACGGTAACAGCATCGTCTATGAGCGTCGCTCGAACGACATAATGAAAGACCGTACGCGGTCCAACCTTTGGATCGTGAACAGCGATGGTGGCGGACACCGACCGCTGGTCTCGGGCGCCGCCCAAGCCTCGTCGCCGCGCTGGTCACCGGGCGGTGACCGAATCGCCTATATCCAGTCCGTGCCCGGCGGAACAGGTGCGCCGGGCGGCCAGCCCGCAAAGCCGGGCAGCGGCATCTTTGTGCGCTGGATGGACACCGGCCAGACCGCGGAGATTGCCGTTGTGCGAGACCGCATGTCCTCGCTTTCCTGGTCGCCGGACGGGCGCTGGCTGGCCTTCCAGATGGATGTCATATCGAAGAGCGAGCCGTTAGCCAAGCTGCGGAAAAAGCCGGATGGCGCTGAATGGTCGGAGCCCGTCAAGGTGATAGATTCGGTAATTTACCGCTTTGATGGTCGTGGCTTCGTCGAGCCCGCATATACGCATATCTTTATTGTCCCCGCCGACGGCGGCTCACCCCGCCAGCTGACCGCGGGCAATTTCAATCACCAGGGACCATTATCCTGGACTCCGGACGGCAAGCAAATCCTGTTTACTTCCAACCAGGGCAAGGACTGGGAATATCAGCGTGTCGAACGCGACATTTATGCGGTCTCGATCA